>NZ_JAYEDA010000002.1:0-551086 GCF_034651565.1 Chryseobacterium sp. MHB01 | reverse complement strand
ACCTCATAACAAAAGCTATGAGGTTTTTGTGTGAGCGCGAAAGGATTCGAACCTTTGACCGTCTGCTTAGAAGGCAGATGCTCTATCCAGCTGAGCTACGCACCCTAAAAATAAAATTTAAGTCGGGGCGGCAGGATTCGAACCTGCGACCTCCTGGTCCCAAACCAGGCGCGATGACCGGACTACGCTACGCCCCGAAGAGGTCATCTTTAACAAGAATTACCTTGTTTTTTGTGGGTGCAAATATAGATACTTTTTTTGAATTATAAAAATAAAACACTAATAATTTTTTAACAATAATATTTAATTAAATTTACCCGATTAATAATCATTGTTTTATAAAAACTTATGATCAGAAAAATTTTACTTTTATTATTTTCATTAATAATAATTTCAGTCGCTTTTAATTATTATATCGAGAAAAAGCTTAGCATTGCATTTTCGGAAATAGAACCAGAAAACTTGCAATATTTAGAACATCATTCTAATATCAATTTTTATACACACGGACTTGAAAATATCGGCGAAAATCTGCAGTATGAATTACTTAAAATGGGTATGCATAATTGCAAATTAGAGGTAAGGAGAGATTATGTATATTTCTTTCAGAATAAAGCTGTTAACATCAGTAATGAAAAAAAATGCCTGAGAATAGATGTAGATTATAATTTTGTTACATCAGTATTCAGCATTACAGGATTTCAAACTTGCAACTAATTAAATAAAGATCAAGGATTTATATAACAAAAAACCTCATAACAAAAGCTATGAGGTTCTGTGAGCGCGAAAGGATTCGAACCTTTGACCGTCTGCTTAGAAGGCAGATGCTCTATCCAGCTGAGCTACGCACCCATTAAAAGTTGATTCTTGCTTAATGATCCTTAAGCATTTAAAAAAGTCGGGGCGGCAGGATTCGAACCTGCGACCTCCTGGTCCCAAACCAGGCGCGATGACCGGACTACGCTACGCCCCGAAAAAGATATATAGAAAAGCGGAGGGTAAGGGATTCGAACCCTTGCGACACTTTCGCGTCGACAGTTTAGCAAACTGCTCCGTTAACCACTCCGGCAACCCTCCTGTTATCTTCGTTTTTTAATGATCGTTGTTCCTTTATTGCGAGTGCAAATATAGAATAGATTTCTTTATTTACCAAATATTTTTCAAGAAATATTTGCGTATTTTTGAGGTAATAAACTGGTAAAAAAAATAAACAAATGCGTAAAACATTATATATCATCGGATTAAGCGTTGCCGTTTTTTCCTGTACTTCACAACGAAATGCAAAAAAAAGGCAATATATCCCGAAAACCCCGTCAGTACAGCCGAAAACGACTGCTAAAACAACGGATGAGAAGCCAAAACCAAAGGTTTCCACAGAGCATGGTGTCGATTTTTTCACAACCAATATTGCCGATGCAACAAAAAATGATAATACCGCAAGTTACGGATCCATTGTTTCTGCAAAACCTGCCGGCTATAAAGTGGTAAAAGACTATTTTCCGGCCATTGCACAGAATTTCAGACAAAGATATCTTATCCTTCACTATACGGCATTGCCGGATGATAAATCTATTACTGTCCTTACACAGCAGGCCGTGAGTGCACATTATCTTGTAAACAATACAGGAGATAATGAAATTTACCAGTTGGTAGATGAAAATAAACGTGCTTATCACGCGGGAATAAGTGCATGGAGAACGGATAAAAACCTTAACGATACTTCAATCGGGATTGAAATCGTAAATACAGGATATATAACTGACGCTTCCGGAAAAAGAGTTTTTGCTCCTTTTGATGAAGCACAGATAAAAAAAGTAGCCGCTTTGGTAAAAGATATTGCAACCCGATATCAGATTCCGGCAACAAATATTCTTGCGCACTCCGATATTGCACCTACAAGAAAACAGGACCCGGGACCTTTGTTTCCGTGGAAAAGATTGTATGATGAATATCAGATCGGGATGTGGTATGATGATGCTGCTAAACAAAATTACTATGACCTTGCCGTTTCTGCGGATTTCCCATCGAAATATAATGATTCAACATTTATTTTTAATGTTCAGACACAGTTACAGAAATTCGGGTACGCGCTGGATCTGAGCGGAAAATGGGATGATGCTACCAAGAAAACAATAGAAGCTTTCCAGTATCACTTCAGACCGCAGAATTATGACGGAATCATGGATCCTGAAACATATGCAATATTACAGGCTTTAGTATTAAAATATCCGTTAAAATAAATGTACAATGTAGCAATTTATCAAAATAACAATGTCTAAATTCTATTACTATATTGGTACACTGTTACATTGATAAATTGTTATATCAATTATAAATTATGGAAAATTTCAGAAAAGAAAGCGATCTATTGGGGGAATTAAACGTCCCGATCAATGCTTATTATGGAGTACAGACGCAAAGAGCCATTAATAATTTTAAAATTTCAGGACAGCTGCTGTCTTCTTATCCTCAGTTCATCAGAGGGTTGGCTTACGTAAAGAAAGCAGCTGCAAAAACGAATTATGAGCTTGGGCTTCTTGATGAAAAATTGTACTTCAGTATCGCTGAAGTTTGTGATGAAATTATCAATGGGGAGCTCCACGAACAGTTTCCTGTGGATATGATCCAGGGTGGGGCAGGCACGTCCATCAATATGAACGCCAATGAAGTTATTGCCAACCGGGTTTTAGAAAAATTAGGAAAAAATAAAGGAGAGTATCAGTTTTGTTCGCCGAATGATCATGTTAATCTTTCGCAGTCAACCAACGATGCTTATCCAACCGCTATCAAAATGGGGTTGCTGCAGATGAATGCAATTCTTGTTGAAAAGCTTGGAAAAATTGTTGAGGCATTCAGGGAAAAAGGAAAAGAATTCCATGATGTTATTAAAATGGGACGTACACAGCTTCAGGATGCTGTTCCAATGACACTGGGACAGGAATTTGAAGCATTCGCTGCAACTCTGGAAGAAGATATTTCAAAATTAAATAACAATGCCGACCTTTTCGTGGAGGTGAATATGGGAGCTACTGCTATCGGAACAGGATTAAATGCTCCGGTCGGTTATGCCACATTATGTGCAAAAAACCTCGCTCAAATTACGGGTTTCCCGGTAGTTTCAGCGCCCGATTTGGTAGAAGCAACACCGGATACAGGATCGTACGTTATTTATTCGTCTGCAATGAAGCGGCTTGCCGTAAAGCTTTCAAAAATCTGTAATGATTTGAGGCTGCTTTCTTCAGGACCAAGGGCGGGACTTTTCGAGATCAATCTCCCGCCGATGCAGCCCGGATCTTCTATTATGCCTGGCAAAGTAAATCCGGTAATTCCGGAAGTTGTCAATCAGGTGTGCTTTAAAGTGTTCGGAAATGATCTTACCGTAACGTTTGCTGCGGAAGCAGGACAGCTACAGCTTAATGTAATGGAACCGGTACTTTCACACGCTATTATGGAAAATATTCATTTTCTTTGCAATGCCTTGGATACGCTTCGTGAAAAATGTGTCGTAGGAATTACGGCAAACCGTGAAGTGTGCCTCAATATGGTAAAACACAGCATCGGAATTGTAACCGCACTGAATCCATACATAGGCTATAAACATTCTACGGAAATTGCAAAAGAAGCGCTGGAAACCGGAAAAAGTGTTTATAATCTCGTATTGGAGAAAGGTATTCTTTCCCAGGAAAAGTTGGATGAAATCCTTGATCCGAGAAACATGCTGAAGCCGCATAACAAATAATAAACAACAATTGATAAGTGATAAAGCGTATTGAAGATAGTCTGTCTTATTGTTTCTTTATCACTTATCATTCATCATTTATACATTAACGTGAGGTTTTTAATTATAATTCCTGCGCATAACGAAGAGAATAATCTTTCTTTCACACTGGATTCTTTACAGCGGCAAAGCTTTAAGGACTTTAAGACAGTAATCGTAAACGACGGTTCTACGGATAATACGGCGGAAGTAATCAGGAAATACACTGATCTGGATGTCAGGTTTGAAACCGTGGATCTGCAGAAATCTTTACATCAGCCCGGATCAAAGGTGGTTCATGCTTTTAAAAAAGGACTTGAAACTAAGGACATAGATGCTTTTGACGTCATTTGTAAATTTGATTCTGATGTCATATTTCCTGAAAATTACCTTGAAAAAATCGGAGCAACGTTTAAGAAACATCCTGATTACGGACTTGTTGGTGGCCTTTTATATATTGAGAAAAACGGAGATTGGGTATATGAAGGAAATTCTAATAGACATCATGTACGGGGACCAGTAAAAGCCTACCGAAAAGAAAGTTTTATACAGATGAATGGCATCAGGGAAACTTTAGGTTGGGATAATATTGATGCAATCCTTCTTCAGAATCTAGGATGGAAAGAAGTCGTTATTCCGGAGCTGCACGTTCGTTTAATTAAAGTAAAAGGAGCAGATTACACCATTAAACCAGCCGAATATTACGGTAAATATTTCTATTTTTTAGGCTTAAACAGATTTTTGGCATATGTGGCATCTTGTAAAGAAGCGGTGAAAAGCAGATCAATATCTTTCTTTTTTAAAATTATCGGCTCTTATGAAAACTGTCGTAATCGTAAACTGGAATTAAAAATATCTGAGAATGAGCGGGAAATCATCAATCGGCAACGTTGGGAAATGCTTAAAAGAAAATGGCTGAAAATGTAATTTGCATTCACATAATATCTTTACCTTTAACAAATAAACAAGAAATACTCTTAGTTTAAATTTAAAACTTGAAAAGAATTGCTTACATAGAAATTGATACCCACGCTGAAATTGCCCAGTCTTTCATGGATATTATGAATGGGACGGGTTCTTTTTCAGTGGACTATTATTTTTCAAAAAAAGTTAAAGATCACATTGCTGAAAATGGGGAAAACATATTTCTCTCAGACAGTTCCATGATCTTGGATCAGTTGACGTTAAAAAAGTATGACCTTGTTATTATCGGAACTGTTCATCGGTATTTCAATACATTTTTCACGATTGCCGAAAAATATAATACGGCAGTTATTGTTCACAATATCAACTTTATCAGGACTTCAAATTTCAGTCTTCTTAAAAGTATATTCAAAAAAGATAGAATTTACCGGTTAAAACTTTTATGGAAAGAAGGATTACTGGGTTCTTCAAAAATTTACCGGAAAGCCAGAAAACTTTTGGTTCTGGATGAAGCATTGATTTCAGAATGCTTTAGTTTTTTACCTATTTTTTATACAAAATATTCAGAAAGAATTCAGAATAAAATTCTTACAGTTGTTATTCCGGGTGGTGTTTCCCAAAAAAGAAGGGATTATAAAAAAGTATTTTCAGAAATAAAAAAAATTGAAGACTTATATCATCATCCCGATTTTAAGAAAATACTGATAGAATTTGTTTTTTTAGGTAAGGCTGATCATGCCGAACTGAAGCAGCTTACTGATCTGCAACATTCTTTACAGCATGTTAACATTACTTATTTTTCGGAGAGGGTTCCGCCGGAAAATTTTGAGAATTGGATGCGGAAAGCAGATGTTTTGTGGTGTCCGATTCAGGAGGAAACAGAGTTTTTCAGCCAGAAAGAAATATATGGAAAAACAAAGATGACCGGAAATATTGGGGATTCCATAAAATTCGGGAAGCTTGCTGTATTCCCAAAGAATTATCAATCGTCGCTGGATTTTATTCTTCCGGAACAATCTGATCTCACCCAGCAGTTTGAAGAGCTTAAAGATCTGAAATTCGATTTTCAGAAGGAATACAACAAAAAAGCAGTCAGACAAAAGCTCGAAAATCTTTTGAACAGTTTAATGGCTACTTGAATTTAAAGATACTTTTAATAAAGTTTTTGTTTAAATAATCTTCAATCGGGAAAACCTTCGTGAAATAATTTCCGATGAAAATCAAAAGCAGGACCACAGCAGGTTTGTAAACCAGATTGATGAAATTGTTGCTGAAATTCGGAAGGACAATTGCCACGGTTATGGCCAGTGTGCAGATAATTGAGACGAAAATCATTTCAATAGTAAGCGGGGAAACTTTAAATACAAAATAATTAAATACGATCTTCACCACATTGTAGGTAATCAGCGAGATGGCTGTTGATAACGCAATACCGATCAGTTTCAAATCCGTATTTTTCAGGAAATATAAATTCAGGAA
Source organism: Chryseobacterium sp. MHB01 (assembly GCF_034651565.1). Taxonomy (NCBI): domain Bacteria; kingdom Pseudomonadati; phylum Bacteroidota; class Flavobacteriia; order Flavobacteriales; family Weeksellaceae; genus Chryseobacterium; species Chryseobacterium sp. MHB01. The sequence continues at coordinate 544,926 of NZ_JAYEDA010000002.1, read as the reverse complement.
AATAGTGAGGCCTGCAAGCAGCAGCATTACGAGAATATTGAATTTGTAGTATTTTGAAAGTGAAATAATATTTCCGTTAAAACCTGTGGCAAGGTCAATTAACACTGCTGATCCCCAGATCCAGACTACCGGTTCGTATTCTCTCAGCAAAACCCCGTTTTTAGGCATAAAATAAGTCAGATAAGGGAATCCTACCATAATGCAGGAAAATAAAACGGCACCTAAAAAATAGAGGGTGAGCGAAGTTTTCTTATGAAACTTATCCAGTCCTTCCATATCCCCGTCTGCAAGATTTTTACTGATTATCGGGGCTGAAATATTAAATAATCCCAGCTGCGGAATCGAAATGAGGGAAATCAATGCATACAATGTAGAATAAATCCCGTTTTCCTCCATTCCCATGTATTCGCCGATCATAAAGCTGTTGATCGCAAGATAATTCCCGAAAGTCCCCAGAAAACCGAAAAAACTATAATTCATAAACTCCTTCCAGAACCCGTCTTTTTTAAAATAATCGGTACTGAAGTCGAAGTTGATTTTATCCAGCTTATTCGTATAGTAAATATAACCGAACAGCATCAGCGCAAAAATTCCGAAGAAAAATGCCAATGCCGTCTTCTGCGAAAATGCAAAGTAAAAAAAAAGACAGAATGCACCGAGGTTGGCAATTTTAGGAAAAAGATTGTCAAAAATATTGGAAACAACAATTCTTTTATAGTTGGATGTGTATTTATTGAATAGGGCACACAGCGACAAAACCAAAATCAAAGGAAGAATAATTCCTTTGATGTTCCACGCCTGAGTCTTTAAAAACTGAGGATAAAAATAGGGAAGTATAAAAAATACTCCGCAGAAAATCAGGAAATTGATGAAGATGATAAGCAGTGACAGGGAAAGCATATTCTGGTTTTTTCCGTCTTGCTGCACGCTGTGAAAAAATTTCACATTCGCATATGAAATCCCGAAAACTACGAAAGGAACCAGCATCTCTGCGGTCTGCATGCTGTATCTCAGTTTTCCGTAAAATTCAAAATCATTTGGGAAAATGAAAATCGCGGAAACGGTACCCAGGAGAAAACCTACATAGCCAATAATAGAATACTTAAACCCTTGTCTCGCAACTACACTCATTTTTATTGACTTTTAGGAATAAAGATAATGTTGTTGATGTATTCTTTTTTATTTTTTTCGTCGCTTATATTTTTCAGTAGAATGTCTTCCGATAATTTTTCCAGCCCGAAAGTATTTCTGTTAAGATAATGGGCATCATAACCCCAGGATTCTACTTCAGAGATTTCTTTCCAGATCGGGAGGTCATGGTGTCTTTGCTCCATTTCCACCATCAGTACCGGCAAAAACTTACAGATTACTTCACGGGCTCCATAAAGTGTTTTCATTTCATTCCCCTCAACATCTATTTTGATAAAATCCAGCCTGTGAATACTTTCAATGGCAGCCCAGTCATCAAGACGTATAACCTTTACCTTTTCGGTATAGCTTCTTTCCTCACCTTTTTCTTTGTAAGAGGTGTTTAGGGTTCCCCTGGAAGCAATTGTTTTACCGTTGATTATGGGTACTTTAAATTCGGCTGTCGTGTTTTCATCCGAAAGAGCCAACGGAAAAATGCGCATTTGCGGAAATAGTCTTTTAAGCCTTCTGTACAATTTTTTATTGGGTTCAAAAGCATAGATCTGTTCATGATCCAGCTTATTTTCCAGCTGGTATAAAAATGTGCCTACATTGGCACCTATATCAAAAATAACGGCTTTTTTAGGGAGAAATTCTTTAATCCATACCAATTCGGGTTCTACGTTTCTTGCAGAGAAATTATCTTTACTGAGATTGTTTAAATTTTTAAAAAATCTTTTCTTGTAAAAACCGGGACTTATATATTGCAGATTTTCAGCAATTCTTTGGTATATAGACATGCTTTTGCTTTTGACACGAGCAAATATACGCAAAAATGTTAAATTAATGTTAAAACAGTCAAATTATAAGTCTCTGGCTATCAACGAATATAATTTAAAACTATAAAAAGGGTGCATTCAGAAAATCATTCAGGGGCTTCATCACTTTAAAGATTTTTGCCAGGGTTTTTGAAGCACTTTTATCCGAAATTTCCTTATCCGAAAGATTATACACTACAATGAAGCTTTTCAGTTTCAGGTACTCAGCCATAGGATCTTCTTTTTCAAATCCCTGCGGCACTTTTTTCAGTTTATCATCCTGATCCAGCTCCGGAAAATATTTTTTAAATTCTTTATTGTTTAAAATGTTTAAAAATTCCTTCCCATACAGTGAAATTTCTTTTCTCAAGGTTTTCAGAACTGAAGATTCCGGCATGTAGATTCCTCCGGCAATAAAAGATTTTCCCGGCTCCAGGTGCAGATAATATCCGCCTTTCTGGCTGCCTTTCCCCATTCCAAGCGATGCGCCGATGTTGGTTTTATAAGGTGTTTTATCTTTTGAAAAACGGGTGTCCCTGTAAATTCTGAACAGGGATTTTTTAGCATCAATTTTTCCCAACTCAGAATCAAATTCAGACATCTCTGCAATCAGGTCTTCAAGAAATGCTACAATATTTTCCTGAGATTCGGTATAGAGATTTTTATTCTCTGTAAACCATTCACGGTTGTTATTTTCGGCAAGTTGTCTTAAAAAATCAAAAACTTTTGGTGAAACTGCTGCTGGCATATTTTTTTATTTTCAACCAAAATTAATCAAATTCGGCCAATACAGGAAATACATTTTTCCTGCCTACGACAGAGTCCATATCATAAATGGTATTTAAATTAAAATTAAAAATATGGCAGTTTTTCTGCGGAAATTATAAAAGCATTATCACTTTTAAATATTAAATTATTGTTTCTGTAATAATAGTTAAAATGTAATTCAAATAATAATTGTATCTTTGCAAAAATTTTAAAATATTTAATGAATTTATTTACGGAAACCAATTTAAGTCCTGATATTCTTAAGGCTATTGGCGAACTGGGTTACGAAAGCCCGACAGAAATCCAAAAACAGACTATCCCTTTTATTCTTTCAGATATTCGCGACTTGATCGCACTTGCGCAGACAGGGACAGGCAAAACAGCAGCGTTTTCGCTTCCGATTTTGGATATGATTGACGATACGAGTCGCAAAATCCAATTATTGGTCCTTTGTCCGACACGGGAATTATGTCTTCAGATTACGAAAGACATTAAAAACTACTCCAAATACATGAAAGACATCAAAACGACAGCCGTTTATGGTGGAAGCAGTATTATGGATCAGATCAGGTCTCTTAAGGACAAACCGCAGATTATTGTGGGAACTCCGGGAAGAGTAATTGACCTTATTAACAGAAAAGCACTGGATTTTTCTGCGATTCACTGGCTTGTGCTGGATGAAGCAGATGAGATGCTTTCAATGGGTTTCAAAGATGAGTTGGAAACAATCCTGAGTGAAACTCCTGAGACGAAACAAACTTTCCTTTTCTCTGCAACAATGAGCAAGGAAGTGGAAAGAATTTCTAAAAGCTACCTCACAAAACCGCACAGAATTTCTGTAGGTTCTATCAATGAGGTTAAGAAAAACATCAAGCATGAATATTATGTGATCGGTTATCGCCAGAAAAAAGAAGCTTTAAAGCGTCTTATCGATTCCAATCCGAATCAGTATTCTATTATTTTCTGCAGAACGAGAATGGAAACCCAGGAGGTTGCAGATTTCCTTATGCAGAACGGATACGCCGCAGATGCGCTTCACGGTGATCTTTCGCAGGCACAGAGAGATACGGTAATGAAGAAATTCAGGCTTAAAAATATCGATATTCTTGTGGCTACAGACGTTGCCGCAAGAGGATTAGATGTAAATTCCCTGACTCACGTTATCCATTATTCTCTTCCGGATGATCCTGAAGTTTTCGTTCACCGAAGCGGAAGAACGGGTAGAGCAGGAAAAGACGGTATTTCTATTGCCCTGATCAAGCCTGAAGAAAGCAGAAAGCTGAAGCAGATTAAATCGGTGACTAAAATTGAAATGCAAGAAGGTAAAATTCCTACCGGAGAAGATATTATCAAGGCTCAGGTGGGAGGCGTTTTTGAAAGTCTTTTTGAAATTCACGAAGATTTCTTTGAATTTGATGACTCCCTGATTCCCGATTTATCGGCATTCACAAAAGAAGAGCTTGCTCACAAACTCCTTCAGTTTCAGCTGAAAGATCTTGCAATGTATTATAAAGACAGACATGATCTTATTGATCAGAAACTGAGCAGCAGAGATGATGACGGAGGTTCCAGAAGAGACAGAAGAGACCGCGACAGAGACAGAGGAAGAGATCGTGACAGAGGCGAAAGAAGCGAGCGTAGCGGAAAGCCAAGAAGAAAAAATGAAGATATGGTAAGATTCTTCTTTAATCTGGGTAAAAAAGATCAGCTGAAGAAATTGGATGTATTGGATATTATCAACAAAGCGACTTCCGGAAAAAGCAAGAAAAGAGCTGAAATCGGGGATATCGAAATTCTTGAGAAATTCTCATTCTTCGAAGTTGAAAAATCATTCAAAGACAATGTTTTGAGCAACATCGGATCCATGAAATTCAAAGGAAAGGAAATGAGGGCTGAAGTAGCTAACTAAACTCCTTAAAACATACTGAAAACCGGCTGCATGGCCGGTTTTTTTATTTGATAATCAATCTGTAATGCAATGTTAACAAAACTTAATGTTGTATTGTTTCAGGTAAGGGCGTTTTTTAAGAAATTTGCACACGAATTATAAATACTTAAAAATGGGAATTGGTAATATTTTCCACGCTTTTCAACCAAAAGATAAAATCTTCTTCGTACTGTTCGAAAAAGTAACTGAAAACCTTGTAGCAATGTCTGAGGAATTCAATGCAGGAATTAAAGATTTTGATCTTAATGATGATTCCATGCTGAAAAAAATGAGCGACTTCGAACATAAAAATGATGAACTTACTCATGAGATCTTTGTAGAACTGGGAAAAAACTTCATTACACCTTTCGACAGAGAAGATATTCATACCCTTGCAACAGGGCTGGATGATATTGCAGATTATATTTATGCCTCAACAAAGTACATTTTCCTGTATAAATCTCCTGAGATGAAGGCATATTCCGATTTCTCATTATTGATTCACAAAGCATGTCTTGAAATCCAGAATGCTATGAAGAATCTTAAAGGCTTCAAAAATATGGAACAGGTAAAAGAAGCTTGTATTAAAGTGAACTCTATTGAAAATATAGCAGACGATCTTCTTTCCAATTCAATGGTGGAATTATTCGAAACGAATGATGCCATTAACATCATCAAAGTTTCATCTGTACTTAATTATCTTGAAGTCGTGACCGACAAAGCAGAAGATGTTGCCAATACCATTGAGAACATCATGATTAAATACGCTTAATTAATAATTATAATTAAACAATGGAATTTCCGATTTTACTTATAGTTATTATTGCTTTGGCTCTGATTTTCGATTACATTAATGGTTTTCATGATGCAGCCAACTCAATCGCGACTATTGTTTCTACAAAAGTTTTAACACCTTTCCAGGCTGTACTTTGGGCAGCTCTTTGGAATTTCGCGGCGTTCTTTATCGCTGCTTATATTATTGGCGAATTTAAAATCGGTAACACGATTGCCAAAACTGTTAATGAAAATTTTATCACCCTCGAAGTAATATTTTCCGGGCTTGTAGCCGCCATCGCATGGAATCTCCTTACATGGTGGTTCGGGATCCCATCTTCTTCTTCTCACACACTGATCGGAGGATTTCTGGGGGCAGCCTTAATGCATGCTTTCATGATGGATTATCATAGTGTTGTCGCAGCTCATCCGGAATTGGGGATGTGGGATACCATTAAAGAAGCGGCAAGCCAGGTAACGCAGCAGAGTGTTGTGAAATTTGATAAGGTAATCCCTATTTTCCTGTTCATTTTCATGGCTCCGATTATCGGGATGATTATCTCTATCATTATTACTTTAATTATCGTTCATCTTTATAAAAAATCAAATCCGCATAAAGCAGATCAGTCGTTCAAAAGATTACAGCTGGCTTCTTCAGCACTTTTCAGCTTAGGCCATGGCCTGAATGATGCGCAGAAAGTAATGGGAATCATCGGAGCGGCATTGATTTACTATCATGTGGAGATGCTTCAGGATCCTGTCTATCTCGCTATTCCTGCTGCCGGACGTTTTGATTATTTCGCTGAACATTATATCTGGGTTCCGTTGGTGTCATTCTTGGCAATTGGTTTGGGAACCATGAGTGGAGGCTGGAAGATCATCAAAACAATGGGAACCAAAATTACAAAAGTAACTTCCCTTGAAGGGGTGAGCGCAGAAACTGCTGGTGCGATTACTCTGTTTATTACGGATCACTTCGGAATTCCTGTTTCTACAACACACACCATAACAGGGTCCATCATCGGAGTTGGTCTTACAAAAAGAGTGTCTGCCGTACGCTGGGGGATCACCGTAAGCCTTCTTTGGGCATGGGTTCTTACCATCCCAATCTCTGCAATTGTTGCGGGAATTATGTATCTTGTGGTTACTTTCTTGTCATAAAAAACAATTTTATATATTACAAAAAACTTTGCTCATACGGGCAAAGTTTTTTATGTATAGTGGACTAAACATTCGGAGTTATTGCATCGAAAAACTATATACTATTTTATCATTTGGAGCAATTTGATCGCATCGAAAAGCAATATGTATATTTTATTGGAAGCTTTTTGACTTCGTCGAATTGTAATTAATATTTTTTAAGGAGCAATTTGATTACATCGAAAAGCAATATATATATTTTATTGGAAGCTTTTTCCTGCTTTCCGCACTCGCTATTTTCATGTTTCGGCGGTGCGGCGAAGCCGCGCCGCCGAAACATGAAAATGAGCTCAGACAGATGCTTCAATCAGGGCTAGGCCGCAGACTCTTATTTAAATATCAGGAATCAGGCAGACAGGGTTATTATTCCGGAAAATTAAATCTTCACCAGTAAACAGTAAGGATTTTTACTTTAAAAAGCCCCGGAAAAATTGTATTTTTGTTCAAACTATTAGAATTTATGGAATTTTTAGACAAATACCAGCAGATTGTTGCAGATGCTATCGCCAAATATACTTTTAAGGACAAGCCGACGGAGTTGTACGAACCGATGAACTATATCATTTCACATGGCGGGAAAAGACTCCGCCCGATTATGGTTCTTATGGCTTGCGACCTTTTTGGCGGTAATCTGACTGAAGCAATCAAACCTGCTCTTGCCATTGAATTTTTCCATAATTTCACCTTGATTCATGATGATATCATGGACGAAGCCCCGCTAAGAAGAAATAAACCAACGATTCACACATTACACGGAATCAATGTAGGTATTCTTTCAGGAGACGGACTCATGTTAAAAGCCTACAAATTCTTTGAAGACCTGGAGCCTGAAACATTCAAAGCATGTATCAGAATATTCACACATACAGGGCTGCTTTTGTGTGAAGGTCAGCAATATGATATTAATTTTGAAACCCAGGAAAATGTAACTTTTGATGACTATATCAGAATGATTACCTATAAAACCGGTGTTTTGAGTGCTTCTTCTTTTGAGATCGGAGCATTGATTGCCAAGGCCAACTTTAAAGATGCCAAAGCAATTTTCAATTTCGGAAAACATATCGGGATTGCCTTTCAGATCATGGATGATTATCTCGATGTATTCGGAGACCAGGCACAATTCGGAAAAAAACATGCCGGAGATATTTACGAAAATAAAAAGACGGTTCTTTATCTGATGGCAAGAGAGCACGCAACAGAAGAAGAAAGAAAAGAACTGGATTACTGGTATTCTAAAAAAACGGACAATATCGATAAAGTCTACGGAGTAGAGAAAATTTTCAGAAGAACAAAAGTAGACGAAAAAGCGTTACGACTGATCGAAAAGCACAACGAAATCGGACAGAGCTATCTCCAGAAAATTGATATTCCGGATGAAAAGAAAAAGCCATTCGCAGAATTGGCCAATTACTTATTAAGAAGAGAAAGTTAATGTGCTAATTTGAAAATGAGATAATTTTAAAATTCTAAATTGTTTCATTTTCAAATTTCCAAATTTCGAATGCAATGAAGTTCAGGACAGAAGTTGATATCATAGAATCGAAGAATAAGATCACGCTTGAAGATAGAATATTTTCAATCGGTTCTTGCTTTGCTTCTGAAATGTCGGATCTGTTTTCCCAGGGGCAGCTTCAGGCACTGAATAATCCTTTCGGAACTGTTTTTAACCCCTTTTCAATCAGCAATTCGGTAAAAAGGCTTCACGATGCGGAGTTTTATCATGAGGAAGAATTAATCACGTTTAATGACGAATTTATTTCTCTTGATCACCATACCGGTTTTGATACAAGATATATCCATCAGACATTAAATAAAATTAATGCTAAACTAGAAGAAGGAAATTCTTTTCTTCAGGAAACCGATTGGGTAATCATTACCTACGGAACGTCTTTCATCTACGAATTTCTTCCCAAACAGAAACTGGTCGCCAACTGTCACAAAATTCCGCAGAAATTCTTCGAAAAAAAATTGCTGAGCCATCACGAAATTACAGATGCCATTTATAACACGATATTAAATCTCAATGATATTTGTAAGGATGACGTTCAGATCCTTTTTACAGTGTCACCCGTTCGGCATACAAAAGACGGAATGATTGAAAATCAACTGAGTAAATCAAAACTGATTACGGCTGTTCATGAGGCCATTCAACAGTTTGAAAACTGCCATTACCTTCCGGTCTATGAAATCCTGATGGACGATTTGAGGGATTACCGTTTTTACAAAGAAGACATGATACATCCGAATACTCAGGCGGTAAATTATATCTTTGAGAAATTCGGGAATGCTTATTTTACTGATGAAACCAAAGAATTTATCAAAGAAAATTTTAAGATCAATAAAGCACTGGAACACAGAACCGGCGACGAAAAAGATCCTAAATATATCGAATTTAAAGAAAAATTAAATCAAAAAATTGAAGTACAACGACAAAAAGTAAAACATAAAATCTTTTCAGATGTCTGATTTTACCACAATTGAATATCTGAAATCAGGAAATGAAAGACAGCAAAAAGCCTATCAGCTTCTTTCAAAACATTGCTTCTTTGAGAAATTAAAAGCATATTCCCCAATTTTAGCCGGAACAATTCCTATTGAAATTGATATTGAAGGTAGTGATCTTGATATAATCTGTAAAGTTGATCTTAAATTTGAAGAAAATTTTTTGAATGATGTATTGAGCTGTATTCCTCACGATGCAGAAATTAAGGTGGAATATCCTGTTCTTAATGGTGAAAAATGTATTACTGTTAATTTTGGATTGGAAGAATTTCCTATCGAAATTTTCGGACAGAATAAACCTTCAACAATGCAGAATGCTTACCGGCATATGATTGCGGAATACAAAATACTTCAGGAAAAAGGAGAAGATTTTAAACAAAAAATAATACAGTTAAAACAGCAGGGAATGAAGACGGAACCGGCTTTTGGGATGCTTCTGGGACTTGAAAATCCTTATGAGGACCTGTTAAAATTATAAAGAAAAATGATTGATACCCATACCCATTTATACGCAGAAGAATTTGATGACGACAGAAAAGAAACAATTCAAAGAGCACTAGATAAAGGAATAACCGAATTCTATCTTCCTGCCATCGACTCAGAATCGCACGAAAAAATGCTTCAGCTGGAAGCAGAATATCCGAACCGCATTTTTTCCATGATGGGCCTCCATCCATGTTATGTGAAACCTGAAACCTGGGAAAAAGAATTGGAAATCGTTAAAAATTACCTGGATAAAAGAAATTTTCCCGCTATCGGAGAAATTGGCATTGATCTGTACTGGGATAAAACAACGCTCGATATTCAAATTAAAGCTTTTGAACAGCAGATTGACTGGGCCATCGAAAAAGATCTGCCGATCGTAATTCATACACGCGAAAGCTTTGATGAAACATTTGAAGTTCTGGAAAGAAAAAAACACCCGAAACTGAGGGGGATTTTCCATTGTTTTTCAGGAAACCTGGAGCAGGCAAAGCATGCCATAGATCTGAATTTTATCTTGGGAATTGGTGGAGTAGTGACCTTTAAAAACGGAAAAATAGATCAGTTCCTGAATGAAATTCCTTTAGATAAAATCGTTCTTGAAACAGATTCTCCCTACCTTGCACCCGTTCCGCACCGTGGGAAACGAAATGAAAGTTCGTATCTTGACCTTGTCGCCGGAAAACTGGTGGATATTTATAAATCTGATTTTTCGGAGATTGACAGGATTACGACGGAGAATGCAAAGATATTATTTAAACAAGTTTAATATCAGCAAGCTATAAAAAAGCCTTCCACTCCGGAAGGCTTTTTTATTATTTTTTCCTTGTAAAATTCTTATTTTTTGGCTTTTTAAATCCCGTAGGAGCAGCTGCAGAATCGGGTTTATTCCTGTTTTTCGACCTTGGAGCACCGCTGCCGGATCTTGCAGGTTTTGGCTTGTGTGAACCGGGGTTAAAAGGTTTGTTGTTAGAATCCCTCTTTTGGACCACAAGATCATCGGTATGAAAAGGATGGTCTTTGATGACAGGGATCTTCTTTCCGATCAGCTTTTCTGTGTTTTTCAGGTTTAATAAATCCAGGCCGTCTACAAAAGATATGGAAGTTCCTTCTGCGCCCGCTCTTCCCGTTCTTCCGATTCGGTGAACATACGTTTCAGAAACATCGGAAAGCTCGAAATTAATCACAAATTTAAGTTCATCAATATCAATTCCCCTCGCCGCAATATCAGTCGCCACTAAAACCCTTGTTTTACCGGATTTAAAATTATTTAATGCATTCTGACGTGCATTCTGCGACTTATTACCATGAATTGCTTCTGTCGTGATCTGATCTTTCTGAAGTTTTCTTGCAATTTTATCGGCCCCGTGTTTTGTTCTCGAAAAAACAAGAACAGAATCGGAAATATCATTCTTCAGAATATGCGTTAAAAGATTCAGCTTATTGTCCTTTTCCACAAAATAAACCGACTGCTTTATGGTATCTGCAGTTGATGAAACAGGCGTTACCTCCACTTTTACAGGATTGTTCAGGATAGAATCTGCCAGTTTCTGTATCTCTGCAGGCATGGTGGCGGAGAAAAATAAGGTTTGCCTTTTTTGTGGTAATAGTTTAATAATTCTTTTTACATCGTGTACAAAGCCCATGTCCAGCATTCTGTCGGCTTCGTCCAATACAAAGATTTCAAGGTTTTTTAAGCTGATGATTCCCTGGGCAATAAAGTCCAGCAATCTTCCCGGAGTAGCAACAAGAATGTCAACTCCTTTTTTCAGAGCAGTTTCCTGGTTTCCTTGTTTTACACCTCCGAAAATAACAAGATGCTTCAGCGGTAAATATTTTCCGTAAGCCTTGATGTTTTCTTCAATCTGGATAGCCAGCTCTCTTGTGGGCGTTAAAATTAAAGCCTTGATATGTTTATTTGGAAATTTATTTTGAGAAAGATTCTGAAGAATAGGAATGGCAAAAGCAGCCGTTTTTCCTGTTCCTGTCTGTGCGCATCCTAAAAAATCCCTTCCTTTCGTAATTTCCGGAATCGATTTTTCCTGGATTGGGGTAGGGTTGGTATATCCTTGTTCCTGAATTGCTTTGGCAATAGGTTCTATTAAATTTAGATCTGTAAAATTCAAATGAATTGTTTTTTTTATAATTACAATAAAAATTCCTTCATTTTGAAGGAATTATATTTTGCAAAGGTAGTTTAAATATTTTTAATGGTATTAATTCACTTTCGTCCACTGTTGGTTCTTTCTCAGATCCTCAAAAAATTTGTACAGTTCAGATAGTTTTTCACTTCCGTGTTTACCATAATCTTCCACATGTTTTGAAGTTCCGTCCGCAAATTTTATTCTCAGATGGGAAGAGGGAAGATCAGTTACATTCTTTTCACCATAATTATCATTCAGGTTTTTTACATCCAGTCCGTCAAGCATAGAGATAAGCTTATTGTAATCTTCCTGTTTAATCGTTCCTTTGAATGTTCCTTCGCGCGGTTTCGAGAATTCATCTTTTGAAGGCCTGTCGCTGAAATTAAAATGTTCCGCTTCAAAAACAGCCGTTCGGTCGGCATTGATGGTCATCTTAAAAACCGGGCAAAACCCAAAGCAGGGCGTTGCTTCATATTCAATAGTAGAATATTTTGAATTCATTTTCTGGGAATTGCATGAAAATAAAACGATAAAAGCAAAAAGGCCGAATATATATTTCATAATTTTAAAATTTGGATTGAATTATTCAATAATTATTCCGAAAAACAAGTATTGAAAGGCGATAACATAAATTTAACAAAGAAAAATATTCAGAATTAAATTTATTTAAATATAACCCATCGAATAAGATTTAATTGGCACTTATATTCTAAAAAGCTGAACCTCGGGTTAATTCCCAAGGTTCTTTTATTCTGAAAAATACCGATGAAGTATTAAGAAATTTATTATCCATGAAGCTGTTTCCAGATCGCATCTTTCAGCTCTGTAAGGCCTTCTCCCGTAACACCGGAGAAAAATAATGGCTGTTTGTTTTCGGGGAATTCTGCCGAGATTTCCTTTTTCAGCTCATCATCCAGAAGGTCTGACTTTGAAATAGAAACAATAAAATCTTTATCCAGCAGTTCGGGATTATATTCCTTTAATTCATTTTCCAATATTTTAAACTCCTGAAAATGATCCTCAGAGTCGGCAGGAATTAAAAATAATAAGATTGAATTTCTCTCGATATGTCTTAAAAATCGGTGTCCCAAACCTTTACCTTCCGCAGCGCCTTCAATAATCCCCGGAATATCCGCCATTACAAAAGACTTGTAATTTCTGTAATCTACAATTCCCAGATTAGGAGTCAGGGTTGTGAAGGCATAATCTGCAATTTTTGGTTTGGCTGCAGAAACAGAAGCCAAAAGAGTAGATTTTCCGGCATTCGGGAATCCTACAAGCCCTACATCGGCAAGAATTTTAAGCTCAAAAGTTACATAGCCTTCCTGGCCGTCCATTCCCGGTTGAGCAAATCTTGGTGTCTGGTTGGTGGATGATTTGAAATGCTCGTTTCCTTTTCCGCCCATTCCTCCTTCCATCAGGATGATTTCCTGTCCGTCTTCCAGAATTTCCCCGATGATTTCACCGTCTTCATTCTTCGCAATCGTCCCGATGGGAACTTCGATGTATACGTCGGCTCCGTAAGCACCTGTAAGTTGATTTTTTCCTCCGTTTTCACCGCGTTCTGCTTTTACGTGACGGGTGTATCGAAGAGGCAGTAAAGTCCATTCGTTGGCATTTCCTTTCATGATAACGTGGCCTCCGCGACCACCGTCACCACCGTCCGGTCCACCTTTTGGAATATATTTCTCACGGCGAAGATGGGCAGAACCTGCACCTCCGTGGCCGCTTTTACAATGAATCTTTACGTAATCTACAAAATTTGACATAATTTTAATTCAAGGTTTTATGTTGAAGGTTCAAAGTTTTAACCTTGAATTTGGAACTTTGAACCTTGAATCAAAAATTTTTATTTTTGAACCTTTTCTACTTCAGCAAAAAGTTTCTCAGAAATCTCGTCGATATCTCCGACACCGTTGATCTCCACATATTTGCCCTGCTGCTTGTACAGTTCGGCAACTTCTGCTGTTTTTGCGTAGTATTCTTTTATTCTGTTTTCGATGATTTCTACATTGCTATCGTCTGATCTTCCGCTGATTTCACCTCTCTTCAAAAGTCTTTCAACCAAAATTTTATCTTCAACTACCAATGAAAGACAAACATCGATCTCATCGTTTAATTCTTCTTTTACAATTTTTTCCAGGGCTTCCGTCTGCACGGCAGTTCTCGGATATCCGTCGAAAATGAATCCTGCCGCATCGGTAGGTTTTCTGATCTCGTCAATCAGCATATCTGTTGTTACCTGATCCGGAACCAGCTCTCCTTTGTCAATATAAGATTTTGCTAGTTTTCCAAGCTCGGTATCATTTTTCATATTGAATCTGAAAAGGTCACCTGTTGAGATCTGTTTTAAATTGAATTTCTTAATCAGGTTCTGAGCCTGAGTTCCTTTTCCACTTCCCGGAGGGCCGAACAGAACAATGTTTATCATAATGTGGTTTCGCTGTTGGCAATTGGCGTTGGCTTCTTGCTCTTAGCATTTTTAAATTAATAATTACTTTTTATTTAGATATAATTTTTAAAAGCTAATAGCCAAAAGCTAGAAGCTAATAGCAATTTAGTGGTTGATTTGTCCTTCTTCCAGTTGATACAGATTTGGTAAATTTCTTCCCAATTCATCGTAATCCAGTCCGTAGCCGAGAACAAATTTGTTTGGAATCTCTTTTCCGATATAATCCAGCTTGAAATCTTTTTTATACACTTCCGGTTTCAGAAGGAATGAGGCCAGCTTTACCGATTTCGGGCGTTGTGTTTCCTTGAAGTATTTGAAAAGGCTTTCCACTGTATTTCCGGTATCCACAATATCTTCCACCAAAATGATATGACGGTCTTTCACGTCTTTCGTCAATTCCATTTTCTGGTAAACGATTCCCGTAGATTCCGTTCCTACATAAGAGCTCATCTGGATAAAAGCAATTTCGCAAGGACCCGGGTAATGCTTCAGCAGATCCGAGAAGAACATGATCACCCCGTTCAATACTCCGATGAAAACAGGAACTTCATCCTTGTAATCTTCATAAATTTTTAAAGCGGTTGCTTTTACAATTTCCTGAATTTCGGCGTCCTCCAGATAAGGAACGAAAGTTTTGTCGTGAACTTTAATACTTTCCATAAAAATTTTAGTAGGCTGCAAAGTTAATGATTTTTGATGAAAGTTTTCAATGGGTGGAAGAGTGATTGGTTTTATGATGACATTGAACCTTCGTGGTTTTTAAAACCTTGAAAGCCTGGCGACGAAATATTTTCCTTATCTTTGCCACTCACAAAACCCATAATATCAGGATGTAGGATACAGTTTCTTTCAGATTTAATCGACAATAACAGATGCGTTATTGCATTTTCAACTTTAATAAAGAAAGAAATCATGATTTTTTTACACGATATAACTTTTGGGTTTCCTGCAGGAGATCTGCTTTTTAATTCTATTACTTTAACGATACCATCTCATTCAAAATCCGCTTTGGTAGGAAGCAACGGCATGGGGAAATCAACACTTCTGAAGATCATGGCAAAAGAAACGGAACCTTTGCAGGGAAATATCAATGCAGAAGGAGAACTGTTTTATGTTCCGCAAATGTTCGGAAACTTTAATGAACTAACCATTGCGCAATGTCTTAAAATTGATAATAAACTTAACGCCCTTCAAAACATTACAAATGGGGAAGTAGATGAAATTTATTTTGAAACATTGAACGACGATTGGGATATCGAAGAACGTTGTCGACAGGCTTTACAGTATTGGAAGCTTGAAAATTTAGATCTCAATCAAAAACTGGAAAGCCTGAGCGGCGGACAAAAAACAAAAGTTTTCCTGGCGGGAATTCAGATTAATCAACCCGAAATTATCTTGCTGGACGAACCGACCAATCATCTTGATCTGGAAGGCAGGAATCTGCTGTATGATTTTATTGAGAAATCAAGTGCAACAATTGTTATGGTCAGTCACGACCGGACTTTGCTGAATCTCGCAGATACAATTTTTGAACTCAGCAAACAGGGGATTTCAAGCTATGGCGGAAATTATGATTTTTATGCTGAACAGAAAGCAATTGAAAATGAGGCTCTGCAGAATGACATTCATGCTAAAGAAAGAGCTTTGAAAAAGGCCAAAGAAAAGGAACGCGAAACGCTGGAACGAAAGCAGAAGCTTGATGCGAGAGGAAGAGGAAAGCAGGAAAAATCGAGTGTCGCCAGGATTATGATGAATACGCTGCGAAATAATGCCGAGAAAAATTCTTCGAAGTTGAAAGCGGTTCATGCCGGGAAAATTAATGATATTTCCGGGGATTTGCGGGATTTGCGTTCCTCGGTGAGAAATTTGGATCAGATGAAGGTGAACTTTAATGATTCTGATTTGCATGCCGGGAAAATTCTGATTTCAGTCGAGGATATGAATTTTAGATATCATGATAAAAATCTTTGGAAAGAAAATCTCAATCTTGAAATCCGAAGTGGTGACAGAATTTCGATTAAAGGTTCGAACGGTTCCGGAAAAACGACTTTGATTAAATTGCTGTCAGGAGATTTACTGCCTTCTTCCGGGAGTATTTCGAGGTCGGATTTTAATACGATTTATATTGATCAGGAATATTCTTTACTTGATAAAACGGCAACCCTGTATGAATTTGCCCAAAAGTTCAACGATCACGCAATGTCGGAATCGGAAGTGAAAACCTTATTGTCAAGATTTTTATTCGGAAAGGAAACTTGGGATAAAAAATGTGATGTGTTAAGCGGCGGCGAACGTCTTCGGCTTTTGCTGTGCGGACTTTCCATCAGCAATAAAGCTCCCGATATGATTATTCTTGACGAACCGACGAATAATTTAGACCTTCAGAATGTTGAAATTCTGACGAATTCTATTAAGGATTATCATGGAACGTTGGTGGTGATTTCGCATGATGGGGTGTTTTTGGAGGAGATTGGGGTTGTGAGTGCGGTGTTGCTGGAGTTGTAATAATATAAATGTAGTTTGTCATTCTACAGAAGTCTTTCTGATAAAGTTTTTAATATCCACTAATCAATACTGTTTTTAAGAATTAGTAGAGTTATTAACCTCACAGGTTTTCAAAACCTGTGAGGTTTGAATAAATCTGTAGTTCATATGTAGGCTAAAACCTTCAAGGTCTTTATTTAATATCTATTAACCAATACTGTTTTTTAAGATTATATTTTTTTAAAACATTTATATTAGGAATGGTCCAGTCAAAATTTTTTTTATATTGATCAGTAAAAGTCAATGTATATGTTTTATTCTTTTCAAAAAAGTTTTCTCCGAAAAATTTGGGACATCTTACAATAATCGGAATTTGCTTATTCTCATAATTCTTCAGAGATGTATCAATGATTTCAAACTCTAAAACAAAAGCATACGCAATATAACCACAATTACCCGGTAGCTTAAAATCATTGACAATCTTTCCTGTTAATTGATATTGATTTTTTTTGAGTTTATTATTTTGTGCAATTGCCGATACATTAATGAACAGCAATAAGAAAATGAGTTTAATGGTTGTTTTCATGGATTGGAATCTGATATTGATTTCCTGATGATTATTTTAATTTGATCTCAGGTAATTGGTAGTTTCCGACAACTTCAACCATCTTTGTAGAGTTTTCCTTAAGATTTTTGAAAAAGGCATCAATATCTTCTTGATAGCCCCTTTCACTTACGCCAAAAAGTAAAATCCCATTATTATTTTTATCGGAGATTAATTTATAGCGGTAAACATTTCTTTCAGCAATTAAGATTTCTTTTCCGTTAGCTGAATTTTTGCTGATAATGAAGTCCAGAATATACTCTCCCTTGTTTTCGTACGTCGTATAGTTGATAACAGGATTTGACTGCTTCATCTTCTCAAGTTCACTGATTTTTTGATTAATGGCATCTTCCAGTTTAAAATCTCCTTTTACAAAATCGATCATGATAAGCGTATTGTATTTTTCTATATTGTCATTGGGACCTAAATATTCCTGTTTGTAATAATTGCTATTCGGGTGTGAACTCCATGCTAAATGATATGTTTTGGAATCAATGGTGATGGGGCCCGGAATGTTTAGATATTCTGTTACCTTATTTTGTGCAGTTAACGAGAAGAAGGGTAGTAAAAGGAAAATTAGTGATTTTAATTGTTTATACATGATTAATTTTATTAGTTGAAATTTAGTCATTTGATCTTGAAGGAATATCCGTCTGATGAAGAAGTCTCATGATTTTAATTTCTTTATTGTTGAGATCGATTTTGTAAAATGGAATGGGTGTTTATTCTTAAAAGAAATATTGTTTATTTGGATATTTTTGGTGTAGCTTTTCCAGAAATTCTTTAAGGTTAAAATTCGTAATAAATCCTGATTTTTCACCTTTTTTTAATTCGTTGATTATATTTATTTTCATATGAATGTAAAGATATAATTATTTGGAATGATAGCTTATTAAAAATATTTGTAAATATATCCTTACTAATGAGCCTATAAAGATTGCGCTTATTTAAGTAAGCAAATATAATTAATCTAATGCAACCACATGATTTTCACCCATCCCAAAAATAAATTCAACACAAATTTGCCCACCCAATTTTTTAAAAGTAATTTTGCATGAATCTAAAATAAAAGTAAAATATGTCAACTTACGTAGTTGTAGGTCTTCAGTACGGAGATGAAGGGAAAGGAAAAATCACGGATGTTTTATCAGCGAAATCGGATTATGTGGTGCGCTTCCAGGGGGGAGATAACGCAGGGCATACCGTATATGTAGGCGATGAAAAATTCGTATTGCACCTTCTTCCGTCGGGAGTTCTTCAGTGCAAAGGGAAATGTATCATTGCAAACGGAGTAGTGGTAAACCCTAAATCTTTCATTAAGGAGGTGAATCAGATCGAAAGCAAAGGCTTGAGAACAGATCATATTTTCATCAGCAGAAGAGCGCATGTCATCATGCCTTACCACATTCTTTTGGATACCTACCGTGAAGAAGAACACGGAGGAACGCAGATCGGTACCACCAAAAAAGGGATCGGACCTTGCTACGAAGATAAAATCGCAAGAGTAGGAATCAGAATGGTAGACCTTCTGAACCCTGAGATTTTAAGAGAAAAAATTGAGAAAAACTTAAAAATTAAGAACTCTCTATTTGAAAAATATTTCGATAAACCTACACTGGACGTTGAAGAAATTTACAACGAATATTTAGAGATCGGAAAACAACTTCAGGACAGAATTGTTGATACGGAACTGGAATTGAACGAAGCCATCCAGGAAGGTAAAAACGTATTGTTTGAAGGAGCGCAGGCTTTGATGCTGGATATCGACTTCGGAACGTATCCGTACGTAACATCATCTTCACCTTCAACAGGAGGTGTATGTACCGGAGCCGGAGTGCCGCCAACATCCCTTCAAAACTTAATCGGTGTTGCTAAAGCGTACTGTACAAGAGTTGGAAACGGACCTTTCCCATCAGAATTAGACAATGAATTAGGAGAAAAGATCAGACAGATCGGGGGTGAATTCGGTGCAACTACCGGAAGACCGAGAAGAACAGGCTGGCTAGATTTGGTTTCTTTAAAACATGCTTGTATGATCAATGGAATCAATAACCTGGTAATCACTAAATTAGATGTTCTTACCGGAATTGATACCATTAAAATCGCTACACATTACAAAACGGAAGACGGAAAAATCATCGATTATTTCACTTCTTCTACCACAAAATTATATGACTACGAAGCTATTTATGAAGAGCTTCCGGGTTGGACAGAAGACATCACCCAAGCAAGAAGCTATGATGAACTTCCGCAAACGGCTCAGGAATATATCGAGTTTATTGAAAAGTATTTAGGAATCAACGTTTATTTGGTTTCTGTAGGTCCTGAAAGAAGTCAGAACATCATCAGAAAAGAATTATTCTAAAATATTTATATTATCATAATGAAAAAGACTGTCGCAAGATGGTCTTTCTTTTTATTTATTCTAAATAGCTGAAAATCAAAAAATTGTAATTGCAATTAGTGGGTGATTGTTATTTAAAGCATAGTTAAATTTTAAAACTGGCAGTTAATTTTTAAAAATGGTGTATTTTTAACAATAAAATGGCAAAAATTTTGATATTGAAATAATAACCATGGATTAAAGGTGACAATCTGATAATCTCAATTTAACAATTTAATATCAAAAAGGATGAAACACATGCATCAGAATCAGGAATTTCGTTTCAACGAAGTTCTTTTCGAGAACCGCAACAAGCAATACGGTGCCTATGTCTTAAGAAATGAATCAGACAGAATTTTAACGAAAGCACTTTTTATAGGGGTGAGCATTTTAGCGGCGATTTCTTTGACGCCTTTAATTGCAAATGCTTTTAAATCCGAACCTATTAAGGAACCTATTTACGATGGAGGGCATATTTTTAAACCGGTTATAACCCCTGAAAAAGATCCGCCTGCACCAGTAAAACCTCAACCTGTTCCTGAGAAAATAAAAACGGTTGATAAAACTGTTCCTGAACCAAAAGCAATTGTTACTAATGAGAAAAAAGTAATAACTCCTAAGGATGAGCAAAATGCAGCTGCAGGTATACAGACATCAGAAGGAAAAGAAGTTCCTACTATAAAATATGTGCCAATAGCACCTCCTATTACTAGTGGAGGAAATACACAACAGGTAGTGCAACCTAAAGTGCAGCCAAAGGAAGATAATTCTCCTAAAACAGTTGTAGATGTAGAAGCAAGTTTTGTAGGCGGTCTGGATTCTTTTAGAAATAAAGTAATGAATAACTTTGACGGATCAGGATTTGATTCCGGTGAAGTAATGAAGACAATGGTTACTTTTATTGTAGAGAAAGATGGTACTATTTCGGGAATCAAAGCTGATGGAAAAGATGTGGATTTTAATAGCGAAGCGATGAGAACTATTAAAAGCATTAAAGGGAAATGGGTGCCTGCGAAAGTAAACGGACAACCTGTAAGAAGTTACTTTAAATTCCCGATTTCCATGAAGTTCGATAATTAAAAATAACAACAGATCTTGAACAGTTATCCACAAATATTTTTTTTTGTGGATAATTTTTTTTTAGGGTTAAAAGGCTTATTAACAATATTTTAACTCATTTTCCGTTTTATCGGTTCATTCAGAGCACGGAAAAATGTGTATTTTTGAAACTTAAAGTTCTAAGAATGGCAAAAATCATAGGTATCGCTAATCAGAAAGGAGGTGTTGGAAAAACAACAACAGCTGTTAATTTAGCTGCGGCATTAGGGGTATTGGAAAAGAAAATATTAATCATTGATGCTGATCCTCAGGCCAATGCAACTTCCGGTTTAGGAGTGGATGATGTTCAGTATTCTACATACAACTTATTGGAGCACAGTGTTGAAACAGAAAAATGCATCAAGCAGACGGCAACACCAAATCTCGACATCGTGCCTTCACACATCGATCTTGTAGCAGCAGAAATTGAGCTGGTAGACAAGGAAGACAGAGAATACATGCTGAAAAAAGCCCTGCAGAGTGTCAGAGACAATTATGACTATATCATCATTGACTGTGCACCAAGTTTGGGTCTGATCACCGTAAATGCTCTTACGGCTGCTGACTCTGTAATTATCCCGATCCAGTGTGAATATTTCGCATTGGAAGGTTTGGGGAAGCTCCTCAACACCATTAAAAATGTACAGAAAATTCACAATAAAGACCTTGATATCGAAGGTTTACTGCTTACGATGTATGACAGCAGATTGAGATTATCCAATCAGGTGGTGGAAGAAGTGAATGCACACTTCCCGGAAATGGTTTTTGAAACCATTATCAGCAGAAACGTACGTTTAAGCGAAGCGCCAAGTTTCGGGGAAAGTATCCTGAATTACGATGCCGAAAGTAAAGGAGCGGTTCAGTACATCCAGCTTGCAGAAGAAGTGCTGTTGAAAAATGAAAAATTAGTAAAGAATTAAAAGGCCAATAGCCAAAAAAGCTAAAAGCTAAGAACATATGAAGGATAAAAAAAGAGCGATGGGACGCGGATTGGGCGCTATTCTTAGTGCAGAATCCAAGGCAACGATCAATTCTGCAACCGATGAAGGAGCAGATAAGTTTGTAGGAAATATCGTTGAAATTTCAATAGAAGATATTTATCCGAACGCGACCCAACCAAGAACATATTTTGACGAAAAGGCATTAAACGAACTTGCCCAGTCTATCAAAAACTTAGGGGTAATCCAGCCGATTACGTTAAGAAAGGATGGAGAGAAGTTTGAAATCATATCGGGAGAAAGACGTTACAGAGCCAGTAAATTAGCCGGTTTGGAAACGATTCCTGCCTATATTCGTCTGGTAAATGATCAGGAACTTCTGGAAATGGCTCTTGTTGAAAATATCCAGAGGGAAGATCTTGATGCTATAGAAATTGCATTAACCTATCAAAGATTAATGGATGAGATCGGTCTTACGCAGGAGAATCTCAGCCAGAGAGTGGGGAAAGACAGAAGTACAATTACCAACTCCATCAGGTTATTAAGGTTAAATCCGGATATTCAGAATGCCATCAGAAGCGGAGAAATTTCTGCAGGGCACGGAAGAGCAATTATCAGTCTTGAAAATGAAGAACATCAGCAGATTCTTTTTGATCTTATTATTAAAGAAAAACTTAATGTTCGCCAGGCTGAACAGGCTGCTACAGCTTTAAAAAATCCAAAATCTCCTGCCGCAAAAAGAGCGAAGGCAGAGCTTTCCAATAATTATAAGAGGGCTCAGAAAACGATCGCGGATATACTGGATGTAAAAGTGGAAATTAAAACCTCCGGAAACGGTAAAAAAGGTAAAATTGTTCTTGACTTCAAAAATGAAGATGAGCTTGAATATATTTTATCTCATATTAAATAATGAAAAAAATACTTTTCACCTTTTTTCTGTGTCTTTCCGTAATTGCCTTTTCTCAGGTTAATCCTAATGATACCATCAGGGTAGAATATCACCCGAAAGACAGTATCTCTATAGAAAACAACAATACCAAGACAGAAGAAAATGTTGTTTCGGATCTTGAAAAAGCAAACGGACCGACTAATAATACGCTTAAGCTTAATCCTACAAGAGCGGGGCTTTATTCTGCCGTTTTTCCTGGGTTAGGACAATTCTACAACAAAAAATACTGGAAAGTTCCCATCGTTTGGGGAGCTGTTGGCGCCGGGGTAGGAATTGCCGTCTGGAACGATAATCAATACCGGAAATACAGGGAATATTATATCGCAAAACTCAATGGTACACCCAATGAGTTTGTTGATTCTCATCCCTGGCTGGATAAAGTAGCGTTGGGAAATGCACAGGATCGCGCCAAAAGACAGCGAGATTATGCTATTGCCGGAACAGCATTAATTTATATTCTGAATATTGTAGATGCTGTAGTAGATGCACATCTCTATGAAAGCCGAAAAGATCCGGATCTTTCATTTGCTCCTTCTGTAATCCAAGATCAGTACGGAATTGCACCTCCCAAAACAGGGATCAGTTTAAGTTATAAATTTTAATAAAAAATATAAAACTGCTTTAATTAAATACGCCTTTGCTGAGTGAAACGCCTTTGCGAACGAAAATATAAAGAACGATTTTTGAACAAAAACTTTGCGATCTTTGCGTTAAAAATACAAGCAGCAAAACAAATAAAATATGAAAATAGCACTTGTTGGATACGGCAAAATGGGTAAAATCATTGATGAAATAGCTACTAAAAGAGGTCATGAAGTTGTTGCCAGACTTAAAGAAACTCCAACTGCTGAAAATCTTAATAATCCGGATGTGGTTATTGAATTTTCTTTGCCTGAAGTGGCTTACGAAAATATCAAAGCATGTCTTAAGAATAAAATTCCCGTAATCTGCGGAACAACAGGATGGCTTGAGAAAAAGTCTGAAATTGAGCAGCTGGCTGTTGAGAATAATGCGGCGTTTTTATATGGTTCAAATTTTAGTCTGGGCGTAAATTTATTTTTTGCCTTAAATGAAAAACTGGCAGATTTAATGAAAAACGTTGATGAATATTCCTGTCAGCTGGAAGAAATTCATCATGTCCATAAAAAAGATGCACCAAGTGGAACAGCTATTTCCATTGCGGAAGGCATTTTCAAAAATAATCCGAAATTCAATTCCTGGAAGCTGGAAGAAACCCAGGGAAATCAGTTGGGAATCTTTGCAATTCGAGAAGACGAAGTTCCGGGAACACACAGCGTATTTTACAGAAGTGAGGTAGATGAAATTGAGATCAAGCATACCGCTTTTAATAGAGATGGTTTCGCTCTCGGAGCCGTTGTTGCTGCAGAATGGATTAAGGGTAAAAAAGGAAATTTCACGATGAAAGATGTTTTGGGGCTTTAATTTGAGTGAATGTCCGTAATTTGTCATAATTGAAAAAGCTATTGTGGTCTTAGATGAGTGAAACGGCTTTGAGAACTTAAAAAAGATTAGCATTTAAAAAAATGCGAGCTTTCGTTAAATAAAGTATGATGATTAATAGCGGATAATCAAATTAATTTGTAACAAAATTCCTACATTGCAAACTAATTAGTAGTAATGATCAGCAATAAAAAATTGCTCATTGCGCATTACACATTACTTATATTATAGATTAGGCACAAAAATTTATGAATTATTTTTTAACTTATACAGTTTACGTTCTCATTTTATCTGTATTGATGGGGATTTCAACATGGAAACTGTTCAAAAAGCTCGGGTATAATCCACTCTTTGCTTTTATTCCTTTCTACAACTATTTTATTATTTTAAAGGAAACCAAACACCCGAAATGGTGGGCTATACTATCGTATTTACCGATCGTAGGACCGATTATGATGTCAGTGTTTCATTTATACCTGATGAAAAAGTTCGGCAAAACGCTTTTCAAGGATCAGCTTCTTACGGTAATCCTTCCTTTTATATACATGGCAACCGTTAATTATGGTAAAGATGTAGAGTTGGAAGATGAAAATGAATTGTTTCTTACAGATGAAGAGAAAGAAGCAAAGAAGAAAGACTCTTTCCTGGGGTCGGTGACTTTTGCAGTGGTTTTTGCAACGATCATCCACGTTTTCGTTACCCAGCCTTTCGGGATTCCTACAGGATCTATGGAAAGAACTTTACTCGTGGGAGATTTCCTTTTCGTTAATAAATGGAGCTACGGATACAGACTTCCGATGCGTCCATTGGCCATACCTTTTCTTCAGGGAACAATTTTCGATGCCGGTGAAAAAGGGAATCCTAAAGACGATCCAAAGTCATACGTTGATGGAGTAAAGTTACCTTACGAAAGAATATTACAGTTTAATAAACCGCAGAAACATGATGTGGTCGTTTTCAATTATCCTCAGGATTCAGTACACACGGCGATCGACAGAAAAGATCCTTACGTAAAAAGATGTGTAGCTGTTGCAGGCGATACTTTTGAAATGAGAGGTGGAAGATTATATGTCAACGGAAAACCGGAGACTATTTTAGGAGATCAGGAAATTCAGCATGCCTATACAGTAAACACAGGAACCCAGCTTGATATTCCGGGTATGTATAATACTTACGGATTTTTGCCTGTAAGAGAAATGCAGAATGAAAAAGGCGGATTTACCTACATGTTTCAGGGGCTTACGGATCAAACGGCTAAAGATATTAAAGCTTTGCCTAATGTGATTAGTGTTGAAGAAAATATTAATCCTAAAGATTCGGCAACAATTTCTTATAAACTTAATGCTGATAAAAGTGCTTATACAAAAAGTATTGATACCACTCAATCTATTTTTCCAATCAATAAACCATGGAATCAGGATTGGTACGGTCCTTTGAGGATTCCTAAAAAAGGCGATGTGGTTACTTTAAATCAGGAAACACTGCCGGAATATCAGTGGATCATTTCCGAGTACGAACACAATAGTTTAGAAAATAAAAACGGTAAAATTTTTATCAACGGGAAAGAAACCAATCAGTACACCATCAAACAGGATTACTATATGATGGTGGGAGACAACAGAGATGCATCGTTAGATGCAAGGTTCTTCGGTTTTGTTCCTGAAGAAAATATTGTCGGGAAACCGATGTTTACCTGGTTAAGTATAGAGGGAGCTTTCTCTGATGCGAGTTCTTCCTATCAGGCAAATAAAGGATGGTTCTTTGGAAAAACAATTCGTTGGGACAGAATGTTCAAAGCAACAAACACCGGAGAAGCCAACAAAACTTCTTACTGGTGGATCGCAGCAATGATTCTTATCTTATTCTTCGGATGGGAATATTTTGTGAAATTATTCAGAAAGAAAAAAACAGACGACGAATAAATCTGATGTTTAAAAATAAAATTTACAATAGAGTTCTCCTTACAGGAAGCTTTATTATTACGCTTTTAATTATTGCAAAACTCTCCGGAGTTTTGCAATATGCTTATGTACCCCAGGCTGGTTGTGAACCAAACATAAAAAAAGGTTCATTTGTGATTGTTACCAATATCCTTCCTTATGAAAAATTTAAATTATTGACGTATAATCAAAACTCAGAAAAATTTGGTAAAGGTGTCTATATTCAAAGACTAGTGGGTACAGAGGGAGATAAGATTCAGATTAAAAATGGTAATCTATTTGTAAATAACGAATTGGCTGATAAGGGAATTCGTTTAAAACATTTATATAAAATTGACAGAGCTTTTGTTAATGATTTAATGTTAAAAGGAGTTTCTGAAAATGAATTCTATCAGATCGATGATAACTACTTCCTGACTAATCTAAGCGAAAATCAACTTAGTGACCACTTCTTTTACGAAAGGTTCATAAATCTCAATCAAGATAAGGATATTGTGAAAATTTACCATAAAAATTGGACGGCAGATAATTTCGGACCGGTTACGATTCCTCCGGGAAAAGTGTTTTTTCTTGGAGATAATAGAAATGCAAGTCTGGATTCAAGGTTTATTGGATTTGTTGATGAAAGTGAAATAACGGGAAGCGTTATTTATCCTAAAAATTAAAATTATGAACACAATATTATTACCGGTATTTTATTTACCACCTATCTCATGGTTTTCAGCTTTTCTGAATTCTGAAAATGAAATTATATTTGAACAGTTTGAAAGCTTTCCGAAGCAGACCTACAGAAACAGAGCCAATATATACGGAGCAAATGGTAAACTATCTTTAATTATACCTATTTCCCATAACGGGAAAAGAGAATATAAAGATATTGAAATTTCGTACCGGGAAGATTGGCAAAACCTCCACTGGAAGTCTATTAAAACAGCGTATCAAAGTTCTCCGTATTTCGAGTTCTATGAAGATAAGCTTAGGAAAATTTTTGAAATTAAAGAAAAAAACCTGCTGGACTTTAATCTGAAAGCACTTGAAATCATTCAACAGATTCTTAAAACCGAAAAGGCATACTCTTTGAATGTAGAATACATCAAAAATCCTCAAGAACTAAATTTCAGGGAAAAATTTTCAGCAAAAAAAAATTCAGAATTTGAGATGGAAGAATATTATCAGACATTTTCCGATAAATCAGGATTCTTAAAAGATTTATCAATTTTAGATCTTATTTGTAACAAAGGACCCGAATCTCTTACTTATATTAAAAATATTAAACAATCATACTAACATGAAAAAGGTATTATTAGCCGCTATTTTTTTAGTGGGATTCGGTTTCTCGCACGCGCAGGAAGCCAAAGCGGACTCTGATCCGATGAAAGATAAGGATCTTATGACATGGTATCATAAAGATTTTGCTACTACAAAAATTTATGGAGTTAACACAGACAATGCTTATAAATATTTAGAATCCAAAGGGCTTAAACCTAAAACCGTTGTTGTAGGCGTTTTAGATAGCGGTGTCCAGGTAGATCATCCCGGGCTTGTTAAAAATGTATGGAGCAACCCGAATGAAGTTCCTGGTAACGGTAAAGATGATGACGGAAACGGATACATTGACGATGTTCACGGATGGAATTTCATCGGTGGAAAAAACGGAGATATTGATATCGACAATATGGAAGTAACACGCGTTGTTGCTAAATACAAACCTGTTTTCGAAGGTGAGGATTCTGCCAAAAACAAAGCAAACCAGGCAAAAATGCCGGAAGAATTTGCGATGTATATGAAATCGAAGGATATCTTCACCAAAAAAAGTATGGAGGCAAGACAAGGTTTCCAAACTTATACAATGATCAATGAAGCAATTCCTACAATGGTAAAGCTGTTGAATGGAAAACCTGTTACTCCTGAAAATGTGGCGACAATAAAACCTGCTGATCAAAAAGAAGCAATGGCTGCACAGGTCTTGGCTCAGGTAGCACAAAGCCCGGAATTTAAAGGCAAATCTGCCGCAGAATTCGAAAAGGCGATGAGCGGACAAATTAAAGAAGCATTAGATTATTTCGGTCCACAGGAAAAGCAGTATAATCTTGATTACGATCCGAGAAAAGAAATCGTAGGCGATAATTATGATGATTATTCCGAAAAAAAATATGGAAACAATCATTACGAAGGTCCTGATGCAGAACACGGAACACACGTTGCCGGAATTATTGCAGGATTGCCAAACGGAAATGAAACACAGTATGGAGTAGCTTCAAAAGTTGCCAAAATCATGTCTGTAAGAACCGTTCCTAATGGTGATGAGAGGGATAAAGATGTAGCCAATGCGATTCGGTATGCTGTAGACAACGGAGCGAAAGTATTAAATATGAGCTTCGGAAAACCGGTTTCTCCCGGTAAAAATGTAGTTTGGGATGCATTCAAATATGCTCAGGATAAAGGCGTTTTATTAGTGAAAGCAGCCGGTAATGAAAATGAAGACGTTGCAGAACATCTTGCTTATCCTACAAATTTCAAAAATGTAACAGATGATAAGCCGTTTGTAAATAACGTTTTGGTGGTAGGAGCAAGTACCAACGACAATAATGCGTTAAGAGCAAGTTTTTCCAATTACAATAAAAAAATGGTAAATGTATTTGCACCGGGGCAGGAAATTTATTCTACCGTTCCTCACAGCGAATATAAATATCTTCAGGGAACATCAATGGCTTCTCCGGTAGTAGCAGGTGCAGCAGCTGTTCTGTTAGCTTATATGCCTGGTCTTACACCGGCTCAGGTTATTGAATCTTTAGTTAAATCAAGCAATCCGAGCACGTCAAATGAGTTTGGTACCTATTCTGAAGCTGGTGGAGTTATCGACCTGAAAAAAGCTGCGGAATATGCATATACCAATTTCTATAACGGGAAATCCGGTTCATCTAAAAAGGCTACAAAATCCATAAAAAAGACTGTTAAAAAATAGTTTATCTGCTTATATTAAGCCTTAATTCATATAAAGTCCGAAATTTTCGGACTTTTTTTATTGCTATTTTATATTTTTGGCACGGTTTTTTGTAATTTTATTTTAACAAAAAATAATAAACTACAATATGAAAAAGTTACTATTTACAGCGATGCTGGGAGCTTCAGTTTTTGCAGTATCTTGTTCCGGGGTTAAAAATGCGAAAACGGCTCAAAACCAAAGATCAGAATTTCTTAAAATGAAAGGAGACTGGCAAATTGTCAGTGTAAATTATGATAAACAGTTCAAAGTAAAGCCGTTTGATGATGGAATTGATGCACAATGTTTCGTAGGAAGCCACTGGAGATTGATTCCTAACAATTGGACTGGTGCTTACACTGTTAATGGGGGCGGAACTTGTGGAGCAGGTTTTACACAGCCGATTAAAATTGATGTGGCAAACGGGAATACTTTTAGCTTTAAAAAAATTGCCGAAGGTACGAAAGCCAAACAAAATACGGCCGGATACACCCTTACACTTACAAATCAAACCACAGATCAGTTTTCACTGGAACAGAATATTCCATCAGACGGAGAAAATGTAAGGATTGTATATAACTTCGAAAGAACAGGAATGAAATAATCGGTACTGCCGAATTAATATTAACATTAAAATAAAGAGAAATGAAATTTACAAAAACATATATAGGGGGCCTTTTTTTATCTTCAGCTTTATTGCTTACAAGTTGTGAAGCTGTAAAGAATTCTAACCATCAGCAGAGAGGTACTGCAGTAGGTGTAGCATCAGGAGCTGTAATCGGAGGTATTCTCGGTAACAATGTAGGAAGAGGAGGAAATGGAGCTATTGGTGCTGTTTTAGGAGGTGTTATTGGCGGTGTAGCCGGTAATGTAATCGGTTCTAAAATGGACAAGCAGGCAAGAGAGATTAAAGAAACTTTACCTGGAGCCGAGGTTGAACGAGTGGGAGACGGTATCAAAATTACTTTAAATGAAAGTATTGTTAATTTTGATTTCGACTCATCTGCCCTTACAACTACTGCTAAAACCAACCTTGATAAGCTGGCACAGGTCCTTGTTAATAATCCAGATACGAACATCAATATTTACGGACACACGGACAGCAAAGGATCGGATTCCTATAATATGTCACTTTCAGAAAGAAGAGCAGGCTCCGTAAAATCTTATTTGATGGGAAAAGGAATTGCTTCCAGCAGATTATTTGCTAAAGGAGAAGGTGAAGCAATGCCGGTAGCTTCTAATGATACGGATGCAGGAAGAGCAAAAAACAGAAGGGTTGAATTTGCGATCACAGCGAATGAAAAGATGATCAATGACGCACAGAACGGACAATAGTAATCACATATAAATATTTTCTTAAATAACCGCTTTTGCGGTTATTTTTGTATTTTTATGCTGGCTTTCTTTAAAATTATTATTTTTGTATTTGAAATAACATAAATGAAGAAATATTTTAAACTGCTCCGTGTAGAGCAATGGGTAAAAAACCTGTTTGTTTTTGTTCCGCTATTTTTTTCTGGTAATATTAAAAATATCGATCTGCTTTCCAAAAGTATTTTCGCTTTCATTATTTTCTCTCTGGCAGCAAGTGCCGTTTATATCCTGAATGATTATAATGATATTGAAGCAGATAAAAAACACCCCGAAAAGAGAAGAAGACCTTTGGCCAGCGGGGCCATTTCAAAATCTCAGGCAATAGCAATTTTTATTGGGCTTATTGCAGCAGATATTGCGTTGATGTTTTTTTCGCAGGCTTATTTTCAACAAAATCTATGGAAATTTGCTACCATCATCGCTTCTTATTTTTTGATGAATCTTGCTTATACATTCAGGCTGAAGCACGTTCCTATTATTGATATTTCCATTATTGCTCTGGGATTTGTACTCAGGGTTTTAGCAGGAGGATATATTACCGGGATCAGTATTTCTCAGTGGGCTATTTTACTGACTTTCGTACTTGCCCTTGTATTGGCTATAGGTAAAAGAAGAGGGGAACTCATCAATGCACAGATCTCGGGTAAAACAAGAAAAGCTTTGGACGGATATAATGTTCAGTTTGCAGATATTGCACTTTCTATTTCTGTAACGCTTGCTATAGTATGTTATCTGATGTTTACGCTTTCACCGGAAGTGCAGGCAAAATTTCATCAGCGCGTTTTTTTTACAGTAATTTTCGTTGTTTTTGCTTTTTTAAGATATTTACAGCAGACGCTGGTTTATAACAGAACAGAATCTCCCACCAAAATTGTGTATCGTGACAGATATATTCAGGTTACTTTATTATTGTGGGTAGCTGCATTTTTAATTCAAATATATTTTAAAAAATGAAGCCGGATTTTGTACAGAAAGTAACCAACTGGGGAAATTATCCCATTGTGGAAAAGGAAATGAGATCTGAAGACAGTTTCCAGAAAATAAAAGAGTTTGTGCTTACCCATAATGAAGTGATCGCAAGAGGCAACGGAAGATGCTACGGAGATGCTTCACTGGGAGAATATATATTTTCAACAAAAAAGCTCAATAAATTCATAAGCTTTGACCGGTTAAACGGAATTATCGAATGCGAATCCGGAGTTTTGCTTTCTGATGTCCTGGAAATTGCCGTACCACAGGGATATTTCCTCTATGTTACTCCGGGAACAAAATTCGTGTCGGTAGGAGGAGCCATTGCATCAGATGTTCATGGTAAAAATCATCATAGCGAAGGATGTTTTTCAGAATACGTCATTGAGTTTAAATTAATGATTGAAAACGGCGATATTATTACCTGCTCAAGAGAGGAAAACTCTGAAAAATTCTGGTCTACCATTGGAGGCATGGGACTTACGGGAATTATTCTTACTGCAAAATTCAGGCTTAAAAATATTCAGACGGCATATATTCGTCAGGAAAGTATTAAAGCGGAAAATCTTGATGAAATTTTCAGACTCTTCGAAGAAAGTGAAAGCTGGACCTATAATGTAGCATGGATCGACTGTCTTCAAAAAGGTAAAAATATTGGAAGAAGTATTTTGATGAGAGGAGAACACGCTTTTCAGCATGAACTGCCTCAAAAATTCAGAGATCAGCCTCTAAGGCTTAAAAAAAAGTTTGAACCCAAAGTCCCTTTTTATTTTCCGGGATTTGTTTTAAATGCTTTTACCGTAAAGATCTTTAATTATTTTTACTTTAAAAAGCAATCTAAAAAAGAAGTAACAGACTTTATTGATTACGAAACATTTTTTTATCCTCTTGATTTTGTAAAAGACTGGAACAGGATCTATGGAAAATCTGGGTTTATTCAATACCAGATGATGATTCCCAAAGAAAAAGGTAAAGAGGGGATGAGAAAAATCCTTGAAACAATTGCCAATAGCGGAAACGGCTCATTTCTGGCAGTGTTAAAGCTGTACGGGAAAGAAAATCCACAGGCTTATAATTCTTTTCCTTTTGAAGGCTATTCATTAGCATTAGATTTTAAAGTAAATTCAAAACTAAGAAAGTTAATCGACAGGCTGGATGATATCGTAGAAGAATATCATGGAAAGATTTATCTTACGAAAGATAGCATGAGCAGATCATCGCTTACTAATTACCTCAAGAATGTTCAGAGTTCAAAATTTGTGTCTTTACAGCACAAAAGAATCATAAATAATAGTTAACCCAGATGATCGTTTTAGGAAGTACATCGGAAGTAGCACAGGCATTTGTGGAAGAAGCCCTGAAACAGGGAGAAAAGTTTGAAAAAATTTATCTTATTACCTCAAATGTGGAAACCGCAGAAAGATTTGCAAGGCATATTGATGTGAAATTTCTTCAGCAGGCGGAAGTAATCGGGATGGATCTGATGAAAGAAGCAGATTACAATGCATTTGAACAGATCAATTCCAATCTTTTGTTTTGTGCCGTAGGATATTTGGGCGAAGGAACCGAAGAGGGATTATACGATAATAAGAATACGGGAAAAATCATCGACATCAACTATGCGAAACTTGTTCCGGTACTTAATTATTTTGCACAGAAATTTGAAAGCAGAAGATCCGGAACAATTATCGGGCTTTCATCGGTGGCCGGTGATCGTGGAAGACAGAGCAACTTTATTTACGGCAGCGCAAAAGCAGCTTTTACGGCTTACCTGAGCGGTCTCAGGAATTATCTTTCAGATAAAAAAGTGCACGTGATGACTGTGAAACCCGGATTTATGGCTACTAAAATGACCGAAGGGCTTCCCCTGAATCCCGCACTTACAGCGAGTCCTGATCAGGCTGCTGAATATATTTTCAAAGCCTATAAAAAAAGAAAAAATATAATGTACGTCTTGCCGGTGTGGGGAGTGATTATGCTCATCATCAGGAATATTCCGGAATTTATATTTAAAAAGCTTAAGCTCTAAATTATGTACAGTTAAAAATATCTTTCCGACATTTGCGTTAAGATACATTAAAGAAAATTCAATGAAGAAATTGTATTGTTTTGATTTCGACGGGACACTTACCTACAAAGACACCATGTTTATGTACCTGCGGTTTTATGATCCTGTAAAATTCAGATTGCAGTTTCTGAAACATATTCCGCTATTTGTTTTACTTAAATTAAAACTTGCCGATACCGAAAAGGTGAAAAAAAGTTTTATAGGTTCTATTCTTAAAGGCCAGACGCAGGAAAAAATAGAAAAAAAATCCAACCAGTTTTTTGAGCATTACTACCCGAAAATTATTCGCGAAAATGCCTTGGATTTTATCAGCAATATTGATCGTGAGCATACACACAGTCTTTTGGTAACCGCTTCATTGGATATCTGGGCAAAACCCTTTGCAGATGCTTTCCAGATGGAGCTTGTAGCAACAAGAGCAGAATTTAAAAACGGGGTTTTCACGGGTAATTTTTTAGGAAAAAACTGTAACGGGAAAGAAAAACTTATTCGCATACAGGCGGAAATTACCAACCGTAAATATGATAAAATCATTGCTTTCGGAGATACCTCAGGAGACAGGCAGATGCTTCAATGGGCAAATGAAGGACATTATCAATTTTTTCACTAATTTTGGGAAATGAAATTCAGCATGAGGATTAGGCTTTAAAGCTGAAAAATAAATCCTTAACCTGCTGTTTTCGGTAATAAACTGATTCCGTAGAAATAAAATCTTCAAAGTAAAATGAATAAAATATACTTAGATAACGCTGCTACAACGCCTCTTGCAGAAGAAGTTATCGATGCAATGGTAGATACCATGAAAATGAATTTTGGAAACCCGTCTTCAACACACAGTTTCGGACAGGAAGCAAAAATTCTTATCGAAAACGTAAGAAGGGAGGTTGCAGATTATCTTCATGTTACTCCGGCCGAAATCATATTCACATCCTGCGGGACGGAATCAAATAATATGATTATCAAATCTGCCGTTGATCATCTTGGAGTACAGAGAATTATCAGTTCTCCTTTGGAACACAAATGTGTTTCCGAGAGTATCCTGGATATGAAAAACAGAAAAGGGGTAGAAGTAAACTACATCCGTCCTGATGAGAAAGGAGACATTGATCTTACAAAGCTGGAAGCATTACTGAAATCTTCAGATAAAAAAACATTGGTAAGCCTGATGCATGCCAATAACGAAATCGGAAATCTTACCGATATTAAAAAGGTGGCAGAACTTTGTAAAGCCAATAATGCACTTTTCCATTCGGATACGGTACAGACCATGGCACATATGCAGCTGGACTTTTCCGATATTCAGGTAGATTTTGCATCATGCAGTGCGCATAAATTTCATGGGCCGAAAGGAATAGGTTTTGCCTTTATCAGAAAATCAAGCGGATTAAAAGGAATTATTACCGGAGGTCCGCAGGAAAGAAGCCTGAGAGCCGGAACAGAAAACGTAGCCGGAATTGTAGGATTGGGAAAAGCATTGGAACTTTCTCTGAATTACTTGGAAGAATATGCAGCTCATATGGAGAATATTAAAGCATATGCTGTAGAAAAGCTTAAACAAACCGTTCCCGGAATTAAATTTAATGGAAGAAGCGCAGAAAAAGACACCAGTCTTTATACTGTTTTAAGCGCATTATTACCATATAAAAATCCTTTAATTGGTCTTCAGCTGGATATGAAGGGAATAGCAATTTCTCAGGGAAGCGCATGTTCTTCAGGAGCATCCAAACCATCTATGGTAATGATGATGGTACTTTCTGAAGATGAAATGGACCACTGTACTCCTTTACGGATCTCATTTAGCCATATGACTACTACCGAAGATATTGATGCCTTAGCGGATGCTTTGCATGAAATTTCCAGAGATTTTGTTATAGAAAATACAAATGTTGAGCATAGATAACTCTATTACTCAAATGGCGTAATTTTGGTGATAGTTTATAAGTAAACAAGAATATAATATTAATTAAATAAAAGAAATTAAAATGGCTTTAGAAATTACAGACAGCTCATTTCAGGAAACGGTTTTAAAATCAGATAAGCCTGTATTGGTAGACTTTTGGGCAGTATGGTGCGGACCTTGTAGAACGTTGGGACCAATTATCGAAGAGGTTGCAACAGATTTCGAAGGGAAAGCGGTAGTGGGAAAAGTAGATGTAGACAACAACCAGGAAATCTCAATGCAGTATGGGATTAGAAATATTCCAACAGTACTTATTTTTAAGAATGGTGAAGTTGTTGATAAATTAGTTGGTGTAGCTCCAAAGGATGTGATCGCTCAAAAATTAAGCGCACACTTGTAAAATAATAAGTTTGATAATGAATGCCTTCCACTTTTGGAAGGCTTTTTTTTCAAAAATAATTTGCAGGAAAGGAAAAAAGTTGTAGTTTTGCAATCACAAAAAAGAAACAACGTTCTTTAAAAAATGATCCGGTAGTTCAGCTGGTTAGAATGCCGCCCTGTCACGGCGGAGGTCGCGGGTTCGAGTCCCGTCCGGATCGCAGAAGTTTTATCAATTTCTTTAAAAAATTGATCCGGTAGTTCAGTTGGTTAGAATGCCGCCCTGTCACGGCGGAGGTCGCGGGTTCGAGTCCCGTCCGGATCGCAACTACAATATCAAAGTAGTACAAAAAGCTTTAAAACGTATGTTTTAAAGCTTTTTTTGTTTTATGTCTGTTCAAAGAGAACTAAAAAAGCATAATCTGAAAGTGACCTATTCAGTGACCTGTTGAAATAGGTTAAAAAGGTCACTGGAAATTCAGACAAACCCTTTTCAGCAGCTGGTTCAGCAACTGAACATCTTGTGTTAAGTTTTTACTAAGGTTAATTTTAAATCTCAAAAGCTAAACGATATGAACAAGACATTCAATTTACTTTTCTATGTGAAGAAATCGAAAATCAATTCTGTAGGAGAGTCTCCTATTTATTTGCGGATTACCATCGACGGCAAAATAACCGAAATAAGCACAAAGCGTACAGTAAAGCCTACGAAATGGAATTCTGCAATGCAGAAGGTTAGTGGCTCTTCGGAAGAATGCAGATCCCTTAATTATTATTTGAAAACATTTGAGCAAAAAGTTTACGATACCTATCACGAATTAATCAGAGATAAGGAAGCCGTAACTTCTGAGGCTATTAAGAATAAGTTAGTAGGTAGAGGTAGAATAACCCGAACACTCATTCCCGTTTTTCAGGATCATAATGATCGAATGGAGAAACTTATAGACAAAGAATTTGCCCAAGGAACGTTAACCCGTTATAAGACCTGTCTGAAACATACCAAAGATTTTTTGAAATGGAAATATAGTATTACCGACATTGAAATAAAAAAGATCGATTATGCTTTTCTAAACGATTTTGAATTTTTTTTAAGGACTGAAAGATCCTGTAATAATAATTCTGCAGTAAAATATATCAAGAATTTTGGTAAGATTATACGTATCTGTCTTGCAAATGGATGGATGGAAAGAGATCCTTTTATGAACTATCATTCTAAGTTTAATGAAGTGACAAGAATGTTCCTTAATGAAAAGGAGATAGAAGTACTTTTTGCCAAAGATTTTAAAAATGAGAGATTGTCTTTGGTAAGAGATATTTTTCTGTTCAGCTGTTTCACCGGACTAGCGTACATTGATACTCAAAAACTAACATATCAAAATATCAATTTGGGACTTGATGGCTCTCAATGGATTTATACAAAACGTCAGAAAACTAAAACTACTTCTAATATTCCCTTACTTTCTCAAACAGAGAAAATTATTGAAAAATACAAAAATCATCCAGTATGTCTTAATAATGGAAAGTTGCTGCCTATTCTGAGTAATCAAAAGATGAATGCATATCTTAAGGAGATTGCCGACCTGTGCGGAATTAACAAAGAATTGACCTATCATATTGCACGACATACCTTTGCAACAACGATAACTTTATCTAATGGGGTTTCCATTGAAAGTGTTAGTAAAATGCTAGGTCACAAGAGCATTAAGACAACACAGCATTATGCGAAAATACTTGATAAAAAAGTCAGTGAGGATATGATGGAATTGAAGCAAAAATTTACTAATAAGGAAATTGTTGTAATTTTTTAGGTAACTCATTTTTGCTGAAGGATTCTTGATAATTGTAATAATAAAGATTATCTACTGAACTCTGGAAAAAACCTTAATTTCAAGGAAATCGGACTGCGTTTTCCCATCATCTATGTGAAACACTCTTTCGATTTTTATTGATTTATAATAGCTAATTAATTGAAATCTGTGAGTATCATTTATATGTTATTTAATAAGTAATGTATTAAAAAAATGCTCAGCAAAAATAAAACAGTGGTGACTATGAGCAAGAAAATGTTGTTCTCGTAAAATGTATTATTATTAATACGTTTTTTGTTATTGTAGTAATTAATATATGAAAATAATAAAACTATAGCTCCAACAATGACAATTACAATCCCTACAAGACTGGAATGTCCATTTTGAGCGTGCACTGTGTTTTTAGCTTCTGCAACTAAAGGTATCTGCTTAAGAAATAGGGAAAATTTAACTAGTATGAATCCGAAACCCATCAATGCTATCGATGTTCGCATCCACGCAAGAAATGTTCTTTCATTTGCCAAATGTTCACTGGTATGATTTGGTTTATCTTTATTCATATCTTATTCAAAATTTATCTTATGCCTACAATAGCTAACAATACCAAATTTACAAATTAAGTTTGAAATAGATTTTTTATCTATTAGCAATTTGCAACAAAATAAAATGTTCTAGGTTACATATTGACGGTTTATATTCAGAAGAAATATATTATATTAGAAGAAATATTTTTGCAATGGAACATACTGAATTTTCTTCCGATGTCATTTCTTCACAGGAATTACTTGATAAGCTTTACCAAAATGGTAATATAAAAACCTACCGGGAAGGTGAAATCATTTTAGATGAAAATGCTTCGATCCGATCTATACCAATTGTAATGAAGGGATTGTTGAAAGTAATACGAACGGAAGAAGATGGAAGAGAAATATTATTATACTATATTAAAGCAGGTGAAAGCTGCATTATGTCTTTTCTTGGTGGAATGCATAATGAAAAGAGTATTGTAAAGGCAGAAGTTGAAGAAGATTCCGAGATACTTTTCTTACCTGTAGAAAAGGTTTCGCTCTTTATCAAAGAATATCCGGAATGGCTGGACTATATTTTCAGACTATATCACAAACGCTTTGAAGAATTACTGGATATTATTAATGCTATAGCTTTTAAAAAGGTAGATGAGCGACTACTAAATCTTCTTACTAAAAAAGCAGAAATAGCAAATTCAAATACTATAGTCGTTACTCACGAGCAGCTTGCGAATGAACTTGGAACAGTAAGAGTTGTTGTTTCCCGACTTCTAAAGCAATTGGAAGATTCTGGAAAAGTGAAATTGGGAAGAAACAAAATTATTTTTTCAGATCTGAACTAAAATTTTCTTATGTAACAAAAGTAGCGGTGCAGTAAAATAGAAATATCCATTTTTGTCATATAAAATTAAAGAGATGGAAATTTTCGGATACATTGCCGCAATATTTATTGGTATTTCCTTAGGGCTGATAGGAGGAGGGGGAAGTATTCTTACTGTGCCTGTCTTAGTATATCTCTTTGGTATAGATGCCTTCGTAGCCACAGAATATTCACTTTTCATAGTTGGAATCAGCAGTGTGGTAGGTTCATTTTCCTACTTTAAGAAAGGGCTGGTTAATATAAAAACAGCTTTGGTTTTTGGTGTCCCGTCAATAATATCTATTTTTTTGACCAGAAATTTTATTTTGCCACTGATTCCTGATGAAGTTCTTACAATCAGTACTTTAGTGGTTACCAAAGATATCTTATTACTTCTGATTTTTGCATTATTAATGATTCTCGCATCGTACAAAATGATTCAAAGTAGAGTAGCGCCGCAGATAGAATCGATTCATTTTAATAAAAATAACAATCTTTTGGCAGCAGGGCAAGGGTCGGTTGTCGGGGTGCTTACTGGTTTGGTCGGTGCGGGTGGTGGCTTTATGATTATTCCTGCACTCGTCAATTTGCTCAAGACACCAATGAAGGTAGCCATCGGTACCTCGCTTGTCATCATTTCCCTGAATTCCCTTATCGGATTTTTCACTTCAATGCACAACGTCCCGATCAACTGGAAACTACTTGCAACGGTCTCATCCATTTCCATAGTGGGGATTATTATAGGAGCACAATTGTCAAAAAAAATAGACGGTAGAAAACTCAAACCTGCTTTCGGCTGGTTCATCTTAATAATGGGAATTTACATTATTGTAAGAGAGCTTTTAATGTAGCTTTTGAGCATCTTTTGCAGCGTGAGTTTGTCGGAAAATTATTGCATCCAGGTTCGCTGATTCTCAATAAAAGAATTCAGTTATTTTTATTCGAAAAATCTATTTTGTATTTTAGAAAAGAGAAATAAACTGCTCTGTAACAAAAGTAACCGTATATGTAATCTTAAACATATATTTTTGAAATAAATTAATTAAAATGATAGAAGTTATAAAACAACCCTGGCCGTGGTATATTGCGGGTCCGTTAATAGGGCTTACAGTTCCGGCTTTGCTGATACTGGGTAACAAATCTTTTGGAATCAGTTCATCTTTAAGGCATATTTGCGCAGCGTGTATTCCAGCCAACATTATTTTTTTCAAATACGACTGGAAAAAAGAACTCTGGAATTTGTTTTTCGTTTTTGGGATTTTGCTCGGTGGAGTTGTCGCATCTCAATTCCTTATGAATCCTGGAGAATTATCGATTAATCCGAATCTGAAAGCCGAACTTGCAACCTACGGAATTACCGATTACAGCAATCTCGTTCCTGCTCAATTGATGAATTTTGCGAGTCTTTTAACGATAAAAGGTTTCATTACTATGGTTGTCGGTGGATTTTTGGTAGGTTTCGGAACCCGTTATGCAGGTGGTTGTACCAGTGGACACGCCATTATGGGATTGGCAAATTTGCAGTTACCATCACTTATTGCCACAATATGCTTTATGGCAGGAGGTTTTCTAATGGCGAACGTGATTTTGCCGATAATTCTTTCACTTTAATTTAAAAAAATATGGCAACAGAAAAAGATATACGTCATCAGGACAGCGTTTGCACCAACGAAAGTCATCTTACTCACAAATGGTATTACAATCTTAAATACCTTTTGGTAGGAATTGTATTTGGGATTGTATTTGTAAAAGCAGAAATCATCAGCTGGTTCAGGATTCAGGAGATGTTCCGTTTGCAGTCGTTTTTTATGTACGGCGTAATCGGTAGTGCAGTTCTTACAGGAATGATTTCAGTGTTTATTATTAAGAAATTCAACATCAAAACAATTTACGGGGAAAGGATTTCAATTACACCGAAGAAATTTAACAAAGGACAAATCTATGGCGGGCTGATTTTTGGATTTGGCTGGGCAATGACGGGTGCCTGTCCGGGACCTCTTTTCGCACAGATTGGAACAGGTGCATTGGCTGTTGGAGTTACTTTGCTGAGTGCCATTTTTGGAACTTGGGTCTATGGATATTTGAGGGATAAATTGCCCCACTAATATATTTTCAGTAAAAATCTAATCGTAAGAGACTGATTCAATTTTGAATCAGTCTCTTTTTTACAATATTATTTGATGACTGTTGTTAATATTGAGGTATTTTGAGTTTATTTTTAAATTATTTTATATTTTATGCTTAGTTTTTAGCTTATGTAACAAATGTTACTTACTGTTTTTATCAGATTATTTAGCTTTACAAATCATCAAAAAGTCTGGCTATGGAAAATCATTTTCAAATCATCATTATCGGAGCAGGAACAGGAGGAATTATGACTGCTGCTTCTCTCATAAATACCAATGAATCCCTCAATGTTCTCATCATAGACCCTTCCGA
The DNA here is from genome assembly GCF_034651565.1 of Chryseobacterium sp. MHB01. NCBI lineage: Bacteria > Pseudomonadati > Bacteroidota > Flavobacteriia > Flavobacteriales > Weeksellaceae > Chryseobacterium > Chryseobacterium sp. MHB01. The sequence continues at coordinate 503,568 of NZ_JAYEDA010000002.1, read as the reverse complement.
GAAACATTATTACCAACCAGCGTGGACTCTCGTAGGAGCTGGAACTTACGATTTTAAAGACACAGCAAGACAGACAAAAGATTTAATTCCCAATGGTGTAACCTGGCTTAAAAACAAGGTTACAGAAATTCATCCCGAACAAAACAAGATTTCTGCAGATAATGGCACGAGTTATTCTTACGAATATCTCGTGGTTGCACCTGGGCTGGTGAATAATCTTTCTCTGGTAGAAGGTTTAGAAGAGGCGGTGAAAACGGGTATTGTTTGCAGTAACTATATAGATCCCGAGTTTACGTGGAAATCTCTTCAGAGCTTTAAAGGAGGAAATGCGCTGTTCACTTTGCCTACAACGCCCATCAAATGTGGAGGCGCGCCGCAAAAGATAATGTATCTTGCCGCAGATTATTTTAGGAGAAAAGGTATTTCAGATAAGGTAAAAATTACTTTTGCGCTTCCCGGTGGTGTTATTTTTGGCGTAAAAGAAGTCGCTGAAACGTTGATGAAAGTCATTTACCGTTACCATATCGATTTAAAAACACTGCACGGACTTTTTAAGATTGACCCGGTGAATAAAATTGCCTATTTCAAAAACGAAGATCGTATTGTTGAGATTCCGTTTAATTTTCTTCATCTTGCGCCGCCACAGGAAGCTCCACGTTTTATTAAAAATTCAGTTTTAGCTAATGAGGCAGGCTGGCTTGATGTTGATATTAACAGTCTTCAGCACAATAAATTTCAAAATATTTTCGGAGTAGGAGATGTAGCCGGACTTCCAACTGCAAAAACTGGTGCTGCAATTCGAAAACAAGTTCCTGTAGTGGTTTCTAATCTCATCAATATGATTTTAGGTGCAAAACCAGATAACAAATCTTATAATGGATATTCTTCGTGCCCGCTTGTAACAGGTTACGGAAAAATGGTTTTGGCAGAATTTAACTATAAAAATGAGTTCACACCAGACCCGAATCTCAAAAAGATGCTCATTTCAGACAGTTCAAAAGAGCATTGGAGACTTTGGATTCTCAAGAAATATATTCTCCCGTATCTCTATTGGAACAAAATGCTGAAAGGAAAAGAAGTTTGAAATGTATACCAAAAAAGTTACGTCAATAATTTTGGTGTTTGCTTTTTCAATGGTTAAAACGCAATCTGTTAATTTAGATAATCGTGATAAAGTCATCATCTCAGGAAATCTACGAAACTTTTTGATGTCAACAGACAATCTTACAGGTACCGATTATTGGGCAGATGCTTTAGCAGGAAATTTAAAGGTTGAATACAAACCCGTAAAACGTATTTCCATTGGAGTTTCTGCTTCGTATCTTTCTAAAGTTGCATCATCAGATTTGGAAGAAAAGGATTTGAAATCCGGAAAATCTTCCAAGTGGGAACGGGAACTTTTTGACTTATCTTCTCCTCAGAATCTTTATGCCGTTTCAAGGCTTAATCAGTTGTATTTACAATACGAGAAAGGGAAATCAAAATTTACGATAGGAAAAATTCCGATTAAATATTCTCCGCTTATCAATCCAAGTGACGGCAGAATGTTACCTATAGAATATGGCGGATTGAGCTGGAATTTTACTTCCGGTAAATCACAGGTTGATGTAGCATTGCTGAATTCTGTTTCAATGCGTTCAAATTCAGAATGGTCAAAAATGAAAGACGCAATCGGAGTATTGGATAACGGATTTCAACCAGACAGCTCAAAAGCAGATTATCTCAGTGAAAATAACAGCACAGGTGTTGCCATCTTTCACTACGGAAGAAAATTTCGAATTGCAGATATTAATTTTTACAACATACATTTAGATAAAACACTCAATACATCTTGGTTTCAGCTGGGTTTAAATTTTCCTAAATGGGATTTTGGGTTGATTTACAGTTATCAGATTCCGGATTCTTACCAAAGTCGATTAAAATATTACGAAAGATATGTCCAGCCAGATGAAAACGGTCAGGTTGCAAGTTTTTTGTTTCGATATAAGATCAAAAATTTCGCTTTGGAGTTTGCTTATTCTAAAGCATTTGATACCGGCAGATTTTTATTTCCGAAAGAATTGGGAAGAGATCAGTTTTTCACATCGCTTCCGAGAAGCAGATTGGAAGGTTTTGGAAATGTTGATATTATAAAAGTTTCGGTCTTATTTCATCATGGAAAATGGTCGGCTCACTCAGATTTTAGCATCAGCAACGGAGTTTCCGAAAATGATTTTAAAAATAATAAGTACAATACAGATGATTTTTTGCAATGGAATAGCTTTGTCGCTTACAAAGTCAGTCATAAACTGGAAGTTGATTTGCTTTACATTTTTAAAAGAAATCTGCAAAGCTCAAACCCAATTGCAGTCTATCAAAAGACCAATTATAATCAGTTAAATTTAATTACGAATTATTGGTTTTGAAAAATTTAACTTATGTAACAAAAGTAGCGGTATAACACTTTGTAAACCCCGAAATTTGTACTATAATATTAAAAAAGTATAACCCTAAAAAATTACATTATGTTTTTTCAGCATATTTATGATAAGAGCCTTGCGCAGGCTAGCTATTTAATAGGATGTCAGGCAAAAGGTGAAGCCATTGTTATCGATGCCAAAAGAGATATCGATACCTATCTTCAGATTGCCAAAGAAAATAATCTCACGATTACACATATTACAGAAACTCATATTCACGCCGATTTTTTGTCGGGTTCTAGAGAACTTGCGGAAGTGACGGGTGCAAAAATGTATCTTTCGGATGAAGGTGGTGAAGATTGGCAATATCAGTTTCCACATACCGGATTAACGAATGGAGATATCATTAAAGTTGGAAATTTAACTTTAAAAGTCATTCACACGCCGGGACATACGCCGGAAAGCATCAGCTTTTTATTGACCGATCATCCTGCAACGGACGAACCGGTGATGATTTTTACAGGAGATTTTGTTTTTGTGGGAGATATAGGAAGACCAGATTTATTGGAGAAGGCGGCCGGAATTACAGGAACTCAGGAAAAAGGAGCGAAAGAAATGTTTCATTCTGTTCAGGATTTTAGCAGATTGCGGGAGTTTATCCAAGTTTGGCCGGGACACGGTGCAGGTTCGGCTTGCGGAAAAGCTTTGGGTGCAGTTCCGAGTTCAACGGTAGGTTATGAAAAAATCAGAAACTGGGCTTTTCAATATGAAGAAGATGAGGAAGGTTTTGTAGAATATCTGCTGGAAGGACAGCCGGAACCTCCAAAATATTTTGCAATGATGAAAAAACTCAACAAAGTGGAAAGACCTTTATTAAAAGAAGTTCCAAAACATCCGAAACTTTCCAAAGAAGAATTTTTGAAAGCTTATCAAAATGGAGTTAAAATTATAGACACGAGAAATAAAGTAGATTTTGCCCAAGGTTTTATACCAAACAGCATCAATATTCAGGGTAATAATTCATTTTCCACGTGGATGGGATGGATTGTCAATTATTCCGAGCCGTTTATTTTGGTTGCTCAGGAAGAACAAATGGAAGATCTTACCAGAAAACTGATGAGAATCGGGATGGATCAAATGATGGGCTATATTGATGACGTGAAAAATTTAGACTTAGAATTACAGACTGCCGATATTATTGATATTGAGGAATTCAAATCTTATCTGAACAGAGATAATATTCAGGTGGTTGATGTAAGAAATAAAACCGAATATGACGCAGGACGTATTGAGAATGCTGAGAATGTCTTTGTGGGAACTTTGGAGGATAATCTGGATAAAATTTCCCATGAAAAACCAATTGTAATTCATTGTCAAAGTGGCGACAGAGCAGCAATTGCCTATTCTCTACTGAAGAAAAACGGTTTTGAGAACGTCAAAAATTTCTCTGGCGGAATGAAAGAATGGACAGAAAAAGCAAACCCTGTAAAAAATTAAGATGGATTTATTATCAATGTTATTCGGAAAAAAAGACAATGCTGCGCTGGAAACTGCGTTGGGAGAAGGTGCTTTTTTGGTAGATGTAAGAACGCCCGTAGAATTTGCTTCGGGAAGTGCTGAAGGGGCTGTTAATATACCTTTGGATGTCGTCAAAGACCAGATTTCCAAGTTCAGGAATAAGAAAAACATCATTGTTTTCTGTAGAAGTGGAAACCGTAGCGCAATGGCAAAAGGAACATTGGAACGAAACGGAATCACGAATGTTCTCAACGGTGGCAGTGTACAGAATATGATAAAACTAACGGAACAATAATGAAAGATTTTTGGGACGAAAGATACCGCCAGTCAGATTTTGTGTACGGAGATCAACCAAATATCTATTTTGCCGAAAAATTGGCTGAACTCACTCCCGGAAAAGCTCTTTTTCCTGCTGAAGGAGAGGGTAGGAATGCTGTTTATGCGGCAATTCAGGGTTTTGAAGTTGAGGCTTTTGACCAAAGTGAAGAAGGCAAAAAGAAAGCGATGCAGCTTGCTGAAATAAACTCGGTGAAAATAAATTACACAACGGTTTCGGCAGATACAATAGGTTATAAAAAAGAAAGTTTTGACCTTTTAGTAATGGTTTTTGCCCATTTTCCTGAAATATTGAGGCGGGATTTGCACAGATGGTTTTCATCGCTTGTGAAGAAAGGTGGGGGAATTATTCTGGAAGGTTTCAGTAAAGAGCATTCTAAATTTCAAGACGAAAATCCAAATGCAGGCGGACCAAAACATTGGGAAATGCTTTATGATTTAGAAGAACTGAAAACTGATTTTTCCGATTTCGATTTTCAGGAAGCATATATTTCCGAAACCATACTGAGTGAAGGCGCTTATCACAAAGGAAAAGCTTCGGTTGTACGCTTTTTTGGTACAAAAAGATAAAGAAAAGTATGGATAATTTATTTAAAAACTGGAACTTTGTAAGGTTGCTTCGTCTGGCAATGGGAATTTTCCTTGTTGTAGAAGCCACACAATCTGGAATGTGGATTTTGGTGGCTGTCGGAATGGTTTTTGTTGTAATGCCACTATTCAATATCGGCTGTTGTGCTGCGGGAAACTGTTCTGTCCCAACAAGAAATTCAAAAAAAAATGGGGATAAGGTTGAATATGAAGAAATCAAATAAAATCTGAAAAATGAATAAATTTCAGGAACTAATCAGTCAGGAGAAACCCGTATTGGTAGATTTCTTTGCAGAATGGTGCGGTCCATGCAAAATGCAGGCGCCTATTCTTCAGGATCTCAAAAAGAATATTGGTGATGTAGCAAGCATTGTTAAAATTGACATCGACAAAAACCAGGCGGTTGCCTCGCAATTCGGAATCCGAAGTGTTCCTACTTTGATGATCTTGAAAAATGGAGAAGTAAAATGGAAACAATCCGGTGTTTTTCAGGCGGATGAACTGGAAAGATTAATCAAGCAAAACCTTTAAAATGTATAAAAACCTAATCGTTGTATTTTTTCTCATCGCAATTACAGGATGCGGAAAAGCTCAGAGTAACAAAAGCGAGAGCAGTCTTCCTGCCAAAGAATTTTCTAAAAAATTGGACCAGACCAAAGATGCACAATTGGTTGATGTAAGAACACCTGGAGAATTTCGTAACGGTCATCTTAAAAGTGCAATGAACATCGACTGGAATGCAGATGACTTCACAGAGAAAGCAAAAGCGCTCGATAAGGATAAACCTGTATTTGTGTATTGTATGAGCGGACCCAGAAGTACGGCCGCCGCTGCAAAACTTCAGGAAATCGGTTTTAAAAATGTATATGAAATGCAGGGAGGAATGATGAAGTGGAGGAACGCTGAGCTTCCGGAGATCAAAGCATCAACTGCTACAGGAATTAGTCTTGCCCAGTATAAGGAAATGTTGAAAAGCAATACTCCCGTTCTGGTGGATTTTTATGCAGAATGGTGCGCTCCCTGCAAAAAGATGGAGCCTTACCTTAAAAAGATGGCTGCTGAAATGCCGGATAAGGTGAAAATTTTAAGAATAGATGCAGATGCAAATACAGAACTCTGCAAAGAACTGAATGTTTCTGCACTACCGGTCCTGAAGCTGTATAAAAACGATAAATTAGTCTGGGATAATTTAGGTTTTGCAACAGAGCAGGAAGTGAAAAACAAGATTGCACAATAATGTATTTCATATAAATTCTGTTAATGTTTTTGACCTTAGTAATTAAAAATTTATATTTGCAGGAATGACTTATCAGAAATTAAATACCAATCATATAATGAAAAGCGTTATTGCAATGTTTTTCATTATATGTATTTTAATTTCTTCCTGCGCTGTAAAATACGGTATCAAAAACCTACTCAGTCTGCAGCCTTCCGCTAAAAGTCATACCTCCGCACCAAAGGAGAAATTTACCACCAACACAACCACGGCCTCTGTCTGCAACTTTTGCAAGGAAAGAGAAATTACCGCTAAAAATGATACCCATTTTTCAGTGGCGGAATTTCAGGAGCTTGCTGCATTTACATTCATTCTATTTGCAGGGGCATTTCTGTTTATAAATCTTAGAGAACATCCATTTTACAGTACTTCCAAAATTGGAATTACGGTTCCCATCTTCATACAATACCGCAAACTTATCATTTGATTTAAAATTTAATTGGTCTCTTCTTGTAGAGACTCAAACGATTGATTTTAAATTTTTATTAATCCTTATCGGAATCATTTCGGTAACTGTTAATCTTTCATACAATGATAAGAAAAAGTCTTTCAGTCCTTATTTTTGGGCTGATTACTCAGCAGTCTGTCCTTTATGCCCAGCAAGAATCACTTTTGGGTAAAATATGGACAGAAACACAAAAAAACTATTCAGGGATCCGTGCAGCCGAGTCTGCAATAGAATCTTCAGAATATAACGAAGAGACAGTAAAATCCAAGGCATTACCACAGGTAAAGCTTCAATATCAAAATACCTACGGAACATTAGAGGGAAGCAGTGGTGGTTTTTTCCCACAGTCCGGTTTTTTTAATGTTTCCGGAAACAGGAATTCGGGCTCCTCTTTATCCTCAAACAATTTCGGCTCAGCCATTGCGGAGTACGAGATCTACAACTTCGGGCGTCAGAGATCCGAGGAAAGATCAGCAAATGAGTTCACACAAAAGCTCAGGACAGATAAAGAATCCTATTTGCTGAGGCTCAAAAAATTGCTATCACAACGTTATCTTGACTATGTCTTTAATGGCGCCAAGCTCAGATGGGCAGAGAGAAACTCGACGAGGCTCGAAGAAATCCACAGTTCAAGCAAAGCCCTTTCGCGTGCCGGTCTCAAACCGGAAGCAGATTCTGTACTTACCTATTCATCGTACGTTCAGGCATTGGCAATGCAAGATAATTGGTTTGGAAAGCAGCAGGCAGCCACAGAAAAACTTAAGGAATTTTACATTGATAATTTTAAAGTAGAGGATTACCAGGTCAGTCATTTTCTTGACCCTGAAATAAATTCTTTTAACAGTGAGAAGGTTAATCCATCACATCCTTTTTTAAAGTCCATCCATCAGGAGTCCGAATACTATCAGACCAAAGCGGAAACAGAGAGAAGATCATCACTTCCGTCGCTTAAGATCTTGGGAGGTTATGCTTACAGAGGTTCAGGATCCGATCCATATGGCAATGTCTCAGGGAAATTTACCGATGGTTTCTCCAATTCTGCCAACAATGCTCTTGTTGGACTTGGATTGACGTGGAATATCAGCAGTCTTCATACGAACAGGCAAAAAGCCAATATGCTGTCAAAAGAAGCGGAACGTCTGGGTTATCTCGAAAACCAGTATCAGCTATCAATGCAGACTGAGATTAAAGCCCTTGAAAGCAGGATTGTAGAACAGCAAAAACAACTTAAGAAAGAAAGTGCTTCTGTGAAAGGCGCATCAGATGCCTACGAAATGTATGTAGCAAGATACAAGAGTGGTCTTATTACCCTCACTGAACTGTTACAGATCCGTCAGATTCTTGAAAATGCAGAAAAAAGTCAGATCGATGCCGCAAAAGAATTCTGGGAGCAGGTCATAGCAAAGGCTGAACTCACCGGCGATTTTGATTATTTATTTACCCAACTTTAAAATTTTAGAATGAATTTAATACGTTTTGCGCTCAGAAAGCCCATTGCCGTCATGGTCGTTTTCCTGTCGGTCATTGTGCTTTCGCTTACAGCTATAAAAAAAATAAAAGTAGATATTTTCCCGGAGGTAGAGTTGCCGTCAATGTATATTGCGATGCCTTACGGAGGGCTTTCACCTCAATATATGGATGGTTTTATGTCCAATGAATTTCAAAAAGTTTTACTCTTTGTGAATGGTGTCAAGAATATTGATTTCAAAAGTGTTCAGGGACTGACCTTAATGAAACTGACCTTTTATCCAGGCACCGATATGGCGCAGGCTGCAGGTGAGGTTTCCACGCAGGTTTCACGGGCAATGGGATTTTTACCACCCGGTGCAGTACCGCCTATGGTTGTGCGGTTTGACGGTAATTCACTCCCGGTCGGTCAACTTGTCTTTGAAAGTGACAATCACTCTGTAACAGAGCTTCAGACAATGGTCCTAACCAAAATCCGGCCGATGTTTGTTGAGATTCCCGGTATTACGGCTCCGGCACCTTTTGGGGGTAACATCCGTTCGATCGTTGTAAATATTGACCCGGCTGCAATGCAGAGTAACGGACTAAGTCCGGAAGAAATTACTTTGGCGATCACAAAAAGCAGCCATCCTTCGCCAGCAGGAAATATCAGAATGGGCGAAACGAATTATATGGCACCGATCAATTCCATAGCCAAAGATCCTGCGGAGTTTCTTAAAATCCCGATAAAGACCCAAGACGGTAGAACTCTTTACGTGGGTGATGTAGCCAATGTTCAGGATGGAGCTGACCAGACATCTGGATATGCATTGGTCAATGGGAAACGCTCTGTGTATCTCCCGGTGATCAAAAAATCAGATGCTTCAACACTGACAGCAGTTGAAAATCTAAAAAAAGCAATGCCAAAACTGAGAGATCAGCTTCCGGATGATGTGAAGGTGAGTTATGAATTTGACCAGTCAAAATATATTGAACGTTCCCTTTCAAATCTAATTCATGAAGGACTTTTGGGTGCACTTTTTACAGGACTGGTCATTATTCTTTTCCTTGGTGACCTTCGAGGTGCACTGATCGTGGTCTTTACAATTCCCATAGCAATATTAACAGCCGTCTGTGTGCTCTATTTTGCAGGATATACTATTAATATAATGACCTTGAGTGGGTTAGCCCTATCCATCGGAATTTTGGTAGATGAAGCTACGGTCACGATCGAGAATATCCACCAGCATATGGAAATGAGGAAAACCAAACCCAAAGCCATTCTTGATGCAGTACTTGAAATTTCCATTCCGAAGGTGCTGATATTATTATGTATTCTGGCCGTTCTTACGCCTGCCTTCATTATGACGGGCATTCCAAAAGATATGTTTCTTCCGCTTTCTTTTGCAGTTGCATTCGCAATGATAGCTTCCTTTCTGGCATCCCAGACCTTCGTTCCGATCCTGGCTAACTGGATGATGAAGAATAAGCATATTGAGAAGCATTATGTTAAAAACAGGAGTTTTTTCTATCGATTCAGAACGGGCTACAGTCACAAAATGAGAAAATGGTCGGGAAGGACTTTGGTATTGTTTTCGGCCTATATCATTTTCTCGGGCCTTTTAATATTTTTAATGATGCGCTCATTGGGAACCGATATTATGCCTCTTTCCAACAGCGGTGATTTTCAGATGAGAATTGATGCGCCACAGGGAAGCCGTCTGGAGAAAACTGAAAAGCTGGTGAAGGATATTCTCAAAGATATTGAAGGTATTTTGCCGGAAAATGCGGTCAGCATCAGTTCGGCCTATGTCGGTTTACATCCGGCAGCAACGCCGATCAATCCCATATTTCTTTTCACCAACGGAACACACCAGTCTGTTTTGCAGGTTTCTGTAAATAAGGAGATCTTTTCAGGGTCTATGGAAGATCTGAAAGAAAAGATCCGCAAGAAGATTGCTGAAAAGCATCCTGAAGCACAAATCAATTTTGAACCGATGGAACTTACCGAAAAAATTATTGGACAGGGATCGATGACCCCGATAGAAATCAAGGTAGGATCTCCGAATCTGAAACTGGCGGCATCTCACGCAAAAAAAATAGAGGAAAAGCTGAAAAGCAACGATTTCCTGCGAGACGTCCGCATTGCAGAGCCACTTCAATATCCGACGTTACAGATCAACGTAGACCGAAATCTCGCTGCGCAGTTCGGACTGACGATGCAGGATGTGACACGCAGTCTTGTGACCGCTACCTCTTCAACCCGCTACACCGACAAGAACCTCTGGGTCGACCCAAAATCAGGACTTGTCTTTCAGACACAGGTCCAGATTCCAGAAAGTATAATGAACTCTGAAGAGATCCTGAAATCACTTCCACTGAAAAAAGACAGCCCGAGACCCGTTCTTGAAGATATCGCTACAGTTAAAAAAACGACCGCACCTGCACAGGTCAACCGAAAGGGACCTATGAGATATGTAACAATTATCGGAAATTTGTACGGAAAAGACCTGGGCTCTGCTTCCAAAGCGGTAAAAAATGCCATCAGTGAGACCGGAAAACCTCCAAAAAGTGTTTCTGTCTGGACAGAAGGCACACTGCAGCTACTGGATGATACACTCGACAGTCTTGCAATGGGACTTTTGGCGGCAGTACTAGCGATATTCCTAATGCTTTCTGCTTATTATCAGTCATTTAAAGTACCTTTTGTTGTTCTTTCCGTGATTCCTTCCGTGATCGTGGGAAGTCTTGTTTTGATTTTCATTACCGGCAGTACGCTCAACCTCCAGTCATATATGGGGATGATTATGTCCATCGGTGTTTCGGTTTCAAATGCCGTATTACTTATCAATCAGGCAGAGTACTACCGTAAACATTACCATATCAGTGCGCTTCATTCTGCGAGAATGGCAGCGGCGTCCAGACTCCGCCCTGTACTGATGACCGCTTTGGCGATGCTTGCCGGGATGATTCCTATGGCAATCGGTATCGGGGAAGGTTCTGAGCAGGTTGCTCCACTTGGTAGAGCTGTTATCGGTGGTATCATCGCATCCACTCTTACCATTCTGCTTTTGGTTCCGCATTTTTTTGCAGCAGTAATGTCCAATGCAGGACATTCAAATCCTTCCTTGGATCCGGAAGATGAGGAAAGTAAATTTTTCGTACAATCTTAAATAATTAAAAAATAATGAAAATCATCAATAAAATAAAATACATCTTCATTCCGGTCGTTCTTTTGGGAATGGCTTCCTGCTCGGGCGAAAAGGAAAGTAAAAATGAAACAAAAAAAACAGTTCAGCCTGCTCGGTCTTTCGTGACCACAGAAATCAAGCTGATAAATCCCACTTATCAGATTTCCGTTCCAGGCGAACTGAAACCTTATGAATCGGTGCAGATCTTTGCGAAGGTTGCCGGATTTATCAAGAAAATTTATGTTGACAGAGGTTCAGTTGTGACCAAAGGTCAGCTTCTTGCAGTTCTGGAAGCACCAGAAATGAATCAGGATTACCTATCCGATAAATCTTCACAGCAGAAAACATACACCGACTATCTTTATGCTAAACAGGCTTTTGAGCGATTGCAGGACGCGGCCAGTACAAAAGGAGCTGTTGCCGACATAGAACTGGATAGGGCTAAAAGCATTATGCAGAGTTCCAAAGCAACATACGAGGCATCAAAAGCGGGCACCGGTAGGTCTTCACAGATGAATCAGTACCTTAGGATCACGGCACCTTTCAGTGGTGTGATAATGGATAGGAATCTGTCGGTAGGAGCCTTGGTTGGTCCCAATTCAGGAATGGCTCTTTTCAGTATTGCTCAGAAAAATAAGCTGAGACTGACGGTATCTCTTCCTGAAAAACATGCATCAAGTGTCAATGAGGGGATAGTGGCGCAATTTACGGTCAACTCTATCCCGGGAAAAAATTTTGAAGCGCATCTTTCAAGGAATTCCGGTGTTATCAGTCAGGAAAACCGTTCGATGACCCTTGAGTTTGACGTTCCAAATCCGGGCACTGTCTTAAAAGGGGGGGAATATGCACAGGTCCAGCTCAATCTGAAAAGAAGTGCACCTACATTTTTTGTACCCACGAAAAGTATTCTGCAGACTCAATCCGGAACCTTTGTGATGACCTTCAATGATAATACGGTAAGCAGAGTTGCTGTGAAAGAAGGAATCACCTACGAAAAAATGACCGAGGTCTTTGGTGCACTATTCGGCCATGACAAAGTTCTAGTAAAACCTTCCGAAGAAATTGAGGAAGGAAAGATATCAACCCCAAAAAAAAATAAATAATGATAACGACCTTAAAATTTAAAACACCTATTTTCATTCTTATGATGACCCTGTTTTCTTTTTCTTTGAGTGCGATGCAATCAAGAGTTGAGAATCAGGATGGGCCCATCCCACAAAATAATGTAAATGATAATGAGGATATCATCTTAATCGATGAGAACGGAAAGAAAATTGCTTTGAGTGAACTGAAAGGGAAGGTGGTCTTTGTAAATTTCTGGGCCACATGGTGCAGGCCTTGTGTCGAAGAAATGCCGAGCATCAGAGACCTGAAAGACAAATTCAAGGGAAATGACAATATCGTTTTTGTCCTTCTCAATGTGGAAGCCAACCTGACAAAGTCTAAGAAATTTATGAAGGATAAAAACTACGATCTTCCGGTGTATGTAGCAGCAGACACTATTCCTTCGCAGTACTTTCAGGGAGCAATTCCGACGACTTTGATCTTTAATAAAAAAGGAGAACTCGAAGCACAGATGCAGGGAGGGCAAGATTTTGACCGACCTGAGATTTATGAAGCGCTGAAAAAGTTAACCGGACAATAATTTATTAAAATAAGAACAATGGAAAAATTTAAAATATGGCTTCGGAAGAACTGGAGTACGGCACTTTTGGTGTCAATATTCATCGTGTTGCTTGTGAGTCCCGATGCAAAAGCCTGGCTGATGCGCCAGATCATCTCTACCGGTCTTATGAACTCAAAGATTGAAGAAAAGGAAACAGAGCCGGCCGTTGAGTCGACTCCTTTGTCCAGTACTGAAAACTTCAGTGTCAGAAATGATAAAGGTGAGATCATCAATACTTCTGACCTCAAGGGAAAAGTGGTATTTATTAACTTCTGGGCGTCCTGGTGCCCGCCTTGCCGTGCGGAATTCCCTTCGATTCAGACATTCTACGACCGATTTAAATCCAATAAAGATCTTGTTTTTCTTACAGTCAATCTGGATGAGCAGACCGCCTTGGGTAAGATGTATCTTGAAAAAGAACAATTCACTGTTCCGTTTTTAGTTGCAGAAGGTTCGATTCCAACTGCTTTTTTTAATGGTTCACTTCCTACGACCGTCGTTTTGGACAGATCAGGAAAAATTAGGATGCATCATGCGGGAATGGCAGACTACAGCAAAGAATCATTCTATCAAGAAATCAATCAACTTTTAAATGAAAAATAATGAAAAACTTAATTAAGATATTGACCTTCTCAGTTTTCCTGACAGGGTTTATGGGTTTTGCGCAAAAGGCAACAGTTTACGAACCTGCAAAATCTATTAATAAGGAGTACAAGGCTTTGTATGTGATCAATGAAGGTGATGACCAGAAAATCAGAGTCATTATCAGAAATATCAATAACGCGATGGAAGATCCCAGGCTGAAAGGCAAACTGAAGGTCGAACTGCTGGCCTTTGGGGGCGGAGTGGAAATGTTCAGAAAGAAAAACCCCTACGGGGAACTTCTTACAGGTCTGCAAGATAAGGGGGTAGTGATGGTACAGTGCGAAAATACCCTTCGTGAAAAAAAGATCGAAAAGTCCGAATTATTTGAGTTTGTAAATTACACCCCCAGCGGAAACGGGGAAATGATTTTGAGACAGGATGAAGGATGGGCAATAGTTAAACCCTAAAATTGGAAATTATGAAATTATCAATAGGATTCATCAACGATGTGCACGGCTATATGGAACCCCATCCAGAGCTGTTTTATGACTATCAGAAAGAATATGTTAAAAGTGCAGGAGGTTATGCCAGAATTCAGACCATCTTCAAAAAGATCAGGGCAGAAAATCCGAACGCATTGCTCTTTGACGGAGGGGATACGTTTCACGGAACAGTTCCGGTGGTACAGTCGAAAGGAGAGGTCTTGATTCCCATACTTAACCAACTTGGATTTGATGCAATGGTAGGACACTGGGACTTTGCCTATACACCAAGACATCTGTTAAAACTGGAAAGCCAGCTCAATTATCCCGTCTTGGGCTGCAATGTTTTTGATGAGCAGGGAAAACGATTTCTACTACCTTACAAAATATCTGAAATTGGAGGACTCAAAATTGGTATAATCGGGATCTGTTCCAATATTATCGATAAGACAATGCCGGAGAAGTTCAGTGAAGGCATAACGGTGACCGATGGAATTGAAGAGACGAATCAATGCGTCAGAGAATTAAGAGAGGATGCTGTGGACATTATTATTCTTTTGTCGCACAATGGTTATCCGCAAGATATCGAACTGCTCAAAAAAGTGGAAGGAATCGATATTTGTCTCAGTGCACACACCCATAACAGGATGTACGAAGCAGAAAAAGCAGGAAACTGCATTATCATCCAATGTGGCTGCCACGGATCATTTGTAGGAAATCTAAAGCTTGATGTCGAAAATGGAATGATTACACATTTTGATTACAAGATCATTGAAACTGACGACAGTATTGATGAAGATGTAGAAGTTAAAGATCTGGTGGAAAAAAGTCTACAGTCTTTTGCTGAAATGAAAAGTACAGTATTGGGGACGACAGAACATATTTTGCACCGCTATTCCACGCTGTCTTCTACTATGGATGACTTTCTTCTGTCTGCCGTCAATTTTGCGACGGACGTTGAGATCTCCTTTTCCAACGGATGGCGCTATGGTGCACCTATAAATGTCGGAAATATTACCCTCTGGGACTTATACAAAATCGTGCCGATGAATCCGCCTATTTCCACCACAGAGCTTACTGGAAAAGAGATCTTTGAAATGTTAGAAGAAAATCTGGAGCGGACCTTTTCCGCAGAGCCGATGAAACAAATGGGAGGTTATGTTAAGCGTTGCAACGGATTGAGAATTTTGATGCGCATTGAAAATCCGCCGGGTTACAGAATTCAGGAAATCTATTTTCAGGGAAGACATTTACAAAAAGACAAGGTTTACAAAGTTGCTTTCCTCACCGAGCAGGATGTTCCAAAGAAATATGGGAAAAACCGCACAGAGACAGGATCTAATGCCATAACAGCAATGACATATTATCTTGAGAATAATTTTCACATTGAAAGATCTGAAGATTCTTTTCTTTTGGTCTGAAATAAAGGCAGAAGATCCGAAGATCCTCTGCCTTTTATTTTATGTGCTGGGCAATTACGATGATTGAATGTTGCTATAAGATCAGGCTGTTGATAAAGTTTTCCAGATTAGTAAATCCTGTTAGAGTGATGACTGATCCGTCTGCGGCATCATTCAAGTTCAGTCTGTTTTATTATTAATATAATCTAAAAATATTTGTAAAAATAAAGTAGGTTTTATATCGTAGGAAATCTGTGAGATATTAATCGTTCAAATTGAAATTTTCCACAATATTTTTTTAAGAGATAAACTACAACGAGTCTCTAGTAATAAACTTCCTATAAAAATCATTGAACTCAAAAATATTATATGTAAAAAATTCGTGTAAGTATTGCTCTACCCTTTCAATTTTTGTCATTGGCTTGTAAGTTTATTTATAGATTTAGATTACCAATCCATATTTGCTGAGTTATCAAATATTCCCTGCAAATGATCACAAAATTTTTCCATAATATCATTATCGTGCATTGCAGATTCATACATCCCATTGCTTGCATAAGGTAATATTGTGATCAAACCTTGCCCTTGGGTATATGTGAGTGCAGGTTTTAAATTGCTGCTATTCATATCAGAGATAAAAGATTCTATCAAACATATAACTTCATTATCTTTAAATTCCAGTGTGCCTTGAAAAGAAAACCTATTTTTAGTCTTATTAAAGTTCATCATTACTGGTACAGCACCGGCTCCGGAATGAAAGTGGAATGCATTGCCGTCTTTTCCAAATGCACCGTGAGCAACAAAGTTCCTTACCTGATTCCTTATCATCAGTAATTCAATATAATATTCCTTTAACATATCGTCAGATATGACAGTATTGAATTTAGTTTTCCATTCGGCATCGATTAATTTTGTGACTTCTTCCCCTGTTTTTATTTTTTGTGTAAGGATAGCAAGATGAATAAATAGATGTTCTGTCCAGCTAAAAAATGATTCAATAGTTGAAATTGCTAACCATTTTGTGCTTTGCCGTATCTTGTAGTAATTTTTGGAACCTAGAACAAAAGTGCCATCAATAGAAATCCTTTCTTTAGATAATTTTTCTAGTTTCTTATTTTCTGATTTATATAGATTTAGAAAATAGTTAAATCGTTCAAATAAATATCCATTATTATTTACAATATTTATTTCGGAACTCTTGATAGCCTCTGCTGCCAAGTGGTTAAAATATGGTCTTGAAGATTTTATCGCACCGTTAATTTTCTTAGTAATTATTTTCGCATCTTCTTCATCTTCCTTATTTTGAATAAAAACCCCAACTCCCATTTTCCTGTGTTCAATCAGAAATGCTTTACCATTAAAATCAATTGGAATAGACCAAGCCAGCTTTTCAGATCTTCCTGTGTCTTTGAAACCTAATAAATTTACAAATAGAAAATAAACTAAGTAGTAATCCTGTATCTCCCTTCCTGCATCACTTCTTTCAGCAAAAAATAATAGTTTTTCGTTTGCTTTTGTATTATCATCGACTTGCTTTATTGGAAATAATATTTTCAGGGCATTTTCTTTGTATTTTTCAATATTCATATTCTATTTTTATGCAGGTAGTTGGGTTTTCATTTTCCGGCTTTAAGCATCTTCAATGATTTAGATAAAATAATTTTAAACTATTTTAATGTGTTTTTTATATAATAAATCTAATGTATCTAAGTTCAAAATTCGAATTAATTCTTATCGATTCAACTGGCGCATTAAGATATTTGGCTAGGACTGTCTTTAATCCATTTTCATTATACCCATCAATATAATACTTCGATATTTCTTTTTTAATATCATTTCCGTTAAAGATTATTGATTCGATCACCTGGACTATTCTATCTCCAAAACCATCGTTTGTTGTTTTTTGGCTGCATTTAATTTCAATATTTATTGTCTGCGAATTTGGTAAAAATAATACAGAGTAATCCTGTTGAATTAAAATACCATTTATGAAATCGAATGATTGATTGAATGCTGGATTATCTCTTAATTTAAAAATTTCTTCTCTATAATTTCCTTTAAAATTATTAAATCTGAATTCACCTTTGCTGTCGTAATACATTTCAAATAGAATTCCATTTAGAATATGATTCTCGGAGTTTATTTGAAAATCTAGTAGTGACCTATTAAGATTTTCAAAAAATGTCATAGCGGAATTTGCCCCACCAATAGCGCATTGTAATAAATTTCTTCCTAAAATGAACATTTGGTCCTTATCTAATTGACTTACTGGTATTGTTATTAAATAATCAATTGCAGGATTTTGTTTGTACCAATTGTAGGTCTTTAGTTCTTTAATTTTTTTGTAAAATTCTGAATCTTCATAATAATTTTCATCTTTCAAAACATTCGGATTATAAGGTAGGCTTAAAATATTTAGCTTTTGATGTTTGTAAAAGTAAAAATCACCAATTAATGAGGTGTGTTCCCAAGTTGTTTGTCTTCCTCCTGACAATGCAAAAACTGTCTTTCTTACAGATTTAAATAGATCTTCGACAGCTATCCTTTCGGACGAGAGGTGCTTTATTAGTGAGCCCGTATAAATACTATTATTCTCATATCCGACATCTAAAGCACCTTCATTTGGAGATGTTGAAAATGCTATTAGTGATCCTTTAGGAGCTATAATTGGACTAAATCCAAGTGCAGTCCCGCGACCAAATGATCTTCTGCAAGCATCTAATATCACTATGTTTAATTTAGTAGGATTTTGCCTGTATATGTCAAATAAATCATTTAAAGTAATACAATTTTGTTTTGCCACATATTTATTTTCAGGAGGAATTTGCGAATCGATACTCGCCAAAAAATTCTCTCCATCTACTTCGAATCCGTGACCTGCAAAATAAAAAATAGATGCATCAAAATCTTTTAGTAAGTCGCTATATTCTTGTAAAATTTCAACTATGTTTTTTTGATCGATATTTAGATATAATTTTACCTCATAATTGTAATCTTTAAAGATTCCAGCAATTTGATTTGCATCATTTTCTCCGTTAGTTAATTCATTTCCTTTAAAGTAGTTGTTATTGCCAATTATAATTGCTAATGTTTTCATATATCTAAGTCGATTTTGGATGTTTTTAAAATATTCGTTGATAAAATGTAGAAAATTAGAATTTTGCAAGCTATTCTGATTACCTAAAAGGATAACCTTTAAACAATCAACTTGTGTTTTTCGATATTGATATTCTCCATCACTTTAGACCTCAATATACAAAAGATATTGTTAGAAAATTACGGTTTCCTCTCAATATGAAAAAAGTTTGTCGCGACAATAACGCAACCAGAATATTTAAATTTGGCAAAATAAAAGAATTGTGTTTTACTAATATGCAAGGTAACACACAGTAATAATATGAGCCGGTCTTATTCTTCTAATAAACCTGAATTTTTGGTAAGAAAAACTTTTATAATTTCATCTGAATTAAAATTATCAGAATTGTGTGTTTCCTGATTGTTGTTACTCCCTTCCCTTGAAAGATTTTCATCAAAAGTTAAATTGAGTTTTGAAGTCTTTCCCTTAGTCATAACATTTGAAGATAGATCTAACTTTTCATAATACTTTGCAATTCCTTGTGGCTGTGTTTCAGCGAAAATTAATGGTGGGCAAAGTGAATAAATTAATTCTTCACCCTGAAGTAAAACTTCATCTTCTTTATGGCAAGGTATGTAAAACTGAATGTACGAATCTTGGTAATAAAGTTTAATCCAGTGAGAAGGCAATTTACTTTCTAAATTTCTTTTTTTGAAAATTAATACATAGGGAAATTTTACATTAAAACCAGATGCCCCCCTATGAATCTGTTTGGCATGCTGTACAAAATAAGCCTCATTGTTATTTCTCATCAGAAAATCAAAACAGAATTTATAGTTGTCTACTTCAACATCAGGAATTACAGTCAAGGCAATTTTCAGTAAACATTTAAAAATGTTAATCGGTATATAAGGATTATGTATAACGTTAAATTCTATAATACCTCCATCTAATTTTTTTTAATTACCCCTTGTTTATTTGATTCTATATCAATGCCATGAAAACCATTAAAACTATTTTTTTTAGCTACAATATTACCATCGTATGATTTAAATGTTGGAGGAGTTTGTGCTCCTAAGGCATTAACACTTCTATTCAAACCTAAAAAATTTGCCATATCACTTTCGAAACCTGAGAAATGATTGTTACACTTATCACATTCGTAATCTGACACCCCAGAATTATTTCCAAATAATCTTGAAATAATGTGAGGCTTGCTTTTAAAGGTTGTTGCATCGGACTTTTTACCACAGAAGCGACAGATTCTTTCTGATATTTTTTTTAGAGGACGCCTTTGATTATTTATTGGAGGAGTATACATACTTTTTAATTGATAATCCTTATCAAAAGCTTTTAGATGCTCAATATTTCCAGAGTATGTATATATGTTCATTAGTTATCCGTATTATTTTTCATTAACTTTAAATAACTTCGATTTTTACTACCTCACTACTAACCACTTTTGTATTTGTATCATTCATCTTCTGTCTAATTGTAACTTTAATTTTATCATTCTTAGGAGTAGGAAAATTCATTAAATCTGAAATATTTTTAAAATCAAAGGCTTTACAAAGTAATGTTATATGACGAGTAGAATATTTATGTCGCTGTGTTAATGACTCCACATTACTAACAAAACTTTTGGCCAAACCCATTTTTAGGCTAAGCTGATCTTTGCTTAGTTTTTTTGCTTTGCGAATGTTTCTTACGTGATTAATAAAATCCAAATCGAATTGTGTTGTTTCTAAATAAGTAATTTGTTCCATATATTTTTAAAAAAAATAACCCAATATGTTGGGTGTTAAATAAATATTTATTATTTTTGCTTTAGCGAATAAATCATTAACCTTCAACAAGGTAAAATGAACGATGTATCTCGAATCAAAAAGACCAATTTTCCATCGAGAACCTCGTGAAATCGCTCCATGTCTAAAAGTTTCTTACTTTTGTATACGGCATGCGAGCGGTTCTCACGTATACTTTAGGTGGAAACTTTAATCTTCGGTTTAAAGTGGGTTGGTCGCCCTGATTCTAGAGTGTGAGACCGCCGCATGCTATTTTTGCGTATAATTCTCATATCTAAAAGCATCGTTCCATATATAAAAATAATATTTATGAGGACGACATTTTCAACCATTCTTCTAATTTGCCCACCGGAGTAGTCCGCCAGCATAACAGAAAAAAAATACGGCTTTATGCCAGTTTTGCTTGCAAAATGCTGGATTGGTATTACCTGGCTATTATCGACAAACTCCGAAATTCCTTTAAAAGTAAAAGGAAAGCCAGACTACAATTTAATCTCGCACATTAAAAGTACTCGCTTTCTTTTGATATTCCAAATTATTTTCAGAACGAAGGGAATTTAATACTGAAGACAAAAAAATTCAACGGTCTGAATAATGCAGATGGTTACGGCTGTTTTTAGATTTCAATAGAATGTTTTCTTATTAGAAATGACACTTTACAATGAGTAAACTCATTGCGGCTTTACAGCTTACACGGGACACAATTTCATTCATATTATTTCAAGATGTGCTTGGGAAGGAGGTTTTGATATGTCCTTACTGAAGCTTCCTCCCAAGCATCATCAAGTAGATACGCTGAAAACATATTCAAGAAACAGAAAGTAGAATGTAACCATAGAAAAACAAAAGCCCTTTCCACAAAAGTTGACCGCTAGCGTAGGAAAGAGCAAAGTCTAACGAATTAAACCTATTCAAAAGTATGAAAAAAAACTTTTGCAGCCTAAGTCATCTTCAATTGGCTTTTGGCTTCACCTTGCTCGTCTCCGGCGTAGCAATAGGGCAGATGCGCACCATTACAGGCACTGTCTCGGAAAATAACCAGCCAGTCAAAGGAGTTTCCGTATTCCAGGAGGGTAGTGAAGAAGTGGCTGTGACCAATGCAGCAGGCGTTTACCGTGTTCAGGTATCGGGAGAGAACCCCGTAATTATTTACCGCCATCCGGACTATCCCGAACGAAAAATCACTTTAGGCAGTAGGATAAACGTCAATATCTCATTAGGTAAAGAAAAAGAGATAGAGGAAGTCGTTCTCAACGCAGGGTATTATAAAGTCAAAGACAAAGAAAGAACAGGAAGCATTGCCAAAGTCTCTTCAAAAGACATCGAAAACCAACCTGTTATCAATGTGCTTTCCGCTGCACAGGGTAGAATGTCGGGCGTGAGCATTACCCAAAATTCAGGAGTTCCGGGCGGAGGATTTGATATTCAGATCAGAGGGAAGAACAGCATCCGAAGAGAAGGAAATGAACCATTGTATATTATTGATGGTGTTCCAATTCTTTCAGAAACTCCCTCGTTGTACAGTGCTGCAATTTTACCATACGCTACCATAAATCCTCTAAATTCCATCAATCCCAATGATATAGAAAGCTTCGAGGTATTGAAAGATGCCGATGCCACGGCAATCTACGGATCACGAGGTGCCAACGGAGTCATCATTGTGACGACCAAAAAAGGAAGAAAAGGAAGAACCGATTTCAAGATTAATACCTCTTATTCTCTCAGTACGGTAGCCAACCGATTGAAGCTGCTGAACACTGATGAGTATATTAAGATCAGAAAAGAAGCATTTCAGAATGACGGCATCTCCACAATTCCTGCGGCAGCGTATGATTTCAACGGTGTGTGGGATCAGACCCGAAACACCGACTGGCAAAAAGAACTCATTGGTAATACGGCAGATGCGTCTGTAGTCCAGCTTTCTTTAAGCGGAGGTTCTGAAAACACCTCCTACTTAATCAGCTACGGACATAACGAACAGACAACGGTATTTCCTGCAGATTTCAGATACAAAACTAATAATCTAACAGGGAATTTCAGTTACAGAACACCTGATAAAAAACTGGAAGTCAATCTCAGCAATACCTTTTCGTTTCAAAGTAACAATGTCCTGAATGATGATTTAACAAAGAGAAGTTTAACTCTTAGTCCGAATGCTCCAGCACTCTACAATCAGGATGGTTCATCGAATTGGGAGAACAATACGTTTACGAATCCTCTGGGTGTTTTCAAAAGCGAATATCTCAATTCTAGCAATTTTTTAAACAGTGGAGCGCAGATTTCGTACCGCTTATTTCCGTTCATTACACTAAAATTCAACGGAGGTTTAACGTATCAGAATTTTGAAGAGTTTTCATTGAAGCCCCACACGATGTACAATCCCTCATCAGGATTGACGAGTGCCAATTCCACATCTTTTAAAAACAATTCTTCCACATTCTCTTATATTCTGGAACCGCAATTGGTTGCCAATCAAAGCTGGGGAAACCACAGCCTCGAAATGTTGTTGGGAACAACCTTACAGCAGTCTGAAACCAATCAGGGTTCTATACAGGGCTATGGCTTTGAGAGCAATGCCTTGATTCAGAATTTGGGAGCAGCTAAAACAAAAGTCATCAGCGACCAGGTCAGAAATCAGTATTACTACAATGCTGCGTTTGCAAGAATCAATTATCAATTCATGAAAAGATACATTGTCAACCTTACCGGAAGACGGGACGGTTCAAGCCGTTTTGGTCCCGACAATCGTTTCGGAAACTTTGGAGCGGTAGGTGCAGCATGGCTTATTTCAGAAGAAAGCTGGATGAAAAATGTTCGATGGCTGAGCTTTGCGAAAATCAGAGGAAGTGTCGGAACTTCCGGAAATGACAGGATCGGAGATTATCAGTATCTCAATACCTATACAATCTCATCCAACATCTACAACAACATCACAGCTCTGAATCCTTCAAGACTTTATAATCCCAATTTCAGCTGGGAGAAAACATTAAAGAAAGAAATAGCACTGGAATTATCATTTCTGAAAAGCAGAATTAATTTTTCAGCAGCATATTACAACAATACATCATCCAATCAATTGGTGGGTATTCCACTGCCTGCTACGACAGGATTTGCTACGATACAGTCCAATCTTCCTGCAAAGGTTCAGAATACAGGTTGGGAGTTTGAGGCATCAATGCAGGTTTTGAGACAAAGCAAGTTTAAATACGACACGTCATTCAATCTTTCTGTACCACAGAGTAAATTATTGGAGTTTCCGAATCTGGAAGGATCAACGTATGCCAATCAATATGTTTTAGGATATCCGATGTCACTCGTCAAAGTCTATCAGTTTGAAGGGGTAAATCCTTCCACCGGTTTATACCAATTTACCGACTTTGACGGAGACGGAAAGATTAATTCTCCCAATGACAATAAAGTGATTGAAAGAATAGGCGTGAGATTTTTCGGAGGCTGGTCAAGTAATTTCCGTTACGGACAATGGTCGGCATCATTTCTTTGGCAATTTGTAAAGCAGAGAAACTGGAATTACAACCGTCAGATGCTGGTGCCGGGATCAATGAACAATCAGCCTGTGGAAGTCTTGGATGTTTGGTCTCCTTCAAATCCTTCTGGAATGTATATGCCGTACAGTTCGGGAGCCAATGCTCAAAAGAATGCTTCACACGTTTTATTCCAGAATTCTACTGCTGCGATTGGTGATGCATCATTCATCAGACTGAAAAATGTACAGCTTAATTACAGCATTCCCGTTCAGAAATTCGGAATCAGAGAAGCAATGATTTATGTGCAGGGACAAAACCTCTTGACCTTTACAAAATATTTCGGTGTCGATCCTGAATTTGTACTGACCGGATATTTACCGCCACTGAAGACCTATTCAATGGGCTTTCAGTTGACTTTTTAAAAAGGGTTAAGCTTTTAGTATTTCAAAATTGAATCCATATTATAAAAAAAGTTTTTATAAGAATTAAGAATAAATCTTTAGCTAATGTAAGACTTATCCTTAAAGAATTTGAGACTTTATGAATGGATGTTTTCCATTGCGAAAATTGAAAATCAGATGATGTGAAATTTTCACATTCTAAGCATTGAATAAAAATTAAATCTTTAAAAAATTGAAAAAATGAAAATAAGAATAGAACATACTATTGTGGCAACTATAATATCCGCCGTACTGACTACCGTTATTTCCTGTGAAAAATTCGTAGAAACTGATTTTCCCAATAACCAGCTTCCGACAGAAGTCGTTTTTGAAGACGAGCAAACCGCTGAAGCGGCATTGGCAGGACTGTATGCAGGACTTTGGACGAACTCGCTTATTTCGGGAGGTATTGATGGAATGGGTGCATTGATGGGAACGTATACAGACGACCTGACCTGTGTGTACACATCAGGATCAAACGGTATTTTGGATATTGCTAACAATCAGCAGGTTGCTACTAATACCGTAGTAACGACGGCTTGGACGAATGCTTACAGGCAGATTTATGCTGCCAACAGCATTATAGAAGGCGTTACGAATTCAAAATCGTTAAGTCAGGCATCCAAAGACCGAATCAAAGGTGAAGCATTATTGGTTCGATCCATTATTTACTTTAATCTCTATCAGATTTTTGGAGAAATAGCTTACACAGAAACTACGAACTATTTTATAAATAGCCACTTGGGGAGAATGAATAAAGATCAGTTCCTCATAAAACTGGAAACCGATTTGTCTGAGGCGGTCAATCTTTTACCATCCGCTTACAGAAATGCAGAAAGAATCTATCCCAACAAATTTGCGGGATATATGGCATTGGCAAAAATGAAGATTCTGTTGAAGAAATGGGCGGAAGCAGAAGTGCTTTGCAGTACGATATTGCAATCATCACAATATACATTTCAAACAGATCCTTCCAAAGTATTTCAGAAAAGCGGCACGCATATCATTTGGCAGTTGAAGCCCAAAAATACGAATGATGCTACGAAAGAGGCATCACTGTACAACTTTACGGGAGCACCTTTATCGTTTGTCCTCAATTTGAATCTCATCAATACCTTTTCTGTGGGAGATTTGCGGAGACAGTATTATATAACGGCAGTTCCTTTTAACCAGCAGATCAATTACCGCTCTTCAAAATATAAAAACCTTGCGGTCAATAATCCTAATGAATATTCAATAATCTATCGTTTGGATGAAGTCAATTTCATGATGGCAGAGAGCCTGATCGAGCAAAATAAAGCAGGAGAAGCCGTTTTGTATATCAACCGTTCCCGCCAACGGGCAGGATTACCGGCTCTTAGCACCTCATTATCCGTTTCGTCGGCAACCACAGAATTGAGAGAGGAAAAGCGCAGGGAATTTTTTGTGGAACACGGCATCCGTTTTTTTGATCTGAAAAGATGGGGACTGCTTGACCAGTTGATTCCGGTAAAACCTAATTGGAAAAACTACCATGCCCAATGGCCGCTTCCGCAGAAAGAACTGCTTCTCAATCCAAATCTTAATCCACAAAATACAGGATATTGATAATGAACAGAAGTTCGAAGAATTGGAAGAATAGGGAAGACATACCTGAAAATAATAAGACGATGAAAACGATTCGAAAAATAGGGCTCCTCATTGTGTTTACTTTTCTGTTGTTGCCGTTACAATTCAACGGACAACATGATGACCTGAAAAAATTGGAAGCATTGGCAGAAAAAGCCGAAGTCCCGGATTTTCTGAAAATGTCAGAAGATGGAGAATGGGTAAGCTGGTTGATGAAATATGAAAGTAAATCGCCGATGTACATTTTACAAAATGTACATGATAAGACTCAAAAGTTTGAAAGAAAATCAATCAGGACTTCATTTTTTATGGGCAGTGAAAAATTTGCCTTTTTGAGTGGTGACCGATTAGAACTGATTAGTTTGGCAACTCAAACTATTGAAACAAAAAATCATATAAAGACGATTGATCAGATGAAACCGCAATCTTTATTTTTGATTCATTATGATGAGCATCAGAATAACAGACTGGAAATCTATGGTAAGAACGGAAAACAGCTGCAGTCGATTGATCAAGTCGTACGATTTCTTAAGGTTGACAATGAATTGATTCTATGGACGAAAAACGATTCTAAAGCACAAGAAATTAAAGTTTGGAAGATTGAAGGGAGCAATAAAAAACTGATTGCAAGTACTTCAGAAGAAGTCTTGAAAGTTTGGAAAGGCACTGCTACGGAAGGAGGATATACAGTCTTTGGTAAAGACAAGCATGAATATACATTAAAGCACTATGTTGATGGTTTGCCGATTCCGCGAAACCTTGATTTGATGCGGAGTAAAAATTATCATTATGTAAATCTTGACTATTCATCAGATCCTGATGCATTATTTATCAAGCTGATCAGAAAGATTCCGAAAGAAAAAAAAATGATAGAGTTTTGGTATGGCGTTGAAAAAGATCTCACTCATCATATTAAAGATATGCAGGTTGAAGAAAAATTTTTGTGGTATCCCAAAACAGGTAAAGTAATCCCGATGGATTCGATTTTTCATACAGAAATAGCGATTGGCAATTCCGGAGATTTTTTGAAGATAAAAAAAGATCATTCATTTGTAGATAAGAAAGATGATTTTTTCATGCCCAAAAGAGATTCCTTGTTTGTATGGAATTCAAGATCAAATGAACATCGTTTTTTTTGTGTGATTGATGAAAGACTGTATGTTTCACCGGATAGAAAATGGATTCTTACGGCTGATAACGATGGATGGAATCTTTTAAACACAATTACCCTTAAAACTAAAAAGCAATTATCAGATCGTGAAGCTTCACCCTATTTTAAAGGAACTGAGTTGATTACCTGGGTAAAAGGGAATAAGGTATGGGAACAAAATATTTTGAACGGCAAACTGGTGAGGAAAGTGAATTTAGATGGTGACCATGTTGAAATTATCAACAGTCAACACCAAAAGATAACGGAAGGGCTGCCTAGAGAAATTATTTCAGTACCTGAAAATAATTATTTATTTCGTCTCTCAAAAGGTGATTTGCTGAAATCATACGTAGAGTGGGATCATCGTACAATAAAAAAAATTATAGCTGAAACTACAGATAAAATACGAAATTTGATCTTTACAGATAATCATTCAAATTTTGTGTGGACTAAAGAAAATTACAATGAAGCGCCATCCATTGTATTTAAACAAAAAGGAAAGAAACATCATGTCGTATTCACGTCCAATGTTCATGATAAAACTGCGGAAAAAATAAGAAAGATTCAGCTGCATTACAAAGGAGCAACTCAAGAAACTTTAACTGCAACTTTATTTTTGCCACATGATTATAATTCGGGTAAAAAATATCCTGTCGTACTTAATATTTACGAAAAACAACAGAAAGGCATGTCAGCCTTTTTGCTTCCGACCTTTAAAAACGGAAGAGGCTTTAATGTACGGTTGCTATTGGAATCAGGCTATATGGTGCTCATTCCGGATATTACATACGGAGATAAAGGATCTGGTTTGTCTGCACTGGAGTCAATCCATAATGTATTAGATGAATTGGTAAAAATAGAACAAGTAGATGCGAGGCGAATTGCTTTGACAGGACAGTCTTTCGGAGGATATCAGACCAACTTTGTCGCAACGCACTCAGATCGCTTTGCTACATTTATTTCGGGAGCATCGGTATCTGACGTTATCCATACTCCGTTTTCTTTCAATTACGATTTTGGAAGTCCTGACTATTGGCGGTATGAATATGGTCAAATGCGTATGGGTGGCAGCTTTGTAGAAAATAAACAAAAATATATGGATAACAATCCGTTGTATTTTGCTTCAGAGGTTAAAGCTCCCATATTACTTTGGACAGGTGAAAAAGACAGTAATGTAGATCGCGAGGAAACCCGCTCATTATTTGTGGCTCTGAGAAAATACCGCAAGCCTGTGATAGCATTGTTTTATCAGGATGAAGGACATTCTCTTTCCGGTAGAGCAGAACAAAAAGATTTATCTGTAAGAATGCTGGAGTGGCTGGATTATTTTTTAAAAGATAAAAGAGATGTTGAATGGATTGATAAACAAATGAAGGGTGCGTTGTAGCACCCTTCACCTTTTTAATTAGTTAGGAATTTCATACAGTGGATTCCCGCAAGAGGTTCCACCTGCATTTTGGAATAGATTATGAGTGTTGACCCCATCAGACCAGGTACATACTTCCGTAATAACGTCTGGCTGACATGATTTTTCTGTCATAATACATTTTTCAACAGGTGCTAGAGGATCAAAACGATAGCCGTTTTCCACTAAACTGTTTTTTTTCACAACGCTTGTAGCGTACGCACTTCCTGCGCCTAAAAGCAATACTGCTAAGGGCAATGCGATTTTTCTCATTTTTTTCATGATGTAAAATTAAATTTGGTGCCTACTCTTAGTTCAGGTTTTCGGCTTCCCCCTGCAATGAAATGCTGAGTGATGTTCTGCGCAAAACGATATTTAATGATTTCATTTCCTGTTAATACATAAAGATGCTGATCTGCAATATGAAACTGCATCTTTTTTTCCTTTTTGGGATTTGGTAGATAAAAACTTCCGATGTATCCTTGTTTTACGGTAGAATAAACATCAATGATAAAAGAATTTTTCCACCGATCCCTGTCTTCAAATTTTCCGATGAGATTTGATTCGATAAACAACAGACCCGCATACGCAAATGCTTTTTTATTGACTTTTAATGGAGGTTTGCTCATCTTCTTTTTTCCGTCCGAAAGTTCAGAAACCTCAATCTGCGGAATGCTTATCGTATCAATGGTTTTATACTTCGCTTTGATGGTAAGATGGTTATCCATGATCAAGAGCTGATTTTTGTAATAGTGTACATAAACAGCAGTTTGAGTGATTGGGTCAAAATGCAGTTGTCCATCAGTATCAAAGATTCCGTCATTGGTTTTTCCAAGAATTCCTGATTTCAGATTCAGAGGATTTTTCTGCAAAGGATTTAACAATCCTAAGGTCTGCTTTTCTGAATCTTTGAAATAAGTGCTGATTGCAAAGGAATCTTTACTGATATTCACCAATTGGCTGAAATATGCCTGTCCTAAGCTCAAGGTCTTTGCCTGATGATTTCCCAGCATTCCCTGATAGATAACAGGTACGCTTCCATCATACAGATAGAAATCCGGTGCATTCACCTTCAGTTGCGCTCTTTTAAAATCAAAGTCGTACCTGTCCGGTATTATCCTGTGATCTTTCATTGCTTTAAAATTCAAATCAGTTGATGTCAGTAGAAATGGAGCAGTATAGTTGCCCAGATATACTGAATCTTTTGAAATGCCCGCAAGGTAATAGGAGTTGATCTGAAGATTGAAACGATTCTTTTCTGTTATAGGATGCTGCAAAAACCTTCGTGTAAAATTATTTTCCTTTTTGATCATAAATTCTGATTGTCTGTACATCAGAATGATTGCTGAACAACTTACAATCGATAAAACAATCAGCAGACTTACAGATTTAAAAATCTCTTGTCGTTTAGAACCTGAATATAAAACAATTGCAAAAGCAGCTATGATAACTGTGGCAATATTAAATATCAGATGGGTTTTCCAATCCATTTTTTCTAAAATTCCACCGCAAGAGCAAGGAATAAACTCGCTGTAGTTCAAGATCATGTAAATATAGACAGTGAATAAAACCATCAGAACAAAAGAAAAGTATAATCCGATTTTTCTGGTTCTCTCAAAGATCAATAAAATACATATTGCAAGTTCAATGATTAGAACTCCGTAAGAGATAACATTTGAAAATGCACTCAATAGGGGAGACTGTGCAATCTGAATCTGAAAATTTTCAAAATCCATCATCTTACTGATGCTCGCATAGCAAAACAGCAGGATGAAAAAATAGCTGACAATTTCTATAAATCTTGTTCTGACGGTTTTCATAATCGTAATATTTATCCTTTTCTAACTAAAATCCATTGTACGTTCTTTCCGCAATATGCCGGCATAAGTTCACCTTTTGATACAAAAACTGAAGTACTGATCCGCCCTTCAATTTCCCATTCACCGCTCACAGTGCATTTTTTTCCTGTGCTTATCAGTACCTTTTGGTTTTCCACACTTAGAAACTTTGTCGGTTAAAGAGGTTTCTATTTCTGGTGGTATCCTGCTCAATCCTCCAATGCTGCTTATCTCTTGGTGGATCGTCATCATCATCTCCTGTATCCAGATTTTCAGAATCACTTTCTCCGGATTCTTTATTTCCAATTTTTTCAGATTCATTATAGTTTTGAACTTCGATTTTCAGATTTTTTTGTTCTGTTATATTAAAATCATCATCAGATCTTTCGCAAGACTGCATAAGCAATACAGTTATTAAACTTAAAATTGAGATACACTTTTTCATTTTTTAAATGGCTTTAAAAGTTATCCCGGCCGGTTTGAAATATTGATTAGAATTCTGATGTCGAAATTAGGAGTGTTGGGGTATTCAGAAAAGCTTTATGCGGGTCTATGGATTCATTAGAAGGGAATAATTGATACATTATTCCCACAAAATAGAATCTTATAACGCTGTAAATCAGCTCATAGGTCATTAAAACTTTTGAATAGATCAAACAATCGTTTGAATTATGATTTTTTAATTAAATTTGTGAATATGTTATCTCTATGTGTTATCATAATCGCTTTTTATTGTTAATATTTACTTTCTTTTTGTCATTAATCCAAGGTCAGAATCTAAATGAACAGTCTTACAAGAATATTTCAGGCTTATTTAATTCGTATTCCGAGAATGATGAAAGAGCCTTGGTGTTTGTAAATCTGTACATCAGCAAAGCAAAAAAAGATCATAATTATAAAAAGCTCATAAGAGGATACGAGGAAGCGATCTACTACAGCAGAGATGTGAACCGCAAATTATTATATGCAGACAGTACGATAATCACAGCCATACAAAACAAAAATGATGATGATATTTCCAGGGCTTATCTTGGAAAGGGGATCATATACTATTATAACAGAAAACAATATAAACCTGCTTTAGAGCAGTATTTAATAGCCTTCAAGTTTTCCAAGAATTCGAAAGATGATTACCTCAAGAATAAGATCACGTATCATTTGGGGATGGTTAAAAGCTATTTGGGTTATTATAAGGAGGCGGCAGTACATTTTGAAGAAGCAGCAGATTATTTTGAAAAAAAATCCAAAGAGAATGTTCATCCTAACATCAGGCTGAATAACGAATCAGGATACTTTAACAGTATTTACCGGTTAAGTACCTGTTACCGGAACTTACGGTTGTATCAGAAGGAAGATTCATTGATTAATATAGGATTAAGAAGACTTCACAATACCGCTCAGCTGTCCACGGAGTATGGATATTTTCAAAAAGGAAAAGGGGTACAGTTGTTAAGATTGGGAAATACCGATGATGCATTACAATATTTTAAACAGTCAAAGGATATTTTGAGTCACCATCAGGATGATGCTTCATTAATGACGGTTTATTTTTATATGGGAAAAGCGTATTGGTCAGATAGAAAAAGAGCAGAATCTTTACGATATCTCAACAAAGTTGATTCTTTGGTCAATAAATTTTGGTTTGTCACTCCTGAGATCAGATCCGGTTATGAATATCTCATTAAAGATGCCAAACAAAATAAAAATTATGAAAGGCAATTATATTATACCAATCAGCTGTTAAAGGCTGATTCAATTATCAATGCTGATTTTGCCATGCTTTCTTCAAAAATTCACAGGGAATACGATACCAATACTTTATTAGAAGAGAAGAATAAATTGCAAAGGGTTCACAAAAATGGGTTTATTATTTTATATTATTCTATGGGTTTTGGATTGATGATAGTATGCTTTTCAATCTGGAAGTTCCGCAAGAGAGAAAAAGCACTGACGATCAAGTATCAGGAATTGTTAGAAAAATTTAATACTTCTCAACCTACAGATCATTTTTTAGAATCGAAACCTGTTTCTTCCGAAGAAAAAAATATTTACAGCGCAGAAATTATTGAAGAAGTAAAAGCAAATCTCAAGATTTTTGAAGAGAGAAAAAACTTTTTGAAGCAGAATTTAACGCTTCCGATTGTGGCTAAAATGATTGGAAGCAACCGTACCCATCTATCATACGTACTCAATGTTCATCTTGATGTAACATTTACCACGTATTTAAAAATTTTAAGAATCAGGTATATCACCAATTTACTATTAGAAGACAGTAAATATCTTAATTTTAAGATTGACAGCCTGGCGGAAAAATGCGGAATGGCAAACCGGCAAATCTTTTCAGCACATTTCTTGGAAATCAACGGAATCAGACCTACCGATTTTATCCGGAAAAGACTGGATGAAATACAGAAGAAGTGATTTTTTATTTTTTAGCCCGATTTTTACGTTACCAAAAAAATGATACGTATGAACGGACAAAATTTCCGAAAAAAAAATGACCAGCTTTGGAAAAATCTTACAACAACTGTAGATCAGATCAACAGGAGCGAAAATGACATTGTCATTCGTTCTGAAGAGATTCTGATGGAAACAGACATTGCCATTAGACAATTGAAGGATCACCTTCGGCAATATCAATTTTCAGATTGGAGTGATGAAATCTACTTTTTTAAAAATACCAAACCGCAATTCATAGCAGTTTATATTTACTACTCCAAAGTTTTAGCTATAGAAGCCTCAAAACCTTATGCAGATCCTCAAGCCTTACAATCCTACTACGAAAATGAGAGAAGCAATCTTTTGTATTTTTATAATGAGCAGAGAGAATTTATTAGTTACTACCGCCGAAAATCTACCTATCTGGATAAGAAATATTTCGTCAGGTTCAAATTCGACTTTAAGTTGAAGTTAAGCCCCGAACTGTACAGCTATGATGAAGAATTTTCGACATCCCATGATCATATGGTATCTCAGATTTTAGCGAATGATCTTTTGGATCACTATTTATCTAATAAAATAAATTCGAAAGAAGTCAGAGAAAATTCAATCGCACATATCAGAAATCTGGAATGGACAGCTCCTAAAGTTGCATTGATTGAGTTGTTGTATGCGCTTCACCAAACAAAATGTTTCAACGGTGGTCACTCAGATCTGGCTGAAATTTTCAGGTGGGCAGAAAACTCACTTCATATTAATTTAGGCAATTATCATAAAACTTTAGGTGAAATACGCTTACGTAAAACGGAAAGAACTAAATTTTTGTCATTGCTTCAAAAGAATTTAGATCAATATCTGGATAATTTAGATGTGTGATTTGGATGAAGATAGATAAAACAAATTGTAATCTTTAATTTAAAACCTTTTATTCATAGGTTTCACAAGGGAATCTTTCGGTAGTACCGACAAACTACCGAAAGATATTTTGCGTGATTTCGAAAATTTGTCAGACAAAACAAATTTGAAATCATGGCAATATCCATTATCACCAAAGAAGATCTTCAGCAGTTTAAAGTTGAATTGCTGGAAGGGATTAAAGAATTACTACACGATAATACAACAGAACAAAAATTATGGCTTCGGACCTCCGAGGTCAAAAAGCTGTTGAACATTTCATCAGGAACATTACAAAATCTGAGAATCAACGGAACGTTATCATACAGTAAGGTAGGAGGGACTCTGTACTACAATTACAAAGACATTGAGAAACTACTGACAGACTTCAAACATTAAATCGGTAGTTATGAAGCAGTCTAATAAAATTATTGATTTTTTTGGAAATGTCATTAGGGATCATCGGATGGTTCCCTCGCACATCAGTTTATATGTTTCGCTTTTCCAGTTGTGGAGTAGGCATCAATACCAAAATCCATTTCGTGTGAGTCGGAAAGAGGTGATGAAGCTCGGTAAAATAAAATCTTTTGCGACTTACCACAAATGTATAAAAGAACTGCATAGCGCAGGGTTTATCATTTATTCCCCTAGTTATCACCCTTATGAAGGAAGCTTAATCGAAATTATTGATTTTGAAAGTGAAGATTTTGAAAAAAGTAAAATAGTACATGACCAAAAAATAGTACCCGACAAAAAGATTTCCTTTTCTGTACCGATGCTGTATGAGGTTGAACTATATTTTAACGAGTGTGATTTTCAATCTGAAGAAGCGAATCAATTTTATTCATTATACGAATCTAAGGATTGGAAGTTGTGCAATGATCAACCCATGAAGTGTTGGAAATCTGCAGCAAGAAATTGGATTTCAAAGCTGAAAAATTCAAATCAAAACCAAAACCAAAACCAAAACTAATGAAAGAAATTGATCCTAAAACTCCGATCTGGCAACTGACTGTTGGAGAATTCTTAGAAATTTCGAGCGGTGTCAACTCTGAAAAGAAATATGAATATGGTCTGAAAGGTTTAGCGAAAATATTGGGATGTTCTGTTTCAAAAGCTTCAGAAGTAAAATCATCGGGGTTATTGGATGAAGCCATCATCCAAAACGGAAACATTATCATCATAGACAAAGAAAAAGCATTATCGCTTTTCGGAAAAAAATAAAGATGACTTATCTTGAATTGATACACCGATTTTGGGATTTTAATAAAATAAATCAAATAGGTTCTACGGGAATTTCGATGTATCTGTATTTGCTTAAAATTGGATATGACAATAACGGGTATGAGTTCCAGATTTCTGATGTTGCAGTGAGTAAAGAGTTGGGATTAACCCGAAAGACCGTAAAATCTGTAAAAGAGAAACTCCAGAACTTTGGATTAATTGAATTTCAAACCAAGAACGGACTTCCATGTTACTACAGATTGCTTTTAGATTATCCCTTGAAAATTGCTAAACCCGAAAAAATAAAGAAAGCTAAAATTGTAAAAAGTTCAGATTTTCTTACAGCAGGAAGTGTAGAAATTCCATCACAACAACAACAACAACAACAACAACAACAGCCATCACCACCTGTAATCAATCAAAAGAACATTCCAAGTTTTGATGAATTTATTGAATATGCCCAAACATTAGAAACTTATGAATCTGAATTAGATTCCGTCATAGAAAAAAAGTACGAAGTCTGGGTACGTAATGATTGGCAAAATAGTTCAAACCGACGTATTACCAACTGGAAATCTTCCCTAAAAAGTATATTGCCGTTCATAAAAAATGAGGATACAAACCTTCAGCTTTCCGTATCAAGCATTCCAAATATAAAGCGTCCTAAAAATCCAGACCGAAAGTAATACTAAAATAAAAAATTCAACACATAAAAAAGATGTACAGCATGGGGGATCCGCATGTAAGACTTATCCGAAAGGAATTTGACAATAAAAGCGAAAGAGTTCCCGAAAAAATCAGAATAGGGAACCATTTCGTGGACGATTTCATTTTTGAAGATCATGAAGCTGCCGATATTCCTATCAATGCACTTCGGGTGATTTTCAATATTATTTCCATCATCAGCAATGAACAATTCCGTCCGGAAGACAGACCAAAACAGCTTTCACTTTTTGATGAAGAATTTGAAACCGAAAACAATATTTTCGCTTCTATAAAAATCAGAAATAGCAAAATTTCTCCTAGCGGTTCCACAAAACAAGTGATAGATGCTTATGAATTTCTCGCAAAATTCAAAATGAGCTGGTATAAATCGTTTAATTCTAAAGGAAGAGAAATCAAAACTTTCGGTGGACTCATTTCAACACCGAGTTACGATAAAAGAGGGTACACCACTTTTCTAATCAGCAGTTATTGGCTGAAAAAATTGATGGTCATTCCGGAATATAATTATGTGCTGTACAATCTGGTCTATAATGTAAGAAACAACAAACATATAATATTTGCTATCTGGCTTTCGAAAATCCCTGAAAATGGAACGGTATTAAAACTGTCAACACTGAACAAAAAATTTGGATTGAATTATCAAACTGCCAAGGATTTTTGTTTCAAGTTTCTAAAACCTGCAAGAAGCAGTCTTAATACATTCAATACGGTCTCTTTCGATTATAAGTACAAAAGAGATTCAATTTTTGTAATACCGCGTTTGACAAAAAAGAAGGAAGATGATCATATATCTGAAAACAGTAACGAAGAACGGAAATTAAGAAAAGCATATCCTAATGAAAAGCAAGAAATCAGCCGAAGATTGATCTACTTTAGAAAAAGATATGGTCTGCTGACAAGTGAAATGATTCAGTTTTCGCATCAATACAGATATATTCCGCAAACCAGAGTATTGATAGAGAAAGCTTTTGAAGAATTTATTAGAACAGCACGATTGCAAGGAATTAAATCGACAGAATTTCAAGGAACCGAATTTTTAAATAAAATTCAGGAACACATCATACAGATTTACAGGAATACAAAAATGGGAGAGTTGCTGCCAAATGGCTACCCAATAATTATTTGAGTTCGGAATTCCACTCACCCAAAATTCGGAATTGCACTCACTGAAGTTAAGAAAATGTTAAAATATTGAAATTTTTGATTGAGAATTCGGAATTGCACTCACTCCAAAATTCAAAACCCGTTAAAAATAGGGATAACTGTAAGAAAATGTGAAAAAAAACGAAAAATCAATGAAAGTAGAAAATACAATTCGGATTTACACTCACCACAAATGAGTTGTTTTTTCGGAATTGCACTCACTCCACTTTCGGAATTGCACTCACTGAAATTCGGAATTGCACTCACCGAAAATGGGGTTCAAATGCTTTACCATAAGGCGATTCGGTGCATCATTAAAAGTATTATAAAAGTAATTAAAAAGTTTTTTTTTATTTAAAAGGAAAATGTGGATAAAAAATTTGCTTTAAAAAAGAAAAAAATGAATTGCGAAGAAGCAAAAGAAAAAGTAAATATTAGAACAGTTTTGGAATCGTTCAATCTCTTTCCCGTGAAAGAAAACCGAAAAACGGCATTTTATTTTGCGCTCGACAGAGAGGAAAAAATCCCGAGTTTGTCTGTTGATTTTGTGAAAAATAAAGCTTTTGATTTCGGAACCGGGAAAAGTTATGATGTTATTTCAATTGTTCAGCAAATGAATCAATGTTCAGTTTCTGATGCTTTGAAGTACCTTGATAAATTTGACTTCTCAGTTCAAAATAATACTCAGATTGAAGAATCTGTCCAAATCAAAAATTATCAAATCATAAAAGTAAATGAAATTCAGCACCCAGCTTTAATCCAATATTTAAAATCCCGAAAAGTTTGTGAACAAAAAGATTTGGTAAAAGAAATTGAGTATATGTTGAATGGTAAGAAATATTTCGGAATTGGCTTTTTTAATAATTCCGGAGGCGTTGAAATCCGAAATAAATATTCAAAGATATGTTTGGGCAAAAAAGATGTGACTTTGATAAAAAATGATTTGAAGACTTCCAATGAAATTGTAGTTTTTGAAGGTTTTTTTGATTATCTGACTTTTAAAAATTTGGAAAGTGCAGAAAGTTCAATTTCAGATTGTTTGATTCTCAATTCTACGGCAATGCTTTTCAAAGTCGATAAAGAACTTAGAGCATATTATAAAACCTCACTTTTCCTAGATAATGATGATAATGGAATTACAATCAAACAGGTTATCCGGAAAAACTATAAAAATGTTGAAGATTGTTCTTTGTTGTACAAAGATTTTAAGGATTTAAACGAGTGGTTTTGTGCAACAAAGTAAAATGTAAAAATTCTGAAAATGATTTTAAAGAGAAATTTAATTTTAAAAATCATAAACTGGTTAAACCTTAAAAAAAACAGATTACCTAATGTTTAATTTTACATTTTTCCTACTATCAAAACCCTCTATTTAATCACTTCTAACTGATTTTTGGCTTTTTACTATTGCAAATGTAGGACAGCATCATTCACCTAAAAAAATATTTTTGGGTTTCTATAAAAATTCTTTCCACGAGTTCCAATAATTTTTTCAGACACTCCTGAATCCTTCGGACAAAAATATTTCGAGCCACAATCCTCCAAAGCTTTGGAGGATTGTGGTTTTATATGCCTGATACTTTCCTATGATCATCGGCAAAGAAAAAGACGGAACCTCAGTTATACGAATCAATTAAATCGCAGACGGTCTTTGACATCAACGGAAAAAACAACAAAATAAAACAACAAATAATTCTGCTTTTCCAATTGGATATAAGCAGAAAAAAAAACGAGTGTCCTCGAAACCAAATCAATCAAATCGAAAATTTTAACAAACTCGAAAATCAATTATTAACAATCAAAAATTAACATTATGAACATCGTAGGCAGAATTACAAAAAACGCAGAAATCAACACTTTAAAAAATGACAAACAGGTCGTGAATTTTTCACTAGCCATTAATGACAGATTTAAAACCAAACAAGGCGAACTAAGAGAACAGACCACTTATTATAACTGCTCCTATTGGCTAAGTGCCAACGTAGCTAAGATTTTAACGAAGGGAACATTAGTAGAGCTTACAGGCAGAGCAAGTGCGAGTGCGTGGATTGGAAAAGATGGAGAAATAAAATCGGGGTTGAATTTCCATACTTCTAACATCAAAGTACACGGAGGCGGAAAAAAGTCTGACACAGAAGAACAACCAGCTTCACAGCCACAGAAATCCAATGCTTTTGCGGAAGATACGGACGATGATTTACCATTCTAAAAGCATTCAAAATATGGAAGCACAATATAACTTTCAAATGAAGCCGAAAAGTGATAAGAATGATTGGGAAAAGGTGGAAATCTTTTCCCAATTCTATTGCGAGAGAACGACAGCAATACGGTATGCAAAAAGTCTTTCAAGAAAATTCAAATCAGAAATCCGCCTTACAGAGGGAAAAGAACCTTTCAAAACAAGCGGAACATACATTTACGAAAACAACAATTATACAACAAATATTATGGCAAATTGGTGCAACAATAAAGTAACATTCACAGGAAATCGAGAGGTTTTGGACAAAGTCTCGAATGTATTTCAAGAAATGATAGAAAAGGAAACTAAGGGAAATATTGGGCAACTGCCCGATTTTGTCAAGAGCAAAAACGGTTACTTCTGTGAAATTTATCGAAGTGAAACAGATGAATGTTCTTTCCATTATGAGACAAGATGGAGCCCAAATATCGAAGCATTATGGATTGTTGCAAATCATTACGATGTCGGATTTGTATTGGATTACGAAGAATCTGGCTGTATGGTTTTTGGCAAGACCATATGCGAAAACCAAATCTTACAGGATTATTTTCTCAATCAATGTGACTTTCAAGACTTCATCTACAATGTAGATACAGATTGTTACGAATTCGAAGGTGAAAATTACGATTACAAAGAGGAGATTATGAGAATCCTATTAGACAGGAAAATAAATAATAACAAACAAAAAATTGCATAAATGAAAACATCACTTCAACAAACAGAATATTTACTGATAAAATCAATGACCAACAGTGAATGGGATAATGGCGATTTTGCCATTATCCACATTACGGGAGAATGGAAAGAAATCCAAAAGAAAAGGCTCGAAGCCGTAAAGCCTTTGGAAAATGACTATGATTTAAAATGGCTGAATTATGCCGATACCAATGTAGAGTTTTTCAAATTTTCGGAAGAAAATTATCCCTAAGTTGAAGAATGGCTTTCGGAGAGAAGCAGGATTTTTATCGAATTGGAAAAAGAGGATTTGAAAAAATTTTTGCAACCCGAAAATAATCTGAATTGCTACCAAATGCAAGTCTATAAAAACGGAAATGCCATTTACAACGCTTTTGGAAAACAGACAGGCGAAGAATTTTGGACAGAAGAATTTTCATTATATCAATTAACTCAACAACAATGAGAGTAACAGACTTAAACGGTTGCAAGATTAAAGTAACCAATCTTGATGAAGCTATCCAAATTACAGCAGAGTAAGGAATATGAACATACAAACAAAGAATTTTCAGAATTAGATAAAAGACTGAGAAGGTTTTGGAAAGATATGTACGGAAAACTACTAAAATCAAAACAATATGAGCAATCTCGCAGACAAAACGGAGTATAAAGCATTGAACATTATTGCCAAAATGGTAAAACAATATGAAAAATTACACTATTTGGATATGACCAAAGAAGATGATTGGAATGCCACAAACGCAAGAAACCTATTACAGAGCATTATTCAAAATAATGAATATAAAATTAATTATAACAGAAATAGTAAAAAATCAATTTTAAAAACAAAATTATGCAAACCAATTTTTTCAGACAGATAGGCAAACTCAATCTTACAGGAGATTTGCAAATCACACTCCGACAAGGGGCAGAAAACAGTTTCGTTCTTTCCGTATTGCTCAACAATGAGCAATGCGGAGACGAGGCAAGGAAAACGATTCCGCCACTCAATTTAAGGGGGACAGCGGAAGAATTGGACAACGGATTTTTTGAAAGTATTTCGACACCATTGCAGACCGCATCGGGCTTAATGGTAGATATGGAAAGTTTTATGAAACAGGTCGAAGAAGCCAAGAAGAAATCGGCAATGGAAAAGGAGAAATCCGACAAGGAGAAAAAAGAAAAGGAAGGCAAAGATAAAAAGTACAAAGAAGCCTTGCAAAAAGCCGAAGAACTCGAAAAAGACGGCAAATACAAAGAAGCGTGGTCAGCTCTTCCAAAAGTATCGGAATTTCCCGATTATGCTGAAATCATCCGCAAAAAGCAGGATGAATATGAGAAACATTTTGCACCAAGCCTATTCTCTGAAACGACCAATGAAAATGTTGAATCTTAAAAATATTATAAATGTTACTTGCAACCCTATTAGACCGAGTTTTTATACTCAAAGATAACGGACAGGAAATACGTTTACCTGACCCTGAACCAAAATGGAGCGTAGAATCAGTAATGAACTTTTACGCCAACACGTACCCGATACTGACCACTTCAAAAATTTCAGCACCGAAAATCAAGGATGATGCTGTTGAATATCAATTTGAAAGTGTGATGGGAACAAAAGGATAATAAATAGTTGATGGTTTTTGGTTGACAGTTGATAGAATTACAATCTAAAAGCTAACAACCATCAACCATAAACTGACAAACAAAAATAAAATGAATGCAACGAAAAACCATATCGGGGACAATTCAACCTCCCGAAGAAAAAAAACAAAGGCAACTTCACTTACAATTGAGGGAATACGCACAATGGATGCATCAGATAAAAGACAGTTCGGAAGTTCAGAAAGACCAACGGAAATCCGTTCCAATCTCCCAACTTCCAATGCTTTTCTGAGAACCTGCTTTATGCCGAAATTAAAGGAGAATGAAATAACAATAACACAGGGCAAACGTAAGTCTGCTAAAACAGAAAGGGATTTTTATAAGTCCCTTTCTCAATTAGCAAAGCATTATGATATAACCCCAATGCCGACACAGCATTTTAATTATCCATACAATATCAGCCTTGCTTTGAGAGATATTGAAACGCAGTTGAAAACCAAGACTGAAAATTGGCAG
Source organism: Chryseobacterium sp. MHB01 (assembly GCF_034651565.1). Taxonomy (NCBI): domain Bacteria; kingdom Pseudomonadati; phylum Bacteroidota; class Flavobacteriia; order Flavobacteriales; family Weeksellaceae; genus Chryseobacterium; species Chryseobacterium sp. MHB01. The sequence continues at coordinate 461,965 of NZ_JAYEDA010000002.1, read as the reverse complement.
AGTGTTAGGCTGATAGAAAAAGGGAGTAAGACTTGCTTTGCAATAGAAGAAAGATGCAACACAGGGGCAACCTTGTTTTATGTTCCCGTCGTACCGCTTTATCAATTGCTCCGCAATAAGGTACACAGAAAAGCAGCTTGCTTACTATTGTCCGTATGCACTTATCTGTATAGAAATGTAGATATTCCATATTACAGACAGGAAGATTCTTATCTCTATTGGAATTACGAAATGCTTACTGATTGGATAGAGCAGGACGAAGAAATAGAAGATAACCACATCTGCAAAAAAGAACTTCAACGGGCGGAAATCAACGGAGATATGATGGGACAAAAAATTTCCAATGCTAAGAATCTTCTTTTTTTTGAGCAACGCTTGAAACGTTTTATACCGAAAAACAGGTTTGATAAAGAATGCCTTCAATTGGCAGAAAAAACCTTTAAACTTTATTGTGATTACCCTAATGAAAGCATTTTCAGAAATGCCCACTATAATAATGCAAACAAGCCCTCAGAAATGGAGGGAGATGACAATTATAATGAGGAAACTGTTATCGCAATGGATAAATATATTTCCTTTTTTGCCGAGAGTGACGGATTGATTTATGATAATCTAACGAGTATGGTCAATAATGAGTTCAACGAATATGCTGAAACACAGCAACCAATGATTTTTAAAACCTTTGACGGAAGTGATATATTGGATAAAAACCTTGATTTTGAAAATCAGTTGTTTAAGGTCTTAAACGAATTGTGCCGATTGCTCAACTAATCTGTGCATACACGGCGCAAATAATTCAATTATAAAAACAAGCTATGAGAAATACAGCCAATACAATTAAGAACGAAGAAACCGACATAACCAATAATTTTGGAACACTTTACTATCCTAAATCAGCACTGGTCTTTTATGAGACAGAAGATTATAATCGCGATGGTTATGTTGAACATTTTGATATTGACCCTAATGGAAACCCTGTCAATGCCCACCCTTTGACTGTAAGGGAGGCACAACGACTCTCCAAATCTTTAAATATTCAAAATAAGAAAGAAAAAGATTTTCTAAGACCAAGTGGTATTATTTCTGAAACTGTACTATTTATAGATACATCGGAAAATGGAAAAGTGGTCTGGTACACAAAAGCACAGGAACGACAGTTACTATTTACCGAAAAGCTTTCCATTCCAAATGGTTTAGCGAATGTGCCACCTTTGCTATGGTGTGCCAATAAGCAGGGAATGAAAATATTCGCATTGGAGACAGACCAACGCCCCAATACAGATACACCACTATTTCACGCTCCGTTCTTTAATGTTTACGAAAGCGGAAGTGTTTGTATGGGAACGGTCGACGTAAACATTAAAAGTTCCGCATCACTCGAAGAGTTTACTAAGAAATGGGAAAACTATTTTTTCAATTCTTATTTCAGCCATTTGGTCAACAGCCATAATCCGATTAAAGGAAACTTGGTAATCCTTTGGAAAAGCCTTATTGATTCAAAAGAGCCGTTTCCGACAGATATTCTAATCAATTCAAATCTAACTTTAAAAAATCTACTCTAATGATACAATCTGAAAAAACAAAAGTCCATTTTACCGATGATAGCCTTTTAAATCCTACCAATCCTGTAATGGTAAACCTCATAGGTGCAGGTGGTACAGGTTCTAAAGTATTGACCGCCTTGATCGAAATGAACCATTCATTGATTGAATTGGGACACGCAGGATTACAGGTGCGGTTGTGGGATGATGATATTGTCACAGAAGCGAATCAAGGCAGACAGCGTTTTGCAGAATGTGAAGTAGGATTACCAAAGGCAGTTGCACTGATAAATCGGGCAAACCGATGGTCTGGAACGAATTGGAAAGCCGAAGTCAGAAAGTTTGAAAGAGATTCTTTAGGAAGAATCCAAGAGAATATGCAGTCCGCAATTTATATGTCGTGTGTTGATAATGTCAAATCACGATTTGAAATTGCTGATATTCTGAATGAATTGAAAGAGGGTAGGAGATTATACAGAAACCAGGCTAAATATTGGATGGATTTTGGCAACAACCGATATTCTGGACAGGTTTTGCTTTCTACAGTTGAGAATATAAAACAACCTGATTCCGAAAAATATCAAACAACGTCGAATCTTCCTTATGTGACGGAAGAATTTGGAGAACTGCTTTTGCAGTCTGAAACGCAAGATGATACACCAAGTTGCAGTTTAGCAGAAGCATTAGAAAAGCAGGATTTGTTTATTAATTCTACATTAGCACAAATGGGATGTTCTCTATTGTGGAACTTGTTTCGCAACGGACTGACTGAAAACAGAGGTTTTTTCCTTAATCTAAAAAATTTCCATTCTCAACTGATAAAAATATAAAAAACCGCCTGACCAAAAGTTGGGCGGCAAAAATGCAATTCCTCCCTGCGGTCGGAAACGTATTTTTGCGGAAAGCGGAACAACCCCATTTCTAAAACAATTCCGGACTTTGGCTTTGGTTTGTTTTAGAAAAAAGGTTGTAAGTATTAACTGACTATAGAAAACTCGTTGTGCATAGTTTCAATTAAGCATTAAAATAGTTAGTTGAAACTATGCACTTTCAGTGCAAGAATTTCAGTTTCTATAAATTTTTTATTCGACACAGATGCACAGATAATAAAATGAATTTTTTAATATTTTATTATCTGTGCATCTGTGGAGTTTTTTAAACGAATTTCATTCGTTGTTCAAATCTATGGACTGAAAGTCCATAGTGGTTTAGTTATTTACAACAAGCATTTCCCTCTTGAATAGGTGGGCACTTTACTGTACCGTAACTACAAAACACGCAACAATCTCCCTTTATAGGTTTTAGAGTTGTTTTGCAACTCTCACACTGATAGAAAAATTGACAAGCATCAGTTGGCATTTCTTCGGATTTCTTATGTCCGCAGGTTGGACAAGTTATTTCGGATATTAAAATGATGTCCATTATGAAATAATTTTGCTTTTTAGTGATTTGTAACCAGTAGAGTTGATAGCTTTTTCGATTTGCTCGATGCTGGTTTGTTTGTTGTCGAACTTTACAATTGCGTTGCCTTTTTCGTAAGAAACAATAACTTCAACAATGCCTTTTAGTTTGCTAATTTCTGTCTTTACATGATGTTCACATCCTGAACAAGTCATTCCTTTAATAGTAAATTCAACTTTCTGAATTTTAGAAGTCGAAGTAACAATTGCCGTGATTTTTGTCTTCGGAACAAAGATGTGAGCATAACTCGGAAATGATAGAAGTAAAACTGATATTACGGTAATACTTCCTAACAATGATTTCGTTTGCATAAAATTTTGTTTTTGATTTGTTTCACAATTACAGTCAATTTGTTGTTGAGGTTTCAGTTTTTGATACCAAGCAAAGCCAAGAACTAAAACAGTCATACCAATAAAATAAGGTCGAAAAGGTTCGAGCCACGAAAAGGTAGAAGCAATTCCGCTTGAACCCGCAACTATAGCCAAAATTGGCGTAATACAGCACAAGGACGAAGCAATTGCTGTCAAAAGTCCTGCACCGATTAATTTTTTTTCTGTTTTCATATTGCTTCCAAAATTTTGTTTTCGTTAAGGATTTTGAAAAAAGGTTTGAGCATTTTTTCATACTCTTTTGCCAACGAATAGAAAATAGTTTGCGCTTGTCTTTCCGTTTCAATGAGTTTTCTGTCTTTGAGTTTTCGCAAGTGCTGAGAAACTGCCGAAATGGTCATACTGAGAATATCGCTTAGGTCGCAAACACAAAGTTTCTTTTCTTCATAAAGAAGAAAAAGTATTTTCAGTCTTACATTGTTACCCGCTAACTCAAGTCCGCTGGATAAATAATCAACTGTCCCTTTGATTTCACTAATCCGGTCTTTGCAACGCATTATCTGCTTAACGTCCGCCTGCTGCCTTATACAAGAAAGATTATCCATAAGTACAAAGATAAGCAAATTGTTTATTTAAGCAAATACTAAAATACAAAAACATCTTTTTATACATTTTCATAAAAGGATAAAAGATTTCCGTATAAGTCTAATGCTGCAAATTCTCTTGTGCCATAATAGGTACTTTCTATCTCTGTTTTTTCATTGTGAAGCACCTCTTTTTCTTTTAGCTCTTTATACAGCTCTTCAACTCCTTTTACTTCAATTCTGCAACTGTGTGTTCCTGCTAAAAAGCTTTCTGCCCCACTACTAATCGGTTTTAGAAATAGAAAAATGCTTTTCCATTTCCAACTATAATTGCAGGAAGCCCACAAATGCAGTTCTATGTTGCCCCGAACCAAAATTGCAAAAGTGTCTTCCTTGTGCCGACAATCAAAACCAAATTTGTCTTTGTAAAATTGAACTGCTTTGTCAATTTCCCTGACAGGAAATGCGGGTGTTGCCTTTATCAGTTCTATCATTGTCATGTGCAATTTTAAATTGTAATATTGTGGTAAATAGTTGAGACAGCTCAAACGGATTGAAAAAACGTTTTCGGTTTCCTGGCTTAGCTGTTTATCCTTTGTTTTAATAATTTAAAGATAACCCAATACCCCAGCCCATATCGCTATCATAATGTGTACGAATACCCACATTTTTATTGATAATATATTTTAGCTCTGTCATATATTCCATATCGGTGTTGACCATAAAACCAGCCCTCAATCTCTTTGTGATGGGAATATCTTCACGCATTAAAGAAAGACGTACAATTCCATCGTGATATACCTCTGCCTGAAAGTTTACTAACATTGGTAATGTGTACATAAAGCCCAAGCTAATAGCTCTACGTGTATCTTTTTCATTTTTCTGTCCGAATAAATTGGTTTCGTGTTCATCCATACCCATTTTACGATACCTCCAATCAAAACCTATAAACGGCATAAACCATTGCATTTTTCCAATGTACCTTCCTAAATGTGTTTCTACTTCATAACCGTGCATATCGTTATAGCCTAATCGCCATTCTGTCCCTAAACTCCATCTTGAATTCTGAAGCATCGCATCACCATCATTTCCATTGCTAGCAAAATCATTCTGAGCCATTAAGTGTGGCATATTGCTTTCTCTTTGCAACATATTATATGCTTGTTTTTTGTTAGGTAAATTCGGATTTTGATAATCGTCAACTGCAAATACCCTGTTCATTCCTGACATCATATGATAAAGGATATGACAGTGGAAAAACCAATCTCCTTCTTCGTTTGCTAAAAACTCAATGGTATCAGTTTCCATTGGCATTATATCTATAACATTTTTTAGTGGTGATTTTTCGCCTTTGCCATTGATTACCCTGAAATCAAAACCGTGCAAGTGCATTGGATGGCGCATCATTGAGTTATTATGAATGGTAATTCGTAGAATTTCTCCTTTTTTCACAGGTATTTTATCAACTTCTGAAAGTATTTTATTATCCATACTCCACACATAACGGTTCATATTTCCGGTAAGGGTAAATTTCAATTCTTTTACTGGCGCATCTTTAGGAAGTTCCGTATTGGAAGGAGATTGTAGCATTGCATAATTCAGCGTTTTGATTTCTCCCAAAGCATTTGCATTGTAACGGTTGGGATCATTTTCCATATTCATATTGTGTTGACTATGGTCTTCTTTTGGTTTTGCCTCTCCAGTAATTTCAGGATACATTACCACGTTCATATCCATTTGGTTCAGGCTCATTTTCATTCCCATATCGTCCAAATCTCCATTCATCTTCATCATATCGTTCATCATCTTCATCCCTTCAAAATATTTTAATTTAGGAAGTGGTGATATTAATTGTTTGATGCCATTGCCCACAAAATAACTTGCGGATTGTGTTCTGTCTTCAGTAGTAGCTAGAAACTGATAAGCAACACCATCTTCAGGAATTGTTACTACAATATCGTAAGTTTCAGAAACCGCAATGATTAATCTATCTACTTCCACAGGTTCTACATCATTACCGTCATTTGCAACTACGGTAATTTTACCGCCTGCATACCGCAACCAAAAATAGGACGAAGCACCACCGTTTGAAACTCGCAATCGTACTTTATCGCCCGCTTTTAGCGTTTTGCCGTCCACCTTTTTTAAATCGGTCGTATGGTTTCCATTGATTAAAATTTTGTCATAATACACATCGCTTACATCCATTGCCAACATCCGTTTCCATTCGTTGGTTAGTTTTGTTTTGAAATGTCCTTCTCTAATAGCTTCTGCATAAGACTGTGTTGCATTTTTTTTAATAGCTGCCCAATCGTTGGCATTATGCAGCATCCTGTTGATGTTGTCGGGATTAAGATTTGTCCACTCGCTTAAAATGATGGGTACAGTCGGCAAATCGTCAATTCCTTTTCTAAAGGTTTTATCATCATCCTTTTTCTTCATTATAAAACTGCCATACATCCCAATTTGCTCCTGCAAACCAGAATGTGAGTGATACCAATGCGTTCCGTGTTGGATAATTGGGAAGCGATAGGTATAGGTTGTGCCTGCCTTAATAGGTTTTTGTGTAAGCCAGGGCACACCATCTTCTTTGTTGGGCAGGAACACTCCGTGCCAATGCAATGAGGTACTTTCTTTTAATTGGTTATGTACAACGATTTCGGCTGTATCGCCTTCGGTAAAAGTGAGCGTTGGCATTGGTATTTGACCATTTACGGAAATGGCTCTTTTTTCTTTGCCTGCGTAGTTTACAAGCGTATCTTTTACATACAACTCGTAACGAACTACTTTTTGTGCAAAGAGAGATTGCGAACATAACAGTATAAAAACTGCTTGCAGCAACCTGATCGTAACATTTTTAGGTATATTCATTTTGATATTTTTTTTCTTGAAACTTAATCCTGCTCTTTTAGCCAATTGGTTAAAACTTTGATTTGCTCATCATTCAGTTTTGTGTTTTTATGCATCATTGTATATGATGCTAAGGGCATTTGTTTAGTTTCGATTTGTTCTTTAATTGAGTTTAATAATCTGTCCTGCTTCCTATTTGAGTATGTACCCCATTCGTTGAAATTCAAATCCTCTTTTGCGTTTTTTATGTGGTTTTCTACTAATGCTCTCATAGGTTGCACATAGTCGTACCAAACATAATTAGTATTGTTACTATGACAATCGTAGCAAGAGGTTTGAAGCATCGCTTTTACTTCAACAGGCATTTTATACGCTTGGGTAAAATCGGTTGTGTAAACCTGCCCTTTATCTACATTAAGGGCAGGCTGATAAAATTGAATAGCAATAAAAATAAACAGCACTATTGTCAACATTATCTTTAATACTCTCTTCATTTTTAGAACTCTTTTTTTACAGAGCCACAGGTAAGCATCTTGCTGCCATAATAAGGATTTTTGATAGTCTTAGCTTCGTTAATCCAAACCGCACCTTTACCATCATTGTACATTGGGCAGTAGTCCTGATATAATTTTTGGGTAGTTCCAAATAATGTGATAAGGTCAGAAACGTCTTTACTTAGCGATGCTAAATGCTCTCTCTGGTGGTCTATTTTACCAGCATTGTCACTAATATGCTCTGCATTTTCTTTGGCATTTTCCGCTATTTCCATATATTCTTTATGTTTATTCGCTGGGATAGCGTTCATATCCACATTTTTTAAGGTAGTAAACAATTGCTTTCCTGCATTAGCCGCTGCTTTGTCATTATCTGCAACAAGTGCATTTTTTAAAGCCAAATAATCCTTAATTATAGGTGCGACAGTAAACTTTTGAGCTTGCTTCACATCGGACTTTTCTGCCTCTTGAGAAGATGTATCCGTTGAAGTAACAGTTGCTACCGTATCATTGTGTGTAGGTGATTGTAACTCCGGAGTTGCAGCAATTGTTGTGCTATCATTAGCTTGCTGGTCGCTATTTTTATTTGAAGATTGATTGCAGGAAATTGTTACCGCTGCAACTGTTACTAATGTAATGATTGAGAAAATTATATTTTTCATTTTATTTATTTTTGATATTATTGAAGAAATTTGTCTTATTTATTTGTTTTCAAATTCATTTAGCTTACGCTTCATAAATTCGATTTCTTGTGCCTGTGTTTCCAGTATGTTTTTTTGTAACTGTATCAATTCGGGGTCGGTAAGCTTAGCTTTTTCAGACATCAATACTGCTGCTGCGTGATGCGGTATCATACCTTTTACAAACTCTTTATTTCCCACAAATAATTGCTCCCGAATACCAAACCAAGAAAAGATACCAATCGCAAGGGAAACCGTTATGATTGCCCAGTTGATTTTTTTGCTTTCATACATTCCTTTCATTATCAATAGTTCTATAATCAACATTGCAGAAACCATCAGCAAAGTCATATACAAATTATTGATGTTCAGGATAAGGTTCTGTAAGCCGTCAATCATAGCATACATAATGAAGTACATAGCTATGAACATAGCAACAGCCATTACAGCAAAGCGTTTGTACATTGCTAAAGAGTGATTAGTATTATGCTTTTCATTCTTATGGTTATGTTGCATTTCGTGTTGGTTTTCCATACTTTCCATAACAATAGCGTTTTATTTGTTATTAATAGTTTCCTGTACGCTACCGCAAGTAAGCATTTTGGAGCCGTAATACGGGTTTTTAATTGCTTCTTCTTTGCTTAGCCAATTTGCTCCTTTACCATTATTGTACATTGGGCAATGTTGATAATAAACAGGTGTTTCTTGTTTTGAAACTTTGGCTAATTCGTACATATTATTAGCCAGTAAAGCGAAAATTTCTCTTTGTTTGGTAACATCTTTTGCTATAGCAATTTTTTCTGCATTAGCAGTTAAATCTTTCATTACTTTCATCCAAACGGTATGTTCTTCGTTGGAAAGTTTTGTCATTTCTACTGCTTTAATGGCTTTTACCAATTCGGTAGCTTTTGCGGAAGAAGTACCTGCATCAGTTTTTACCAACGCATCTTTCACTGAAAAATAGTTATTGAAAACGGCTTTTAATTGCGGTACATTTTGTGTTTCAGTGGTATTTTTTTGAGCCATATCGCTTTGGTTATGGTTGGCGTGTTCATTTTTCATATCCATACCTGCATCTCTGGTTTTTGCAACTGGTTTTAGTTCCCTTTTATACTGGCAACAGTCGGATAATTTTGCATATACATCATCTGGAGCCAAAAATTTCTCACTGTCATAACCTGCTAAGGCAATGCGTTTCAATATTTCGTCCTGATTTGTTTTTTTACCATCATAGTTGAGTGTAGCAATCTTGGTATCTTTATTCCAATCTACCGTGGCTACATTTTTTAAATTTCCTGCTTTTTCGATGGTTGTTTTACACATTTCGCAGTTGCCATATATTTTTACAGTTTCTGTTTTTGCATTTTTGATTTGTGCAAAACTGTTTACGGCTGATAGTAATACGATGATTACCATCAATATTTTTGATATTGATTTCATTTTTATTTTTTTTAATTTAATAAGATATACGAAGAGTTTGCGAAAACTGGATTCAGCTTTCGACAAGGCACACGTATGGCTAACAAGCCATCGTTTTAGCTTATTTTAGGTGGTTGCCAAATGGAAGAGTAGCCTGAAGAATAGTAGGCTTCTTTGAAACCGAATTTTTGCTTTTTAATTTCAGCAAAAGGGTTAGCTGTTTTTAAATCTATTGGTATTGGTAAGCTTACAGAAGATGAAGAAGTGCTACATCCACATGAACTGTGCTTACAATTGCCGTCGCAGTCGTGACCATTTTTGCATTTTTTACAGGACTTGTCCTTGCAACTGCTTTTATGTTCTGCTTTTGCAGATTGATCTTTTGAGCAGGACTTTTGCTCTGTCTTAGTTGTTTTTTTTGCACAAGCATAGCTTATGCTTGGCATTAGGAAAAAGCCCAAACATAGTAAGATGACAAAGCTGATATGTTTACTCAAATTTTTCAACACTACAAAATTATGAAATTATTTCTTTTAATTGCTATATTTTGCACTTTCGTGAACTGCAAACACAGAATTATAGATAAAATATCTAAATCACTAGTCTGCATAGTCCTTTTTATGCTTATTAAAATAAATATACAGTTAATTACCTAAAGTGTTTGTTATAAGTTAAATAACTAAACAGGTTATTAGGATAAGGAAATTATCTTTGTTTAATGGTTCTATCTTAAAACCTGCTTTCTGTACAGTTTCAATTACCTGTTCTTGTGTAATTCCTTCTGATTTTACGGTAAGCACCTTGTCTTTAGTTGTATCTACTTCCCAATGGCATATTATACCATGGTATTATCCAAATGAGGTTTTACAGATGCTACACATCCACCACAGTTAATATTTGTTTTGAATCGTAAGTCTTGATTATTCTTTTCCATTTTGTTTATTGAATAATTCATTTAAAGTTTAAAACTGCGTAATCGCAATGCATTTACGATTACCGATACAGAACTTAAAGACATTGCTAAAGCTGCAATCATTGGAGATAATAAAATTCCGAAAAACGGATATAAAATACCTGCTGCAATTGGAACACCAAGCACATTGTAGAAAAAGGCAAAGAATAAATTTTGCTTGATGTTTTTCATAACAGCATGGCTCAAATTTTTTGCTTTAACGATACCTAATAAATCGCCTTTTACTAAAGTTATTTTGGCACTTTCTATGGCTACATCAGTTCCAGTTCCCATAGCTATTCCGATATTGGCTTGTGCTAATGCCGGAGCATCATTTATACCATCACCAGCCATAGCTACAATTTTCCCTTCTGCTTGTAAACGTTTAATTTCGTTGAGTTTATCTTCGGGTAAGCATCCTGCTTTATAGGAAGATAAACCTAATTCATCCGCTACTGCTTTGGCTGTATTAACATTGTCGCCAGTAAGCATAATTACTTCTACACCTTGGAGCATTAGTTCTTTTATCGCTGCTGCACTCGAAGTTTTTATCGCATCGGTAATTGAAACAAAACCAACTGTAACATCATCAACAGCAATGTAAGAAACCGTTTTACCAAGTTTTTGTTCTGCAATAATTTTGGTTTCTAAATCGTTAGAAATAGTTGCCTTAACCTGTTCCATTAGTTTTTTATTGCCTAATGCTACTTTTCTATTGGTAACCGTTCCTGTAACTCCTTTTCCTGTAACATTTTCAAAATCTTTGACTCCAATTAATGAAATAGATTTTGTTTTGGCATAATTGACTACTGCTTGTGCCAATGGATGTTCACTGTATTGGTTTAAGGAAGCTATATTTTGCAATAAATCATCCTCGTTATTAGTTGATGCGTAAATTTTTTCTACAGAAGGTTTTCCCTCAGTTAGCGTTCCTGTTTTATCTGTTATTAAAACATCCACCTTATTCATATTTTCTAAGGCTTCGGCATTTTTAATTAATACTCCAGATTGTGCTCCTTTGCCCACACCCACCATCACAGACATCGGCGTGGCTAAACCTAAAGCACAAGGACAAGCTATGATTAAAACTGCAATGGCATTTATAAATCCATAAACCTTCGCTGGTTCTGGACCAAATAGTGCCCAAACAAAAAAGGTAATTACTGAAATGATTACTACAATGGGTACAAAATATTTAGAAATACTATCGGCTAATTTTTGAATGGGTGCTCTTGAACGAGAAGCATCGTTAACCATTTGTACAATTTGAGAAAGTAATGTTTCAGAACCTACTTTTTCGGCCATCATTACAAATGATTTGTTCCCGTTGATTGTTCCCGAAATTACATTATCGTCTTTCTTTTTGTCAACGGGAATTGGTTCTCCTGTAATCATTGCTTCATCAATACTGCTTTCACCATCGGTTATTTTTCCGTCAACTGGAATTTTATCTCCTGGTTTTACGCGTAATAAATCACCTTTCTTAATATCATGAATGGAAATCACTTTATCGCCCCCTTCACCAATCAAAGTAGCTTCGGTTGGTGCTAATTGTAATAACGCTTTTATAGCTCCACTGGTTTGGCTATGTGCTCTTGCTTCTAACAATTGTCCCAACAAGACCAGTGTAATGATTACTGTTGCTGCTTCAAAATAAAGATGAATGGTTCCGTGTTCGGTTTTAAATTCTTCCGGAAAGATATTCGGAATCAGCATTCCTACAATACTAAACAAAAATGCAACTCCAGTTCCTATTCCGATAAGGGTAAACATATTTAGATTCCAAGTGATTATGGATTTCCAAGCTCGTACAAAAAACATCCAACCAGCATAGAAAACAACAGGAATTGAAAACAGAAATTGCACCCAGTTCCACATGTTGCTGTCCATTATTTGAAATAACGGATTGTTATGTACCATTTCCATCATGGCAATAATAAAAATTGGCACCGTAAAGAGGGTTGCAATTTTCATTTTTTTAAGCAAATCCAGATAGGTTTTTTTTTCTTCGGAATCGCTTGGTTCCATGGGTACTAAATCCATTCCGCATATAGGACATGAACCCGGACTATCTTGAATAACTTCGGGATGCATTGGGCAGGTGTACATCGTTTTCTTTACATTCAATTCTGCTTCTTTTACCAAATGCATTCCACAAACAGGGCAATCGCCAGCTTTATCATAAGTTTTATCGCCTTCACAATGCATTGGACAATAGTATTTGCCTTTTATATTGCTAGTCACTTCGATTGTTTTTTTATCATCGTGAGAATGAGCAGAGCAGCAGGATTTTGCCACTGGTTCATTTGTCGTGGTATGTTGTGGGCTTTTGTTATTGCTCATTTCTATGGTATATTTTCCAACAGCGGTTAATGCTTTTTGCAATTGTGTAGTTGGAATGTGTTTATCCATTGTCAGGGTAGCTGAGTTTTCATCTTTTGAAACTTCAACATTTGTCACATTTTCAACCTTTAATAAAGCTGATTTCACCTTTGCTTCGCAACCTCCACAGGTCATACCTGTTACTTGATATTTGTGTACCATTTTGTATGAGTTTTATGATACAAAGTTCCGTATTGTTTCCATTTTTTCGTTGTGGAATTTTGGGAATGATTTGTAAGATTTACTTAGACCTTATCCAAAGGTTTTCTTTTATCCTCTCGTATTCGCTTGAAATAACTTGGGGTAAGTCCTGTTACCTTTTTGAATTGGTTGCTTAAATAGGCTACACTTGAGTAATTTAAACGGAAAGCAATTTCACTCAAAGATAGTTCATCATATACCAATAATTCTTTTACCTTCTCTATTTTTTGGGCAATAAAATATTTTTCGATAGTAGTGCCTTCAATTTCTGAAAATAAATTAGAGAGATAATTATAGTCGTGGTGTATCTTGCTATTTAAAACATCCGACAAATTGTATTTTGTTTCGCCATCCTGATGATGAACGAGGTCAATAATAATATTTTTTATTTTTTCTATAATTCGGCTTTTTTTATCATCTATTAATTCAAAACCTAATACAGTCAGTGCTTGCACTAAATTGGTTTTAACGTTTTCAGCTAATTCTTTATCCAAGGTAACTTCTCCCAGCTTTATATTTTTCACAGTCAATCCAAGCTTCTCCAATTCATTCTGCACTACCATAATACAACGGTTGCAAACCATATTTTTTATAAAGAGTGTTGTCATATATTTTGTGCTTTATTTGAAATTAGCTTAAAATAAGCTCTATAAAATTACAATTAATATTTTCTTGTAATTGTAGAACAGTTGTCAATTGATGTATTTATCCACTGCGTTGTCCAATTCTTCATTTTTAATATTGCTTAAATTTATATCTGCCAAATGGAAAACTGGTCAAGTAGTTTGCTGACTTTCTTTATATCATTTCTTTATTCAAAGCATCAATGAGCATTTTGGTCATAATATTTCTTCTTTAGCCACAAACTTGCACGTACCAATAATATCAGTACAGGAACTTCCACCAATGGGCCGATAACGCCCACAAATGCCTGTGGCGAATGAATACCGAAAACCGATATTGCTACGGCTATTGCCAATTCAAAATTGTTTCCTGTGGCTGTAAATGCGATGGATGCGTTTTTATCGTAAGGAACTTTAAGAGATTTATTGATAAAGAAGCTCACGAAAAACATAAGTATAAAATAGATGATTAACGGTATTGCTACTTTTACTACATCCATTGGCAACTCTACTATTTTATCGCCTTTCAGACTGAACATCAATACTATAGTAAACAGTAAAGCATACAATGTAATGGGCGATATTTTGGGTACAAATTTCCGGTTATACCATTCTATACCTTTTGATTTTACAAGGATGTATCGGCTTAAAAAACCTGCCAAGAAAGGAATACCTAAATATATCAATACGCTTTCGGTAACATCTTTCATTGATACGCTTACATTGAAATTGGCTAATACTAATTTTGCAGGTAATACGTTGATGAATAACCATACTAAAAAACTGTAAGTAAATATCTGGAAGATACTGTTTAATGCAACTAACATAGCTGTATATTCTCTGTTTGCTTTAGCTAAATCACTCCAAACGATTACCATTGCGATACATCTTGCCAAACCTATCAGTATCAAACCTGTCATATAATCGGGTTCATTCCTTAAAAATAAAACGGCTAACCCGAACATTAGCACTGTACCGATAACCCAATTCAGCAATAAGGATATACCAATTACTTTTTTATCCTTAAACGCCATAGGCAATAATGAATAATCAACCTTTGCTAATGGCGGATACATCATCAATATTAAACCTATTGCCAACGGAATATTTGTAGTGCCTACGGATAGCGCATTTGTAATTTTTGAAATACCGGGAAAAATATATCCCAATCCTATACCTACTGCCATTGCAAGGAATATCCATAAGGTAAGGTATCTGTCTAAGAATTTTAGTTTTGGTTGCATCGGCTACATTTTAATCATTGAAAAAACATAGAACATTTCCGTTGCTATCTGTAAACTTCTATCAGCATAGACCTTTGATTGTTCCGGTGTATTGTCTGAAATTTTAGGGTCTTCAAATGTGATAGGTATTCTCTTTTCTGCTCCTGCAATAAAAGGGCATCCGCCGTCTGCCTGTGAACAGGTCATAATAGCTGCAAACGCTGATACAGGATTGAAAGGGCTATCATATTTTTTGGAGAAACCAACAATCGGCAAAGAATTATCACTATACTTTATGGCATATACAGGATTGTCGGTATCTGCTATTTTGAAAATACTTAATCCCTGATGTGTCAATGCTTCTGCCACTTTCGGGAATAATGCCGTTTCTTCTGTACCACCCGAATAACAATGTACCTTTGGGATAACATAGTGTGCTGCTGCTACCTGTGCCCAAACCTGCGATAAATGGCTTCTTCGGGAATTGTGGGTACAAATGAAGTTGATACTTATTTCCTGACTATTGTTTACTTTTTGCTGTACAAAATCTATCAGTGGTCGTAATATATTTTTGCGTTCTTCACTGATGTTTTGAAAAGTAGTAACATTGTTTATTGTTTCAACTAAATTCTTATACATTTTGATTGATTTAAAGGGTTTAACAACATCCTGAATTAGGTGTGCAGGAAGCATTATTCAACGCTGATAATTTTATTTTTTGCTTTTCGACAGGAATACCGCAAGCATCCTGAGCAAGACAAGCTGTTGTTTTACTTTTCAGTACGAATGTTTTTCCGTTGAAATCCAAATCATATTTCCCGATAGTATCAATTTGATATTCTACTTCAATTTCGGCATCTTCCATACCTAATTTTTCTTCGGATAGTTTGATGATATTTAATAGTTTGGTTGGCTTCAATCTATGTTCGTAATCGTCAGCATTCCATAATTGGAAATTGACAACTTTTTCATTGCGGATTACACCACCACAATCAATAAAAATTTTATTGATTTGCCCAACTTCGGTAACGTGGAAATGTTCGGGAACAAACGTTCCGTTCTCTAATTGAAATTCAACATGCTCTAATGTTGGTAAGATTTCTTTGATTTTTGATAGTTTCATAATTTCATTATTTAATTGTTATATTGCATTATTACGATTGATTTGGTTAAAATAAATGCTTAGCAACATTTATCAATACCTATATCGTCAACAAAGAAAGTATTGAGTTCCTTCTTAATCTGCTGCCAGACATTTTCATCAATGCAGTAGCATACACTGGTTCCCTCTATATTTCCTTTGATAATACCAATGTTTTTTAGTTCTTTCAAATGCTGCGAAATGGTAGCTTGTGCCAATCCCAATTCCTCTACCAAGTCATTACAAATACAGGCATTTTGTTTAATGATATATTGCAGGATAGCTATGCGTGCAGGATGAGCCAATGCCTTTAGCGAAGTTGCTAAACGGTTCTGCTGTTCCGTGTATATTTCAGTTTTTGTAACTCCCATTTTTATCAAAAATTATACATCGCAATATTACGATTAATATTTTAACTACCAAAATTGTTTAAAAAAATATTTAGTGAAGTTTACCC
This sequence comes from Chryseobacterium sp. MHB01, assembly GCF_034651565.1. Taxonomy (NCBI): domain Bacteria; kingdom Pseudomonadati; phylum Bacteroidota; class Flavobacteriia; order Flavobacteriales; family Weeksellaceae; genus Chryseobacterium; species Chryseobacterium sp. MHB01. The sequence continues at coordinate 445,628 of NZ_JAYEDA010000002.1, read as the reverse complement.
CTGTTGCACCAAATGTTGCAAATTCGGATCATTTTTTTTATCCGCTCTTTTTCATTTTCAATAATATTTACAATGTTTATTTTTATCTGGCGGTAATTCAGTAAAGATATCCTGTTGTTGATTTCCGGGCAATGATGGCGGTTGCTTTTAGGGTTGGTTTTGTTGGATGTCCTTTCAAAGCCACTTCGCTTTTTTGCAAAACGCAATTCCAAAGTCTAAAGTCCTACGTTTTTCCGAACAAAAAAGCTTTGAGGGGATGTCAGGTTCTCTTCCCTTTTTTAATTTGACGGAATGTATTGTGAACTCTGCTGTAGCTTTCCCTGCAAACTGTATAAAAAGGATTATACTAGTCATCAACCTGCATAAAATAAATACAGCTTTAAATTCATACCTGTGTAAATAAGATACAGATCATCATCATAAAATAGAATCATGCCGATCATCAAACCTGCGTAATACACATACAGCTGGAGTTCATACCTGCGTAAATCATATACAGGTCACCTGCTTAAGATAAGTACAGGTCAAAATCCTTACGATTTGATCTACAATACGATAGATAAATTATCACTTTGAAAGGATTTATTATTTACTTTCGTATGCTCAGACTTCACTTCCACACATTTCCAATAAAAACAATAAAAGAATCAAAACTGCTGATTATCAATACTATTAATCGTTTTTCAGAACTCCGAAAAATAAGCGGCTTTTTTTGAGCAAGATGTGTCTTTGTATATACAAACTTTCCAAGTTTTATATCCAAAGACGATCTTGCCTTTTTTGCAAAAAGGGGAAAAAACTGCGGAACTTGTTTTTTAATGTTTCAGCTAATATTTTGTTTAAGAATAATATTTTCTTTTTAACCATATACTAACCCTAACCAATAAAATTAATACCGGGACTTCCACCAATGGTCCGATTACACCTACAAATGCTTGTGAAGAATGGATTCCAAAAACTGCTATAGAAACAGCAATAGATAATTCAAAATTGTTTCCTGTTGCCGTAAATGCGATAGATGCATTTTTGTCATAAGGCACTTTCAAGGCCTTACTAATGAAAAAACTGATGAAGAATGTGAGAACAAAGTAAATAACTAACGGGATGGCTACTTTAACAACGTCCATTGGTAACTCTAAAATCTTATCTCCCTTCAAACTGAACATCAATACTATAGTAAACAGCAAAGCGTACAATGTTACAGGTGAAATAGCCGGAATGAATTTTCTATTGAACCATTCTTTTCCTTTAAATTTAATCAGGAAGTAACGGCTCAAAAATCCTGCAATAAATGGAATTCCTAAATAAATGAATACACTCTCGGCAACATCTTTCATTGGTACCGCAATGTTAAAATTTCCTAAGCCTAGTTTTTGTGGTAGTACATTTATGAAAAGCCAAACATAAAAACTATAAAACACCAATTGGAAAATACTGTTTAATGCGATCAGCAGAGCTGCGTACTCCCGATTACCTTTTGCTAAATCGTTCCATACAATTACCATTGCAATACATCTTGCTAGACCGATCAAAATTAGACCAATCATATAGTCTGGCTCATCCCGTAGAAAAATGATAGCTAATACAAACATTAAAATCGGGCTGATAATCCAATTTAGTAGTAATGATACCGACATTACTTTTTTGTCTTTAAAAGCCATTGGTAATAGAGTATAATCCACTTTTGCCAAAGGTGGATACATCATCAAAATCAAGCCTATTGCTAAGGGAATATTAGTCGTGCCAACAGACAAAGAATTTGTGACAGTAGAAATATCAGGAAAGAAATATCCTAACCCAACGCCCAAAAGCATTGCTAAAAAAATCCATAGGGTAAGAAAGCGGTCGAGGAATTTTAGTTTTGGTTGCATCGTCTAATTATTGAGTTGAGCGTACTTTTCCGCTGTTAATAAATTTTCAGTTTCTCTTAGGTCTTCAATTTCAATTTTCACCATCCAGCCATTATCAAATGGATTAGAATTTACAAGCGTTGGCTCTTTTAAAAGTTGCTCATTAGTTTCAATAATTTTTCATGAAAGAGGCATAAATAGGTCGCTGACGGTTTTAATTGCTTCTACAGAACCAAATACTTCGTCTTGTTTGAAATTATGATTAACATTCGGTAAGTCAACATATACGATTTCTCCCAATTCCTTTTGAGCAAATGCTGTAATACCGACAGTTGCAGTTTTATTGTCGATTCGCACCCAAGTGTGTTCTTTAGAATAATGTAGATCTTTTGGAAGTTCCATTTTTTTTTAGATTTTAAAGATTAATAACCACGTCTTAGATTTTCTGCGTACTCATTCGGAAGCGGACTGTCTTCTACTGCTTTTGCTGCCTTTTCAAAGTCATAATCGAAGCGGATAAATTCCACACTGATGCTTTCTTTGTCTAAAACAGAACTGTTCTCATTAATTGTCAACATCACGTAACCGCCTCTGATATCATTGTCTTTCGGCTTCCCAACGGAACCGATATTTACTGCGTGACGAAAATGATCTTGTCCGTCAATACCCGAATTTAAAACCCTGTGATATGGCTTGTGGGTATGTCCGAAACACATAATGTCGGCATCGGCCTGTTCCATAATACGAAGCATACTTTTTTCTTCACGGTCTTCAAAAAGATATTCGTTAATTTTTCTTGGACTACCGTGTACTAAAAGCAGGTTTAGTTTGTCTTCGTTCAATTGAAATTCTACTTTTATATGTGCGGGGAGTGTACGCAAGTAAGCACGTTCTTCATCTTTCATCAAAGAATTGGTAAAAGAAATGGAAATATTTCCGTTGTCCTTCTCAGCGTCTGTTTTGTAGGCACAACCACATTCATTACTCATTCTCCCAATGCCAAAATCGTAGTTGCCTGCAATAGTTGGTATTTTTCTTTTACGGATTTCATTGACCACTTCGTTTGGCCAAATATTGTAACCTACTAAATCTCCCAAACAATAAATGCTATCGGGATTTCTTTTTTCAACATCTGCAAAGAATGCTTCTAATGCAGGGAGATTAGCGTGAATGTCACTGAATAATGCAATTTTCATTTTTATTGATTTTTTTATTGATATTATTTTAACAACATCCGCCACCTGGTGTGCAAGAATTGCCATTATTTGCGCTAAGGTTAGATAAGTTTTTCTTTTCTTTTTCTGTCGGAATTCCGCAAGCGTCCTGAGCTAAACAAGCTGTTGTCTTGCTTTTTAAAACAAATGTTTCTCCGTTAAATTCTAAATCATATTTCCCGATAGTATCACTTTGATATTCAACTTCAATATCAAAATCCTCGATTCCTAATTTATCTTCAGAAAGTTTGATAATGGTGAGCAACTTGTTAGGCTTCAAACGATGTTCAAAATCGTCCGCATTCCATAGCTGAAAATTCACAACCTTCTCTGAACGGATGACACCGCCACAATCAATAAAATTTTTGTTAATCATTCCTACTTCTGTAACGTGAAAATGTTCAGGAACAAAAGCACCATTCTCTAATTGGAATTCAACATTTTCTAATGTTGGTAAAATTTGTTTTACTTCTGATAATTTCATAATTGAATCTTTATAGTTTAAATGCAATATTGCGATATATTTTGATAAAAAAATGCTAACAGCATTTTAATTTGGTAACACTTTGTACTATTGCGGAAAAATAAGTGTTTAAAATTTCGATAGTCTTTTCGTCTATGCAATAGCAGATAGCGTTTCCGGAAATGTTTCCTTTTATAATCCTTGCATTTTTCAGTTCTTTCAAATGCTGAGAAACGGTTGGTTGAGCTAATGGCAATTCGTTCACAATATCACCACAGATGCACTCATTGACTTTCATTAAATACTCAATAATTGCTATTCGTGCGGGATGTCCTAATGCTTTTGCGATTGTTGCAATTTGATTTTGTTGATCTGTAAAATGTTCTGTCTTAGTAGCTCCCATAATTCCAAAAATATTATATCGCAATATTACGATTATATTTTGATTACAAAAAATCATTTTTTTTCTTCACTCGCTTGTAAGATAGTTATTACTAAAAGTAAAACATAAATTAAAATTTAATACTTTTGTAAAGTGAAAGTTTTAAGACTCATATTGACATTCTATTTCATAGCACTGCTTATCATTCCTTGCAGTGATGTTGAAACGCAGCTTGTTGTAGGTCATCATAGTGAGATTTCCATAAGTGCCGAAAATTCCCAGCCGGGTAGTAATGATGGTACTTGTTCTCCTTTTTGCATGTGCAACTGTAGCCACGTAAGTGTCATTGCATTTAAGGCAGAGCCTTTGCTGGAAATTCCTTTGCAGGTTCAATTCTATTTTTCCAAAAAAATTCTTTTTCATAAGAATAACATTGCCTATCAGGTTTATGACCATATCTGGCAACCCCCTAAGATTTAATTTTTTTTGACAGTTTTTTAAAGATTTTGCCGTAAAGCAGTGTCTTTAATGGTTACGATTACTGTACTTTTTACAGGATTTTGTGGCTATGTTGAATTCGTAAGCAATTTCAATAAAATTAAAATTAAATGTTAGATAAAATCATAAAATTTAGCATCAACAACAAGATCGTCATAGGAATAATGACCTTGTTACTGATACTATGGGGTGTATGGAGCGCAAACCGATTGCCCATTGATGCTGTGCCCGATATCACCAACAATCAAGTGCAGATCATAACTGTCTGTCCAACACTTGCGGGTCAGGAAGTGGAACAGCTGGTCACTTTCCCCATTGAGCAAAGCATCGCCAATATACCAGATATTGAAGAGACTCGAAGTATCTCAAGATTCGGTCTTTCTGTCATTACCGTGGTATTTAAAGAAGATGTCGATATATATTTTGCACGCCAACTGATCAGTGAAAAATTAAAAGAAGCTTCAGAAGAAATTCCAAAAGGTGTTGGCACGCCAGAACTTGCTCCTGTGAGTACGGGCTTAGGAGATGTGTATCAGTATATTTTGCATCCGAAGAAAGGAAGTGAAAAAAAATATTCATCTAAGGAGCTCAGAACGATGCAGGACTGGATCGTCAGAAGACAACTGAACGGAACGCCGGGAGTTGCGGAGGTCAACAGTTTTGGAGGGGAACTGAAACAATATGAAGTGGCTGTCGATCCCAATCGGCTCCGAGCAATGGGGGTCAGCATCACAGACCTTTTTACTGCATTGGAGAAAAATAATCAGAACACAGGAGGTGCTTTCATAGACAAAAAACCGAATGCTTATTTTATCCGTGGCATAGGTGTCGTAACTTCTCTCGAGGATATTAAAAATATAGCAGTCAAGAATGACAAAGGAAATGTCCCTATTTTCATTAAGGATGTAGCTGATGTTCGTATTGGAAGTGCAGTTCGTTACGGAGCTATGACATACAATGGTAATGTAGATGCTGTTGGCGGCATTGTAATGATGCTAAAAGGCTCCAACAGCAATGAAGTTGTAAACCTGATTAAGGATAAAATTCCTACGATCCAAAAATCTTTGCCGGATGATATTGTAATAGAACCATTTTTGGATAGGACAGATCTTGTTGGAAGAGCAATCAGCACAGTGGAAAAGAACCTGATTGAAGGTGCATTGATTGTTATTTTTGTTTTGGTCGTATTTTTAGGAAATCTAAGAGCGGGATTGATCGTTGCATCAGCGATTCCGTTATCGCTCCTTTTTGCATTAGGGATGATGAATGTTTTTGGGGTCAGTGCCAATTTGATGAGTTTAGGCGCAATCGACTTCGGATTGATTGTCGATGGAGCTGTCATCATTGTGGAAGCAACACTTCACCATTTAGGATTACGGAAATCTACTCAAAAACTGACGCAAACTGAAATGGATGAAGAAGTTTTTCTTTCTGCTTCAAAAATCAGAAATAGTGCGGCATTTGGCGAGATCATCATTCTGATCGTTTACATTCCTATTTTAACTTTGGTCGGTGTTGAAGGGAAAATGTTTACGCCGATGGCAAAAACAGTAGGGTTTGCTATTTTGGGAGCTTTGATCTTATCGCTGACTTATATCCCGATGATGAGCGCATTATTTTTATCAAAAAAAATATCACGAAAGGAAACTTTTTCAGATAAGCTGATGAATAAACTACAGGGTGTCTATCAGCCATTACTAAAAAGAGCTATCAAAATCAAGGGTATAATTGTTTCCGTTACGGTACTTTTATTTGCAGTGAGCCTATTTTTATTCAGTCGAATGGGTGGCGAATTTATCCCACAGTTACAGGAAGGCGATTTTGCTTTTCATTGCATCTTGCCTCAGGGAAGCTCCCTGTCGCAAAGCATTGAGACTTCAATGCAGGCTTCTAGAATTATCAAGAAATTTGATGAGGTAAAAATGGTGGTGGGAAAAACAGGGGCTGCCGAAGTACCTACCGACCCAATGCCTTTTGAAGCTACAGATCTGATCATTGTTTTAAAGCCACAAAATGAATGGAAAAGTGATAAATCTTATGATGAATTAGCGGACGAAATTTCAGAACAACTAGAATTGATTCCCGGTGTATTTTTCGAGAAAAACCAGCCGATACAGATGCGCTTTAATGAACTGATGACGGGAATTCGCCAGGATGTGGCCGTGAAAATTTTCGGTGAAAATTTGGATTCTCTCGCTATTTATGCGGATAAAGTTGGAAAAGTAATTCAGACTATTGACGGAACAACAGCGCCTCAGATCGAGCGTATCAGCGGACTTCCACAGATCAATGTGGAGTATGACCGCACAAGAATGGCAAATTACGGACTAAATATTGAGGATGTCAATAATACTTTAAGCACTGCATTTGCGGGTAAAGCTGCAGGTCAGGTTTTTGAAAACGAAAGACGGTTTGATCTGGTGATTCGTTTGGACAGCCTGCACAGAGCTAATATTGATGATGTCAATAATCTGATGATATCCACCAATACAGGAAACCAGATTCCACTTTCTCAAGTGGCTAATATCGGCTATAAACTCGGCCCGGCACAGATCAGTCGTGAAGAAGGGAAACGAAGAATAGTTGTAGGTTTTAATGTCAAAGGTCGGGATGTAGAAAGTGTAGTCGATGATATTCAAAGCAGACTTGAACAACAAATAAAGCTGCCCTCAGGATATTATTTCACCTACGGCGGACAGTTTGAGAATCTGCAGGCTGCAAGCAAGAGACTGCTGATTGCTGTTCCTGTGTCTTTACTTCTGATTTTTTTCTTACTCTATTTTACATTCCGCTCATTTAAACAGGCTGCATTGATTTTCACGGCCATTCCAATGAGTGCCATCGGCGGGATCTTCGCCTTATTGATCAGAGATATGCCATTCAGTATCAGTGCCGGAATAGGTTTTATCGCATTGTTTGGCGTTGCTGTTCTCAACGGAATTGTGCTCATAGGAACATTTAATCAGCTGGAAAAAGATGGCGAAACAAATCTTATGAAACGTGTCGTAGAAGGTACTAAAACTAGACTTCGGCCAGTTCTGATGACCGCAACAGTGGCTTCATTAGGATTTCTTCCAATGGCAATTTCAACAGGAGCCGGAGCAGAAGTTCAGAAACCTTTGGCAACGGTGGTAATAGGTGGCTTGATCACTGCGACGTTTCTAACGCTATTTGTTCTACCGATTCTTTACATTATTTTCAACAGTAACTTCAGAATTAAAAATATGAAGATGAAATCTTTGACAACAATTATCGTGTTAGGATTGCTACTTGTCGGACAAACATTGAATGCTCAAACAACAAAAACACTTTCTGTGGAACAGGCTACAGAAATGGCATTGAGCAATAGTTATTCAATAAAAACGAAAGATTTGGATATTAAAGTTTCCGAGGCCTTGAAACCGACCGCTAATGAACTTCCAAAAATGAATTTCAATGCACAGTTAGGTCAATACAACAGTCCGAAGTTCGACCAGTCGTTTTCCATTTCACAGAGCATACCATTTCCGACTTTGTTCAAAGCCAGAAAAGACCTGATTGCAGAAGAGATTAAAGCTAAACAGATCAGTAAAGACATCACTGCCAACGAAGTTGCACGGCAGGTCAGAACTTATTTTTACCAGATTGAATATCTGCACTACAACCAGACCAAACTGATGAAGCTCGACAGCCTTTATCAAGATTTTATCAGGATAGCCACTGTCAGATTCAATGCAGGTGACATCAAAAAAATTGAAATCAGTACAGCAGAAACTCAGAAAGGGGAGATCGGTCTATTGCTAAATCAGAATAAAATTTATCTTGATAATGCATACAAAAATCTGAAAGCACTATTAAATACAGACGATGATATAAAGGTTTTGTTTAAAGAAAATTATGAGCCTATGAAAGCGGAGTATGTTCTGGACAGCACTACAATTGCCAATCATCCAACCGTCAAAGCATTCTACCAGGAAATGGAAATTGCCGAGAAAAATAAAAACGTAGAGCGATCGCAGGGCTTACCTGAGTTCAGTTTGGGTTACACGAACCAGTCGATCATAGGTTTTCATACACTCAATGGGCAGGAAAAATATTTTGATGCAGGAAACCGATTTCACATTGCCAATCTTGGAATTTCAATTCCTTTGACTTTTCGAGCGACGAAAGCGAGAATCCAGTCTTTGGATTATCAGAGGCAAATGGCAGAATCGAACGCAAAACTCCAGCAAAGGCAATTGACAGTTCAACTTGAGAATGCCTTAGAGCAATATAAGCAGGATGTGCAGCAATATGAATATTATGTAGGTCAGGCTATTCCAAATGCAGAAAAAATTGTAAAAGCAGGTCAGCTCGGTTACAAAACCGGAGAAATCTCCTACGTCGAATATCTTTTCGCTCTGCAGACTGCAACCAATATTCAGCTAAAGTATCTGGAATCCATTCAACAGGTCAATCAGTCTGTAGTCATCATTAACTCTTTAATCAATAAATAATATGAAAAAAAATATCATCTATACTGCTTTCGTTTTTGTTATTCTTATGAGCTGTGGAAAGAAGGAGGCCAACACAGAATCGGAAAGCGAAATCAAAACTGAGCAGGCAGAAGAACACGGTGATGAGGTTCCACAGACCATAGCAAGCCTGTCTGAAGAACAGATTAAAGCGGTTGGCATCAATCTAGGAAAGATTGAGATGAAGGAATTGACTTCTACCATCAAAGCCAATGGAGCACTTAGAGTTCCGAACAATAATAAAGCGACCGTCACATCAATGTATGGTGGGATTATTAAAACTTTGAATGTACAGATCGGGGATTTTGTAAGAAGAGGACAGGTAATTGCCTCCATTTCAAATCCGGAATACATTCAGTTGCAAGAGCAATACCTGACCGTGAAAAGCAGGATTGCATTTGCAGAACAGGAATACAGGAGACAAAAGGAATTATTTGATAATGATGCCGGCGCAAAGAAGAACCTTCAGAGTTCAGATGCTGAACTGAAAACCCTGAGAACACAAAGATCATCTTTGCAGAGACAGCTTCAAATTATGGGCATCAATCCCGCAAATGTCAATAATGGAAATTTGCGATCCGGTTTAGTGATCACGTCACCAATCAGTGGAACGATAAGTACTATTTCTGCACAAATTGGAAGTTACGTTGACATCTCATCGCCCGTTGCGGAAATTATAGATAATGGTTCCCTGCATCTTGATTTGCAGGTTTTTGAAAAGGATCTGCCAAAAATGAAAGTGGGACAAATCGTTCATTTTAAATTAACAAATAATCCTGAAACCGAGTACGATGCCAAAATCTACAGCATTGGTTCATCCTTTGAAAACGACAGCAAAACAATCTCGGTTCACTGTTCTGTAACGGGAAACAAATCAGGATTGATCGACGGAATGAATATCACAGGAATCGTAAGTCTCGATAAAAGTACCACGCCTGCGGTTCCCAATGAAGCCATTGTAGAAGCGGACAGCAAATATTTCATTTTTATCAAAACAGACAAAAAGGCTGAAGAGCATCAAGAAGAGGGAGAAGATGAACATTTAAATGAAAAGAAAATATCTAACAAAGAAGAAAAAATGACTAATTTCGAAAAGATAGAAGTTGTGAAAGGTTCTTCTGATATGGGTTACACGGCGATTACAGCTGTCAATGAAATTCCTGCAAATGCTGAAATAGTAGTAAAAGGCGCATTTTTTGTCAATGCTAAACTGAGTAATTCAGGTGAACACGAAGATTAAATTTTTAAAATAACTGTAATGGAACACAAACATATTTACGACGAGGAAGGAAACCAGCTTTGTTGTACAGCGCAGGAAGGCAAAATTTACAAAGACGCAGGTGCCAAAAAATTGCTTAATAATGATAGCTGCTGCTCTACAGAGAATAATAAATCTGAAACGCACAGTGACGATGATGGACACGACCATAACGATGGTGAGAAAAATACATTTCAAATGTTTTTACCAGCAATTGTTTCTCTGGTTATACTTTTGATAGGGATCGTACTGGATAACTTTTTTCCGCAGGAGTGGTTTAAAGGCTGGGTACGGATCGTATGGTATGCGGTGGCTTATTTGCCTGTGGGTCTACCCGTCCTAAAAGAAGCGTATGAAAGCATTGCCAAAGGTGACGTTTTTTCGGAATTTTTTCTAATGGGCATTGCTACTATAGGCGCATTTGCAATCGGAGAATATCCGGAAGGGGTTGCTGTTATGTTATTCTACAGTGTCGGAGAGGTTTTCCAGACACTTGCTGTTTCGAGAGCAAAGAATAATATCAAAGCATTGTTGGATCAGCGTCCTGATGAAGTGACCATTCTGGAAGGTAACCAACCAAAGACCATCCCTGCTAAACAGGCGAAAATTGGGGATATTGTACAGCTAAAATCAGGAGAGAAGCTGGCTCTGGACGGAGAATTGGTAAGTGAATCCGCATCGTTCAATACTGCTGCATTAACGGGTGAGAGTAAGCCTGATACCAAAAACAAAGGTGAGAGCGTGCTTGCCGGAATGATCAATCTACAGACTATTGCTCAGGTAAAAGTGACAACTGCTTACGAAGACAGTAAGTTGAGCAAAATTCTGGAATTGGTACAAAATGCGACGGCTCAGAAGGCACCTACCGAACTTTTTATCCGAAAATTCGCAAGGATTTATACACCCATTGTCGTCGGACTCGCAGTACTGATATGCCTACTACCATATCTGTTCGTGGAAAATTATGTTTTCCGTGACTGGCTTTATAGAGCATTAGTGTTCTTAGTTATCTCTTGTCCTTGCGCTTTGGTTATTAGCATTCCTCTAGGTTATTTCGGCGGAATTGGCGCAGCTTCAAAGAACGGTATACTGTTTAAAGGAAGTAATTTTTTAGACATTATCGCCAATATTAAAAATGTGGTAATGGACAAGACCGGAACAATGACCGAGGGCGTCTTTAAAGTTCAGGAAGTTACTTTAAAATCTGAATTTAATAAAGATGAAATTCTGAAGATGGTAAATGCTTTAGAAAGCAAAAGTACCCATCCGGTCGCTACGGCAATCCATCAATATGTCGGCGAAATCGACCATTCTATACAATTAGAAAATACATAAGAAATTGCTGGGCACGGATTGAAAGCCAGTATCAACGGAAAAGATTTGCTTGTGGGAAATTTTAAATTGATGGATAAATTCAATATCAAATATGATCTTGACCCTAAGCAGATCGTTTATACAATAATTGCAATCGCATATGACGGAAAATTTGCAGGCTACATTACTATTGCAGACAGTATAAAAGCCGATGCACAGCTGAGCATTGATAAACTTAAAGCCTTGGGTGTAAAAACAACGATGTTAAGCGGAGACAAGAGCACTGTTGTACAATTTGTTGCAGATCAACTGGGAATAACTAACGCCTTTGGCGACTTGCTACCGGAAGATAAAGTCAACAAAGTTAAAGAGATCAAATCACACAACGAAACAGTTGCCTTTGTTGGAGACGGCGTCAATGACGCTCCGGTTGTTGCCCTGAGCGACGTAGGTATTGCAATGGGCGGATTAGGAAGTGATGCAACCATTGAGACCGCAGATGTAGTCATTCAAGACGATAAGCCAAGCAAAATACCGATGGCAATCAATATTGGAAAGCAAACCCGGAAGATTGTTTGGCAAAATATTTTTCTTGCTTTTGCTGTGAAAGCTATTGTATTGGTTTTGGGAGCTGGTGGATTAGCCACAATGTGGGAAGCAGTTTTTGCAGACGTAGGCGTTGCTTTATTAGCTATATTAAATGCTGTCAGAATCCAGAGGATGAAATTTTAGTAAATATTTTCTTCGAAATTATATCCAGAGAGATTAGATGTAACTGCGAGTAAATTGTAAGTTGCAGAAATATTTTTTTACAGGCAAAAAGGACGTTAGGTTAAAACTAACGTCCTTTCGCTTTAAGTATAAATCATTGATAGTGCAATCCTTTATTTAATTTGCTTAACTATATTATTTCTATTAGTTCCATACTTCCAAAATTTAAGTAGTTTATTGTTTAATAAAGAATTATTAAATTACTCTTATAAAGGAAGAATTTTTAATCAACATTTTTTACATTGTTCTTATCTTGAGCGAATATTCCAGATTAATCTTTTTTATTCTTTTTTAATCTTCTTAAGTTTCCAAACTAATCCAGATTATTCTTATTTAGCCAAAACCCTTTGAATACTATTGTTTTAGAAGGTTTTAACGCCCAATTTTGTCACAGAATTTTTAATCAAAATACTAATGAAAAAATTGAGTCATCTTCTACTGGCATTAATAGTAGTATCAATCCAAGGTCAGGTCGGCATCAATACCCAAAATCCAGAGGCGACTTTAGAAGTGGTAGGAAAACCAAATGATGTCAATCATTATGACGGAATTATTCCTCCACGAATTACAGGAAACCAACTCGCGGCAAAGACATATTCATCTACAAAAAAAGGAACTGTCGTCTTTGTTACATCTCCGGCTACCAATTTATCAGGACAGGTCATTCAAATAACTGAACCCGGATTATATTATTTTGATGGCAATTTGTGGCAAACATTTTCAAAAGAAAAGCAACCCACTGAATATAGAATTCTATTGACATTTGATCATACCAGCACTGCGACTCTTAGTGCAACTTCTACCTGGTCCGCTCCGGTTAATTATAATGGAAATACAAATAATCATTTAACCGCTTCTAAATACTATACCATTGGGACAAAAAATTATGGAGGCTTAAAAGGATCCGTATCATTCAGAAAAGTTAATGGTATCGTCAATGTAAAATTTCAAATATTCAGGTCGACTGATTCAGAACCAATTACTTCAGACGCACTTATAAATATTCCGGATATCTTTAGTGACATAGGGTATATTCCTAACCAGATTGTTTTTTTACATCCTGAGAATTCAACAATGCTTATTCCTGCCTTGCTTGAAAATTTTACCATAAAAATTCCTCAAGCTTCTTTAGGCGCAATATCAACATCATATTATACTTATGGAGAAGTTCAGGGCTACTCAAATTGGATCAGACCCTATCTACAATAGGATGCTAAAATTATAGCAATTAATACAAATTATACACAATTAATACGATTCTTAAGACCAAATGAATTTTAATAAAAAATAGAATGAAAACATTAATTTATTTTTTTCTGCCTTTCATAGCAATAACAATACAGGGACAGATTGGAATTAACACCCAGACGCCGGAGGCGACTTTAGAAGTTGTAGGGAAACCAAATGACACCAATCATTATGACGGGATTATTCCTCCACGGATTACAGGAAACCAACTCGCAGCAAAAACATATTCATCTACGAAAAAAGGAGCTGTCGTGTTTGTAACATCTCCAGCTACTAATTTATCCGGTCAGGTCATTCATATCACAAAGTCCGGATTGTATTATTTTGACGGTGATCTATGGAAGTCATTTATACAAGAAGACCCACTAAATACAGTTGCACTCAAGGGCAACACTTCTACGGTTGAACTTATTGTCAAGAACAGTCTGCATCTTAATTTTGATGAGAAAGAAAATTACATACTGGGCATTTCCAGAAGTCCAATCACCGGTGACTACAATTCTATTTTTGCCACCGATTCTAATATAACGTCAGGAAAAGGAAATTCAGCCAGTGCTTACGCAATGTCTCAAGGCGAAATTACTGGCAAGCTCAATTATGGCGCGGGAGTTTCGGCATTGAATGGTATTTCAAACGGTGTGATTTCAGGAAGTAGAAATATTGGAATTGGTCCAGGAGCTATGTCCTACATTACTTCAGGAAATGATAACATATCGATTGGCTATCTGTCAGGAACAGGAAACAGAACAGGATCTAACAATATTTTCATTGGTATTGGCGCTGGTAGCCCGGCCACCGGAAACAGAAGCGTAAGTAATAAACTAGCTATACATTCAACCCCCGTCACAACAAGTTCAACCAGCTTTTGGGATAGTATCACGAACAATTATACTGATTACAAATTTGCTTTGATTTCGGGGGATTTTTCTGAAAGATGGTTAAATATCAATGGCAAGCTCAGCGTAACACCTTCCCAAATGCCCAATGCAGACGGAGATTTATCCTATACAAAAAAAGTGGTTGCCAAAGCTGATGGATCATTTGGTTTCGCAACAGAAACGGTTCCTAACCCTCCGTCTACCGGAACATATATTCTGAAAAGTGTTAACGGCGTAACAAGTTGGGTAACGCCATAATCATAAAACTATGAAAATTTTTTTTAAATCTTTATCGCTAATAATTATCGTTTCGCTAACATCTTGTAGAGCTATTATTTCGAATCCGTGCAAACCATTAAAAGATAATTCTCTAGAAATAAATCAGAAATATGAAGTTCAGGATTTCACTGCAAAAATCCACAAAATAAAAATCACATTAATTGATAATAAAAGTATTTATGGCATTTCCAAAAAAGGAGAGACTATCTCAATCGATAAAAAACAAATCAGGGAAGTGAAAAAAGTAAAGGTCGTGAGTTCTATCGTTGTAGGCATTATGGCAATTGCAACGGTCATCCTTGTTCCAATATAGAAAACAACATTTAGAAAATCAAATTTGAATTTGAAAGATGAATACTGATGAAGCAAAAGATGAGGTGATTTTGATCAGGATCAAGGGTCAAAAAAAGAAAGACTGGAAAAATCTTTGTTCCAAAAAGCAAATTTCTCTGACAAGCTTAATCATCGACTCTGTTGAGAACAGGATTTTAAATGATGAGAGGAGAAAAATATTGGCGTTCATTGAAAAACAGGATAACATTTTCGGGAAAATTGAAACCAACATCAATCAGGTAGCAAAAATAGCAAATGGTCAAAAGTTCATCAGCGAAAAAGAGCTCAGAAATTTTTCGGATAAGTTAGCAGAGATCTTAATTCTGAAAAAAGAACAGAACGAAATATTTATGAAAATCTATGCAAAGCTATCAAAATGATTGTTAAGATCATGGATCCGGCAGGTCCGAGTTTTCCAGGAGTTCATTATAACGATAAGAAAATTGATAATGGAACCGGAGAATTAAAGCTGATGAAAAATTTTCCTTCCTTCATTAACGAATCAAGCAGCAAGGAAGAAGTAAGAAACTATTTGAGAGCTATTTCGATTGGGAACAAAAAAGTGCAGAAACCTCAATTTCACGCAATGATCTCTACGAAATTTCAAGGACATTCGAAAGAAGAGCTGACTAAGATCGCGGCGAATTTTATGGATGAAATGAAATATGGCGAACAGCCTTTCATTGTGGTGTTTCATAAGGATACAGATAATAATCACGTACACATAGTTTCTACCCGAGTTGATAAACAGACAGGGAAAAAGATCAATGACAGTTATGAAAGGCTTAAAGCCCAAAAAGCATTAAGCGTTACAATGGAAAAATTGTATGGTCAGAAACCGGAAGAAGAACTGGAAAAACTGCTGAACTACAAAATAAGTTCGCTTAATCAGTTGGAAACTCTACTCAATAGAAATGGATATAAGATAGGCAAAAACACAAATGATGAAAATTCTTTTAAAATTTTAAAAAACGGGGTAATACAGCAAACACTTTCAGGAAGTCAGATTGTTTTTGATAACAGCAAAAATGATAAAAGGGCAAAGCAGATCAAAGGTATATTAAGCAAATACAAAGAATTGTATTCCACCAAGGTTTTTAAAGTAGAAGATGATAGGCAACTGAAATCGATGCTCCCAAAAGAAAAATTAGAAGAAAATGATTTAAAAGTAAAAATCACTTTTGAAAGTGAACTTCAAAAAAAGTTGAGAGATGTTTTCGGGATCGATATGGTTTTTCATCATAAAGAAAAAAATCCTTTTGGCTACACTGTAATCGACCATAAAACACAAAAAGTATATAAAGGTAGTGATCTACTGAAAATGAATGAAGTATTTGAATTTACTTCTGAAAAGCTGGATAAGAAGACTTTTGAAATCCTGAAGGATTATAATATTCGCAGCCAGGAAACAAAAAAGATCCTGCTTGAATTTTTTAAGAAGAATAATCCGGAAGCAGAAATCAAGGACTTTATGCTTTTTGAAAACCGGGGTAAAAAAGATCTGGAAACCTATCGAAAAGTCCAGTTTGAAGTAAAGGACTTTATTAGAAATAACAAAAACACAAATGATGAAAAAAAAGATATTTCTATAACGACTGCTGAAGACGGAAAGCTGTATGCTGTTCATACCAAGTTCCATTACGTGGGTGAACTTCAGCCATTAATCGGAGAAAAGGAATATCAAAAATTTCTGAATCCCATAAGCGTAAATGAAGTGCAAACAGAAAACCGGACTGAAAATAATGAAAAAACAGAATTAAACAAAGCCGTCAACGAACTTCTTTTTGAGTTGATGAAAAGTTCGGGAACTGCAAAAGACCCTGCCGAAAATGAACTCAAAAAAAGACGAAAAAAGAGACGATAAAGTTGATGGAAAAATCGTCTTCAGTCCAGTAAAAATCAACTAAAACCTATGATCATCACATTTGCTACCCAAAAAGGAGGAACCGGAAAAACGACATTAGCCATAGCTTTTGCCAATTACATTACCGCTATTTCAGAAAGGAAAATCAATGTTTTCGATTTTGATTATCAGAAATCATTTTACTACAAATGGAAAGATGATGAGCTATTGGACATTCCAAAATTGTACGATGTAGAAATTATTGGCGAGGAAGAAGAGCAGCCTTTTTCAGACTTTGAAACTCTCATTAATTTAAAAGAAAGCGATGAGATTAACCTCTTTGATTTGGCCGGAACGCTCGATGCAAAATACAGTGATTTGCTCATATACAGTGATTTTATCGTAACACCTTTTGAGTATTCCGATGTTTCTGTAAAATCGACTTTGGTCTTTATCAATATGCTGGGACTATTGGAAAGTGAGGCTGAAAGAGTATTTATCCGTTCCAAATATGATAAAGGCTACAAGTATCTGAATCAGGAAGCAATGGACATTGAGCTCGCAAAATATGGAATGCTGCTGCCAAGTCCGGTATTCAAAAGAAACTGCCTACAAACTATTAATACCAGAAGCCTGATAAGCAAACAAAAATATGCAGTAGAACATACATTCGATGAACTTATAAAATACATCAATGAAACCTCAAAAATCAAAATACAAGTGATTAAAAAGAAGGAAAAAATAAAAGATTCAATACCAACATAAAACAACGATCGACTGACAACTAAATCAATAAAAAATGATAAAAATCTCACTTACCATTCTGGCTGTTTATCTGATGTATTATGCAGGTAATATCTTATACGATCTGTTTCTGAAAAAAGAAAGAGAAACCTATAAAGAAGAGACGGAGGAATTTTCTTTGTCCGAAATTTCCGAACAGTACGAAGATCTTACTGCAACTATAGGGATTGAAGATGTAGAAAATCTCAACACTCCCAAGTCCTTTAATAAAAATGTAATCCATTCTGATATCACTGAA
The DNA here is from genome assembly GCF_034651565.1 of Chryseobacterium sp. MHB01. Taxonomy (NCBI): domain Bacteria; kingdom Pseudomonadati; phylum Bacteroidota; class Flavobacteriia; order Flavobacteriales; family Weeksellaceae; genus Chryseobacterium; species Chryseobacterium sp. MHB01. The sequence continues at coordinate 427,762 of NZ_JAYEDA010000002.1, read as the reverse complement.
GGAAATGAAGAACGACAAGATCTGGAGTATTTAAGAAAACAATTTGAATCTGAACAAGATCTGGATGAATTCGATAATCCATCAAAAAAGGATTTTACCGAAATTGAAAACCAATCACATCCTGAAAATGCTGAATCAAGCGAAGAGTATTTTGAACAAAAGGAAAAAATATCAACCGAAAAGGAAAATCAGAAACCTAATGAAGTGATTAGCGAAAACCCGATCACGGTTAGTGCAGACCAGAAAACTTCCAGAATTAAAGATTGGAAGGCGATGCTGAATCTTTCTGAAACCCTGGTTCAATTGGTTGCAAATCACGATGGATATAAGGTTTATCAATCCATTATGTAGTTAGTCAACTTAAACAAAATCTAACGTACTGATTATTAGACTTAACAGCGGATTTCCATCCGTTGTCCGGGACTTCTATGCCCAAAATTTAACACTCAATTGATTATTAACCCTTTATAAATTTTTTGAATTATGATGAAAAATTTTTTCACAAAAAACGTGACAACAAAGAAAGTTCTAACCCTAGCCTTGGCAATTATGGCGATAACTCCAGCATTTGCACAAGGTGGTGCAACCGCTATTTCAAATGCCGCAAGTGATATCACTGATTATTGGGATCCGGTCAAGCTGATTTTGAAAGCAGTAGGAGGATTGGTCGGTTTTATCGGAGGTCTCCGAGTGTATAATAAATGGACGAATGGTGACCAGGACGTCAACAAAGAGATCCTTGGTTATGGGGGAGCAATGATCTTCTTGATTGTAGTTCCGGAATTCGTAACCGCATTCTTTGCCTAGTATGGGATTCTACCTTTATAAGGGGCTGAAAAAGCCCCTTGTATTCTTCGGGCTCAAAGGAAAATACATCTTTTACGCAGTCGGGGTCATCGGAGGCGGGGTCATTTCAGCATTGGTGCTCTCGAAGTTCGGTCTCTTAGGCTCTTTACTTGGTCTTGCAGTCACCGCAGGCGGGGTTTATCTCATTTTCAGAAGACAGGACAAATATGGATTGTATGACAAAACCAAAAACTTCGATCATATCTTAATTTTTCCAAAAAGGTTAGACAGTAATAAACTTTTAAAGAATGGCAACAACAAAAAAACACGCATTTAGCATTCCATTTATCGGCTATGATTATGGAAAGGACTTTAATTGGGATTTTGATGTTCTTTTTGGACAATATGGGAACCCTATCATCGGGATCAAAATAAAAAATATTGTCGAACAGTACTCTGCAGACCCGGATAGCTATCTTAATTTCCACACGGTTTTAAATCAGGTGGTATCAATTATTGGAGAGGGAAGAATTGTTCAGAAGCTCGATATTTTTTCTAAGAAAAAATATACTGCAGAGCAATCCAACCAATTTCTACAACAAAAATATTCGGAACATTTTGACGGCAGGCTTTTCAAAACCATTGAAACGGTGCTTTTTTTTACAGATATCATCGATGATAAGCTGAAAAAGAAAAATAAGCATTACAATTTCTCTGATAAAAGCTATAAAGAACTACGGGATAAATGTCAGAAAGTATTGATGCTTTTGAAGCAGAATGACTGTGAACCGCAGTTTTTGTTTGAGAAAGATTTTGAATATTACATTTCTGGTGTTTTGTCGATGCAGTTTTCCAAATTTCCAACATTTGATAATATCAAAAGCACCCACGAATTTTTACAGATTGGGAACCGATTCGTGAAGAACATTTCTTACGTGGATGTAGAAAATATTGATTTGCCTTCAGAAATTGAACCTTACTCTGTTCTCGGAGGAAACGGTGCAGCAGCTGAAACAGCAGTAGATAATTTTAGTTTTATCAATGAACTGGAAGACTACGAAACGATTGTCTATAATCAAATTATTACCATTCCGCTTCAGGCACAACAGCAGAGGGAACTCGACAAAAAAAAGAAAAAGCACGAAGGAGCAGCCAACAACTCTCCATCCAATGCGATTATAGCAGATGAAATTCAGACCCTGCTTCATAACATAGCCATTGACGGACAGCTCGTTGTGAATGCCCATTTTTCCATCCTTTTTTCAGCACACACATTGGAGAAAATGGAAAACATTCAGTCGATGATTGAAAACAAGCTTTTCACGAAAGGAATTATTGTTTCTAAAAATGCCTACAACCAATTGGAACTCTGGCGATCAGCCATTCCGGGTAATGGCACCGAACTCAGGGAATACGATCTATTTATGACGACAAGCGAAGCGGCCTTGTGTTTTTTTTTTAAGGAAAGTTACCCCGTCAATGAAGAATCGAATTTCTATTTAAGATTTACAGACCGGCAAGGCGTTCCGCTGAAAGTAGATCCTTCGGATTTACCAATGAAAACAGGAAGAATCAATAACAGAAACAAATTTGTATTAGGACCGTCAGGTTCCGGAAAGTCATTTTTGATGAACAATATTATAGAGCAATATCTCACGTATAACTATGACGTAGTTATTGTTGACACTGGAGATTCCTATTCGGGGACTTGTAAATACAAAGGAGGCAGATACATCCAGTACACCGAAGAAAAACCGATTACTATGAATCCTTTTCTAATGGATAAGAAAGAATTTAATATCGAAAAAATCGAATTTTTGACCAACCTGATCTTTCTGATTTGGCAAGGTCCGGATTCTTCGATGTCATCAGCACAAAAATCCATTTTAGACAATGTTTTGATGTCGTATTACCATCAGTATTTCAACTCAGGAACACAGTGGTATGAAAATAAAACTTCTGAAGAACTCATTCTCTATCTGAGTAAATATAACATTCACGAAGATGATCTATTTTATGAATATGAAAACGAAGCCAAAGGACAGCATACTTACTATGACATTTTGGGAATTACTTTCGATGCCAGTTCCGATGAAATAAAGGAAGCGGGAAGAAAATTGTTGAAATTTTATCATCCCGACAAGAATATCAATAACCCGGAATATGAAAGCGAAAATTTCTATAAAGTGTATGAAGCGTATGATACGCTGAACGATGAAGAAAGAAGGAAAGTATACAATGAAACGCAGTTGATTTTAATCAAATCGAATGACATCATCAGGCAACACAGATCAGCTGATGAATGGAATAAATCCTTTAGAAAAGCCATTATCAGAAAAATACAAGAACTGGAAGAAAAGCTGGTCGTAACAGAACTTTCGTTCAATGGGTTTTATGATTATTGCGATCAATTTCTTCCTATTTACCTGAATAATAAGAAACATAATATTATAGAAAAAGAGTTTAATCTGCGCACCTTTTTATTTGTACTGAAAGATTTTTACAAAGGCGGAAGGTACGGAACAACGCTCAATGAAAGTGCAGATAATACGCTGTTCGATGAATCTTTCATCGTTTTTGAAATTGATAATGTAAAGGACAATCCCAAACTGTTTCCGATAGTAACGCTCATTATTATGGACACTTTTATTCAGAAAATGCGCCTTAGAAAAGACCGTAGAAAAGCCTTAATAATTGAAGAAGCTTGGAAGGCTATCGCAAGTAAACTGATGGGAGGCTACATCCTTTATTTATATAAAACGGTAAGGAAGTTTTGGGGAGAAGCTGTCGTGGTAACTCAGGAACTCGATGACATTATTGGAAATGCAGTGGTAAAAGACAGTATCATCAACAACTCAGATACATTCATTTTGCTTGATCAAACCAAGTTCAAAGATAATTTTGACAAAATCGCATCATTGCTTTCACTCAATAAAGTAGAGCAAAATAAGATTTTCACCATCAACAATCTCAACAACAAATTCGGTAGAAGCCGTTTTAAAGAATTTTATCTAAAAAGAGGTTCGAAAGGCGAAGTATATGGAAATGAAGTTTCATTGGAGCAATATCTCACCTATACTACAGAGAAACCGGAGAAATCTGCTGTTGAATATTATGTGCATCAATATGGCGACTATGATGAAGCATTGCGCAAAATAGTTGGTGATTTCAAAACCTTCGGAGACAGTCTGGAAAACTTAGTGTCACTCGTGAACTTATATCAAAATCCTTTAGATCAAAAAATCAACTCTTTCTACAGAATGATGAAAAAAGAACACAAAGGGAACAGTGTTTTCAAAGTCATCTCACAGGAATTAGAAGACCGCCAAATCACTTTTTCAGAATTAATCAGTAAACAAAATTACGCTTATGAAAACCTTTAAAGCTATAAATTTTCCAAGAGGATTTCGTTACGTTTCATCTCTGGCGAACCACATTAGATTGAAGGTTTTTCTACTCATTTTCTCCCTATGGGGGACAATTGGATTCGCTCAAAACACTTACATCGACCCTACCGTAACGGCGGCAATGATTCTGTATTCTGAAAATCTAAAAGCCAAACAAAATGAAGTAATCGAAGAGACCTCAAAGTTAAAAGATGCTCAGATCTGGGTAGGAACACAGATGGTGGCAGCCAATGACATTCAGAATAAAATTCTGAAAGGCTTGAAAGAAGTTTCAGGAACATTACAAAACGGAATTCAGGCACAGGAGATCTACTCAGATCTCAATAAATGTTATAGTTATTCATCACAAGTGGTACAACTAGCATCAGAACATCCTGAGTATGCCATTTTTGGGGTGAAAGCTTCACAAAAGACCTATGAGCAAAGTCTAAAGATCGTGACAGATGTATCTGATATTCTCGCATCCGGAGAGCTGAATCTGGCTACTGCAGGAGATCGATATAAAATCTTGCATAATATTTCCGGGAACGTCAAAAATCTGAAGCTTTGGCTTTTGGCGATTAAATTAAGACTGGAAAAAGCCAATCGACTAGGATTCTGGAATTCCATTAATCCATTTGCAGGCTACATCAATACAGACAAAGCTATTGTTGAAAATATAATGAACAGGTACAAACGGAATTTTTAAAAAATTACAAAATGTTAAAGAAGATTCTTCTTAGCCTATCTATTCCGGCTGTTTATCTTGTGTTGACATCCTCCGGTGGTGGTTCTACACCAGCATGGCAACAGGAAAATGTATCATTTCCGATGATGGATATAGAAATCAATGCCACGATGAAAGAACACGACAGGCAAAAAGAAATGCGACAAAAACAAATTGCGAATGCCACCGTAGAAACGGCCAATAGAAACCAATGGAACAATTTTAAAGAAAAAATCACCAAAGTTCAGGACAGATTGCGAATTGTTTCATTTGCCATTCAAGCGATACCCACCGGAATAGCAATGAGCAGGGAAATAACCAAAATAACAAACAATCAGACTGCTATTATCAATGAAATAAACGATGCTCCCTATTCCATTATCGCTGTTTTGCCTTCTCAGGTTCAGTTTGTTGATGATCTGCAAATGGTAACACGGCTGGTAACCGGGATCATTTTGTCTTACGGAGCCATCAACCAAATGGAAAAATCAGAACGTAAAGTATTATTAGACTATGCTTTGGGTGAAGTAAAGGCGATAAGCAGAAATTCTACCCATATGCTTTTAAAGATAAGGGATATTAAAGCCAAGGTAAAACGTAACAAAAGAGCCTTTCAATATTATGTCAACAGGGATAAGCAAGTAGTTGAAAGCATCATGGATAACATTAAATCTTTCTAAAATGAAAAAAATATTTTTTTCCGGAGTTTTTTTCTTCTCTGTTGCATCTGTAAAAAGCCAGCAAATAGTGATTAACGACAAACTTCTGTCACAGATCACCGTAAACCACGGTGTTCGATTAGGAAGCGAACAGGCTTTTCTGGATTCCTATGAAAAGCAAAAAGAATTGTATGATGATATCAACAATAAAATCACGCAGATCATTGCGATTCAGGAATACATCTATCAACAACTGAAAAATGTGAATTCAGCCTTGACCCAGAGCAAAAAACTCATTTATCTCTATCAATATTTGGGTAAAATAGTAACGAACTCCAATAAAATGCTGGATCTATCAGCACAGCATCCTGAATATTCGGTACTCATTTCAAAATATTATGTTGAAATCGGGAAGCAGACGACGAAACTTCAGCAGGAAGTTACGCAGGACATTCTAAATGAGGAAAAAGATTTTCTAATGGACGCAATGGATAGGGAAATGCTGATTGAAAAGATTTTTACAAGGGTCAGAAATATCAACGGAAATATTCTGTACATCAATTTACGATTAGAGAATGCCAAGAAAATCCCTTATCTGTATCAGGTTCCGGTGCTTCGTAATTACATCAATATAGACAAAGCCATTGTTGGCGACATCATCACCAAATACCATTACCTCTTTAATTAAAAAATTATGGAAAATCTACTAAAAAAAATCAGCCTATTTCAGTTCATCTTGATTACAGGCAGTGTGTTTGGACAAGTCAGCGTCAAGAGATTAAATGATCCTTCCATTGTTGCCCAGCATAAAAGAATGGTCTTTCAAGATTGGGGAGATTGGAGACCATATCCAAAATACTTTTTAGGAATCCAAACCAATTTTGCCTACGCAACGGTGTGGGGAATTTGGGCTCCAAAAATCAACAGGGATTATAAGGATGGGGAAGACATTCGTCCATTAAAACCGACAGGAGTTCAAAATCAAAGGTTTGCCCAGCTAAAGTTTCAAGAGGAAGAAGCAAAAAAGATAAAAGCAGCTTCAGATACCATTCATAAAAGGAGCGTTCAGGATTTTGCCCATTGGACGTCCGCTACTGTCGATGCCGATCCTCTTTGGCTATTGTATTACAAACGAATGCTAAAACCTATTACTGAATTTCCCGATACACCTCAAAATTTTATCGAGTGGCGACTGAAAGACCTGCAAACGTTTGAAACACTCAGCTCAACAGGAGCATTAAAAAGACTTCAGGAAGAGCTGGATCTCATCAAAGAAAAATACGCAATGTCCAGAAGTATGGATATGCCAAGAGGAAAACGGTTCATTATGTACCACGAAACCCTTATTAAATGGAGAAAATTTGTGCGAGAGTTAAGGGATTACAATAACAAGACAACACTTCTTACAGATTACAAAAATATTTTAAAGAACCATTCAAATTATGCTTTGCCACCTGGTTGGACACCCGCTTCAGACCAGCAAATTGTTCAAAATTTGATGAATCATTATAAACACCGATTTTAAAAATGAATAAAACGATAACATTAACTTTTTGCTTATTAACAATTCTTTTACCTGTTATGGGTTTCGCCCAGACAGACGGTGATTACAGCAATCTACTCCAATTTTTAAAGGGAGATGGTGCCTTTGAAAAGTGGTTTATGGAAGTTTTTACAAAACTGGACAACAGTGTGCAGGATAGCGCCGCCGGTTCAGCTTTGGTAGGAAAAGCAATAGGCGGTTTAGGCGCTCTGATGTACCTCGGGTACATGGGTTGGCAAATGGCAGCCGGAGATAGAGAATGGGAAATCACACCGATGTTGAAACCAATTCTTATCGGATTTACCCTTGTTTACTGGAGTGGATTTGTCAGTATGATTCAAGCGCCATTTGAGGCCATTGCCGAACCCGGAATCTCAATTTTCAACGATATAGAATCGGAAGTCAATGATTTACGGGTCGAGAGATTTAAAAAGCAGCAACAATTACTGGATGCTGTCATCAAATTAAAGGCGGAAGAAGATGCCAAACAGGAAGTCATTGAGAATACTACTGAAGATGCGGATGATTCGTGGTATGACATCAGCGAAGGATTGGATAAACTCATTCAGCCCATCAAGGAATGGTCGATAAGAATGGAGTTCCAAATGCAAAAATTAGTAGCAGAACTCATTGAATTTTGTTGTCTTTCCATTCTTCGGATTTGTGTATATCTCATTTTCTTCATTCAAAAAATATGGTCTTACATTTTAATTATTTTGGGGCCGATAGCTGTTGGAATGGCTCTTATTCCCGGATTTGAAAATTCATTATACAGTTGGGTATCAAAATTCATCAACATTAATCTTTACACTTTTGTTGCCTATACGATCATCAACATCGGTCAGCAATTGATCGCTTCCGGTTATACAATGGAGATCGAAAGGTATGATACCTTATTATCCAATGGAACCATTACCAACTTAGACGCTTTGATGGTCTATGTGAGCAACTCCGGAATGATCTACAATCAGCTTTTCACCTGTGTTGCCTATGTTGTTACGGGAATCGGAGTACTAATGACCCCAACCATTGCAGACAGTATTGTTTCTGCAGGAGGGGCGGGAGCAATGACGAAAATGAAAAGTGCAGCAGGAAAAATGGCAAGCAGTGCTAAAACAGCAATATTGGCTGCCAAAACAGGAGGAGCTTCTGTAGCAGCAAGTGCAGCAGCAGGTTCAGCATCAGGCAGAGTTCAAAGAGCGATGAAAAAAGGAAAATAAATGTTGTACGAATGACCAACAACCAAACATTATCAACCAACAACTAAAATAAAGATGCTTATCAAAAATATAGAACAAAGAATCAAGATCAACAAGGTCATTTCTTTATCCACCATTGCTTTTGCTGTTTTCATTGTCATTGCCGGATTTTTCTTTGCATACAGAATGATCGAGGATTCCAGAAAATCAATTTACATTTTAGACAATGGCGTTCCGGTTCTTGCCAAGCAGACTGATGTCCTGCTGAACCGACCTGTTGAATATAAAGCTCAAATTGAATTATTCCACAGATTGTTTTTCACACTCGCTCCCGATGATACCTATATCAAGGATAATATTCAAAAGTCATTGTATCTTATTGATGACAGCGGAAAAAAGGAATATACGAACCTAAGGGAAAAAGGATTTTACAATCAAATAATAGCTTCCAGTTCGATGGTCAGTATCCATACCGATTCAATTACGCTTAGTATGGAACAAAAGAAATTTAGCTTTTTCGGTAAGCAGATGATCACAAGAAAATCTTCTGTCATTACGAGGAAGCTCATCACCGAAGGTTTCTTTGAAGACATCATCAGAAGTCCCAATAATCCTCACGGTGTGATTCTTAAAAACTGGCGAATCATCAATAACGAGGAACTGTCCAATCAAAATAAAAATTCTTACTAAAATGGAAACTACATTAAAACAAAAGGGTCAGAAATGGCTGCAGTGGGCAGTTCAAAATCCAAAGAAATTCTTCACGTATTCAATGATTCTACTGTCGGTTTCATTTATAGGGTCTCTAATTCAAGGTATCTTTTTCCCTTCCGAAACAGCATTTAAAATAAGACCTCCGGTTCTCTATTCTAAAAATAAGTCGAGTCAAAATCTATCTGTCAACAATGATAAAGAGATGGAAAAAATAGTACAAGAACTGAAAACTTTAAAAGTGAAAAGAGACAAAAACGCACTGAAAAAAGAAGACAGTTTACGAATTGACTACTTGTTCAACCAATACCAAAAATTAAAAAATGGACATTAAAAAAATAAATTTTAAAGAAAAAAAATATGTTCTGCCTCTTTTGGCTCTGCCATTTCTTTTTCTTTTCGGCTACGTAGGAGCACAGTTTCTCAAAGAAGATACTTCTGAAAAAAATAAACCAAAAGAATTGTCACTATCACTCGGCGATACGCAAGATTCCATTATGACCAAAAATGATGCGTATGATGCTTTTTTCAAAAAAGAGGATAACAGAACGATGCTTGGTGGTTTGGATAAAGAAGAAGATAGTTTATTGAACTATGATGACCAATTGTCACTGGACCAAAAAAGAAAAATTGACTCCTTAAAAGCAGAAAACGGAAGACAAAACAGATACCAGGCAAAAGAAAATCAATCCTCGTATTACAAACCAAATCAATCACAGAGGGATGACAAAGATTACAACAGGTCTTCAGAAATCATTAAAATGCTGAATGACAAATCTTACGGGAACCAAGAAGATAAATACGCAGATACACCAAAAGAAAAGACACAAAGTGTCCAACCAGACCCTGTAAAATATCTGAAAGAACAAATGCTCGTGATGGATTCTTTAGAAAAATCCCGTGATCCTGAGTACCAAAGTAAACTCGCAGCAGAACAAAAACTGAAGTCCAATAAAGAGAAAATGGAAGATTTTCTTAATTCAACTTTCAATGTGAGCAAATCCGGAATCAACAGTGGTTTCAATGCTTTCTATAAGGAGAAAGAAAACAGCTTTATCAAAGCGGTCATTGACGAAAATAACAAAGGCTTTCTTGGAAGCAGGATTAGGTTCCGATTGTTGGAAGACATCTTTGTCGGGAACAAAAAAATAATCAAAGGTTCGATATTATACGGACAAATCTCAGGATTTTCAATGCAGAGAGTCAATCTCAACATTGTATCTGTATTCACAAAAGGAGAAATCTATCCTGTCAATCTTTCGATTTATGATGTTGACGGGATGAAGGGATTGTACGTTCCGCAAAGCGTTTTCAGAGATATGATGCGGGAAATGGGAAGTAACTCAGTACAAGGAACTCAGATGGATATGGGCGGAAAAGGATTTTTCTCAAGCATTGGATCCAGCCTGTTTACATCAACATCTAAATCTATTGCCAACCTGATCAAAGAAAATAAAGCAAAACTGAAATACAACTCATATGTCTTTTTGATCGACGAAAATCAATTGAAAGATTCACAAAACCAACAAAAAAAATAAAACAATGAGAACTTTATTATACACCCTTTTAATATTCACAGCTCAATTTTTCACGGCTCAAACTGCAACCAAAGAACAGATTGTTTCCGATTTACCTGAGATTGAAATTACCGAAGGCATCAACCTGCATATTATCTCGCCTGAGCCCATTCAGTACGTGGATTTGTCAACAGAAAAACTGACTGGAGATTTGCCTTCTACAAACATTGCCAGAATAAAGATCACAGACCATCCTGATTCTGACGAGAAAGGAAAAATCAATATACCTTCCGTTTTTGTTAATGGAAATACTATTGGGATCATTACCGTTGTCGCACAATCATTCATTGCACAGTATAAAGTGGTGCATAGAAATCAGGATAACCTCAATACGATTACCAATATTCATATACAGCCCGAAGCGATGCAGCCTGTAGAATTTGATAAAATGGTGTTCTCTAATCTTGAACTGAGAAAATTTTCGATGGATATTATTCGAAAAAAATCTGAAAAAAATCCGATTAGAGAAGAAAAAAATCTAAAACTCAGCTTCCAGCTCAATAATGTCTATGTGATGAGTGCTTATATTTTTTTAGATATGACCATCAAGAATAATTCTAATCTGAACTATGATATTGAGGATTTGAAATTCTCCTTGGAAGACAAAAAAATACACAAAGCCACCAATAACCAAAGTGTAGATCTAACACCCATTTTACAGCTCAATCCGCAGAAACACTTCAGAAAAAATTTCAGGAATATTTATGTTTTCAAAAAATTCACTTATCCAAACAGTAAAGTGATGATGATTCGCTTGATTGAAGAACAGCTCTCGGGGCGCACCATAGAAATGAAAGTCAACTATTCAGATATTCTGAAAGCAGATACCTTTTAATATTAAGACTATGGAAAATTTTACAGTTATGCTGTGTTTTGCACTGGTGATATTACTATTTACCTACCATTCTGTTGCTATAATTATTATTTATAAAAAACGAAAAGAATTTATCATTGCCTATAAAAGGGTGTTAAACCTTAAAGATTGGTGTGATAAAATATCTGAAGAGCCAGGTCACTCATACATTATCGAGAGTGTCGAAAAAAGAGGAAATGAATTAATAAATAAATTGAATCTGTTGAATGCCAAACTTGTTAAAATACAGGAACATCATAAAAATTTGCAGGAACGGCAACAGAAGCTACACGATAGTTTACTGGAAGAACACAAATTACTGAATCAATATTTCGAAAATTATTCTTAATGCAAGAGCAACAACACCAAATAAAGATCTATGGCTTTCTACAAAAAGCGGTGTACGCAGTCGTAGCACTCGATTGTGCTTCGCTTTTCTACCTTAATGCCAATGTTCCGGTAGTATCAAACTTGTTGAAAAATTTTTCAAAGTTGAGTTTTATCTACCCTCCTATCAATGCCAAATTTGCAACATTGATTCTGATTGGATTAGTGGCTGTCGGAACAAAAGCCAAGAAAAAGAAAGACCTTAATATTAGTAAAGAGATTATTGCTCCTATGATTTTGGGATTGCTGATGATTTTTTCTTCACTGGTTTGGCAGAATGAGGCAGGAAATGAAAAACTTCCAAGAGTGTTTCCCGGATTTAATCTCTATCAGGGAATCTATGCAGTTCTTTCTTTTTTAGGGGCAGTTATTCTTCAAATGGGTGCAGATAGTATTTCAAAACTGATGCAGCAGAAAATGGGAAAAGACCGATGGAATGTTGAAGAAGAATCTTTCGACCAAAATCAGGAATTGGTAACATCGGATGTCACAATCAATATTCCATACTTGTTCCGTTACAAAAACAAAAGCAATAAAGGTTGGATGAACATCAATCCTTTTAGAGGAACGATGGTCATTGGAACACCAGGTTCTGGTAAATCTTTTGGTGTGATCAATCCTGCCATAAGACAAATGATTGCAAAAGGTTTCTGTCTCTGCATCTACGATTTTAAATTTCCTGATCTAGCACAGATTGCATACTACCATTATTTGTTGAAAAAAAGTAAGGAAGCAGACTACGATTACAATTTCCACGTCATTAATCTGAAAGAGGTTGAAAAATCAAAACGAGTCAATCCATTTCACAAAAAGTACATCCAAACTTTAGCAGAAGCCCAGGAAATGGCAGAATCAATGGTTTCATCTCTACAGAAGGGAGGTTCGAGTTCCGGAGGTGGTTCTGAAGCTTTCTTTACCCAATCCGCCATCAATTTTCTGTCTTCCTGTATTTATTTTTTTGCAACATTTGAAAATGGAAAATATTCTGATCTGCCTCATATTCTTTCCTTTATGAACCGCAGTTATAAAGAAATTTTTGACACACTTTTTACCAACGAAGAAATTTTCTCTTTGCTTTCGCCTTTCAAAACGGCGTATGACAACAAAGCGTTTGATCAGCTGGAAGGACAAATTGGAACTTTGAAAATATTCCTTTCCCGATTGGCAACTAAAGAAAGCTTTTGGGTGTTTTCGGGAGATGAAGTGGAATTGAAGATTACTGATCGTGAAAATCCATCCATTATCATATTAGCATCAGATCCGGGAACACAGGATATTAACTCAGCCCTTTATTCCTCGGTGTTAAACAGGACTTTAAGATTGATCAATTCCAAGCACAATTTACCGGGAGGAATTATCGCAGACGAATTTCCGACGATTTATATTCATAAAATTGATAACATCGTGGCCACTGCAAGAAGCAATAAAGTTGCTGTAATGCTTGGATTACAAGAAATTCCGCAGCTCAGACAGTTCTACAAAAAAGAAGTTGCAGATACTATTTCTGCGATTGTTGGAAATATTATTTCCGGTTCTGCCAGAGACAAAAATACATTGGATTGGTTGGAAAAACTATTTGGGAAAATTAAACAGAAATCATACTCACAATCAATTTCACAGCAAGGGACGACCACCAGTATTAATGAAAAGATGGACAATATGATTCCTGCCGGAAAAATTGCGGCTCTGAAAACCGGAGAAATGGTTGGAATGATCGCACAGGGAGAAGAAAATGATGCTGAGGAATATAAAACGTCTGCAATTAGTGGTAAAATTAACCTGGATATGAAAGCGATTCAAGAAGAAGAAAAAAACTATGTTAAAATGCCATCTTATTACTCTTTTGTAGATAAAAAAGGGGTTAACCGCAAAGAAGAAGTGCTGATGACCAACTTTAGAAAGATCAACAAAGAAGTGGAACTCATTGTGAATGAAAATATTAAAGCTGCGTAAAATGAAAAAACTAAAATACACATTTACATTGATGGCGCTGTTTTACAGCTGCTTATGCTTTGCCCAATTCAATACGATTACACCAACAATACCGAAAAAATCTGAAAATCCAAAGGTATCCGAAAAATCTAATATTGAAGATCCGGTAAAACAAAAGAAGGCTAAGAAATCTTGGAAGCAAGTTTTAAATATCACCACAAAATCAGATTTAAAAAATGAAACCAAAGGTTCGACGAAGTGGTTAACGAGTCAAATAGATTCACTGAAAACACTGATTAAAGAGTATAGCAGTGTAAAAGAAATACGAAAAAATGAGTTTGAAAAACTGAAAGATTCTTTGATGCTGCAAGCACAAAATAGAGTAGAAGAAACAAAGAAAGCATCAAAAAAACAAAACTTTTTTACAACGTATGATTTTGTAGACGAACCTGCAGCATCTTTTTCAAAAATTGTAATGCCTCTTAAAAACAAGATCACCATTACATCTTCTTATGGGACAAGAACTCATCCTATTTTCGGAACAAAAAAAACGCACAACGGCATCGACCTTAAAGCCAGTTATGAGAATGTCTATTCTGTAATGGATGGAATTGTTACAGCAACCGGTTGGGATTCTAAAGGCGGAGGGAATTTCATAAAGGTAAAACATTTTAACCGTTTCGAAACTTCCTATCTACATCTTTCAGAAATGTATTATCGAGCTGGAGAAATAGTAAAAGCTGGATTTGTCATCGGAAAAAGCGGGAATACCGGAAACTCCACAGGACCACATCTGCATTTTTCGGTGAAAGAATTCGGACAAAACATCAATCCTTCTCATTTTTTAAATGACCTCATAAAAGTAAACAATTTAATAGCAACATACAATGAATAACATAACCTTACCTACCGATGAACTGAAAAAATACGGAATTATTAATGAGGATAATTCTTTCTCTAAAAAGCTAAATATAGAGGATGTTCAGAAATTTCTGCAAGGATATACCATCGTTGCAGACCACGACAAAAACAGGGCGACTTTTCAGCTGACTGATAATAATACTAAACTGAAGGTCATCTTTTTGGAAAGAGATAAAAGTATTTCTGACATCCTCGAAAACAGTAAAAATAATATTCAATATACTGATGTCAAGAATGTTTCTAAATCTGAAAATGAACTGAGTTTCGAAAAAAAAGCTTTCATTTTTGACAAAGAGACCGAAAAAGTAGTTGAATTTGATTTCATTAAAAATGCAAGAGAATTGACCGCAATTATTGCAGATAAAAAAAATACAGAAGAACTTAACCGTTACATAGCAGAACTTCTAAAACTTAAATCTTTTCTGCAAGATAAAATTGTTCAGTTCCCAGAAATGGCAAAAGAAATTACGAATGATTTGAATATTGTATCCAAAGAATTTAATACAGTTGCTGGAATCTCTGAAAAGCAAAATCACTCTCAAAAGCAGGAAAAATCAGATTTACAACTAAATGTGAACGACCCTGATGTCTATCAGGATGCCAATCGAATGAGAGATGAGGAAAGCCAAGAGCAGGACGAGGAAATACCAAAGTCAAGAGGTTTTAGAAGATAGCTTAATAGGTGGAAAAAATGGAAGACAATCTAACCTGGTTTGATAAGAATATAGTTCCCAGAACGAAGGCTTATAAAAATTTTGTGAAGGAAATTGAAAACACTTCACCTGAACAGTTTTTTCGGGACGGAGAGAGGCTGTTTACCGATAGAGAGAAAAAGTTTATGGCAATTCATCAATCTAAGGGAAAAGAATTTATTCAAGGTTCAAATTTTACATTGAAAACATTTTTCAATTCAAATCAGGGTTTCCCTATTGAGGATAAATTTAATACTACCGCTGAATTAGTCAGATTTATTGAAAAGCAGCAACTAGCCAATAAACATTTGATTTTGCAAAATAACAGGGAGTCTACTGAAATTGCTATAAGTAATGAGTCCATAAAACAGAAATTTCTCTCTGATCTCTGGGCTCAGGAATTGGAGAAAAAAACTGATTTAAGTTCCGGATTGACCTATACGCAAATTGATGAAAAGCAAGCTCATCATTATCGAAATTATGAAGTTGAAGCTGTAAAGTTATCATTAGAAGGGGTTCATCAAATTGAAATGACTGATCTGGAAGAAAATGCAGACTTTTTTTCAGATGAAGGCTTTGAAGAAAATTTAACCCCTGCATCTGACCTTCCGGACGGCTGGACCTGGAACGATTACGATGATGGGAGTGGCTCGCTGAAGAGTCCAAGCGGTCATAGGTATTACAGCTATGATCTGCAAACTCAGGAATATACATTACCGTACGGTCGGCGAGAATGGACAGGTATGAGAGATTTTTATGATGCTCCAAAAAGTTTGAACGAATTCAAAAGCTATGTCGAAAACGACTTAAAAGCAAAAGCGGTGCAAAATAATCTTTATCCGAAACTTTCCGAAGAGGAAAAAAATGATATTCTCAAATACAGGATCTTTATGAAAGAAAACGAATTCATACTGGAGAACTTGCAGATCACAGCGAGCCAAAGAAAAGCTT
Source organism: Chryseobacterium sp. MHB01 (assembly GCF_034651565.1). Lineage (NCBI taxonomy): Bacteria > Pseudomonadati > Bacteroidota > Flavobacteriia > Flavobacteriales > Weeksellaceae > Chryseobacterium > Chryseobacterium sp. MHB01. Next base: position 411,438 of record NZ_JAYEDA010000002.1, on the reverse strand, counting down.
ATTCAGAGAAAATGGAATTCGGAACAACAGATGGAGATTATTCTCTTACAAAGGCACAAATGGACACAATCCCAAATGTTATTGATGGTCATACGTTGTCAAAAAATGACAAATACGAATTGGCTTTCGGCCTATTGGAAAAACAGCTATATGGGGAATCCTACGAATTATTGGATAGCGGTGAAATTCTAAAAAATTATCTGGATGAAAATGTTTTTTCAAGAAACAGAATATTAACAATGAATGATATAAAATTTAACAATCAAACCCCAAACATTATGGAAACACAGAACGAATATGAACCATCTCAGTATCCGAAATTTCAATTAAAATATCTTGGTTTCGGAGAAGGAGAACAACTGCACAAAGATTTAGAAAACGGAATTAATGCTCCCGAAAAAGAGTTCGAAATTAAAACCACTTCCGACAAAACGATGCCCGGAAATGAAATGGAATTCACGTTAAAATTCAATAAGATAGAAAATGGAAGTGTCTTTATGAATTTTTATAATGCTAAACTCACTAAAGCAAATGGCGACGTTATCTCCCACAATTTTCCTGTTAACAGGGTGAATACATTTACTGCTAAAGAAGCAGTCAACCTTTTGGAAGGGCGTACGGTAAAAATACAATTTCACAATCCGAAAACAGAAAAAATAGAACCTGCATTTGCCAAACTGAATTTTAACGAACCCAAAACCGAAAAAGGAAATTACAATTTCCAGAATTTTTACAAAAATTATGGAGTTGATACGGCTCAGATCGTAGAAAAATCCAAACTGATCTTCGATAAGCCGGAATGGAAGGAAAGTACCATAAAATCTTTGGAAAAAGGAAATATCGTGAAGGTAAAATTTGAATTGGATGATAAAGTAATAGAAGGCAAAGCGGTGCTGAATCCGCAATACAAAAATCTGAATCTGTATGATTCTGATATGAACAGAATCAATACCAACAAGCCTTTAGAAGGTTTGGAACAAGACAACAAGCACGAAAAAAATAACGTGAAAGAACAAAGTATTAAACGATAGATAACACTTACAACCAATCATTTATTTCCCAGCGGTAAGTCAAATTAATTAGGCTGCCGCTTTTTTAAACCCTATATCTATGAAAAAACTTTTAATACTACCCAGCTTGTTTTTTCTTTTTGTAAGCACTTCCTGCCACAAAGAAATCAAATCCGAAAAAGGAGGAATCGATGTTGTCTCCAATGTATATTTTGATGTTTCCAAAAATCTGAACAATATCCAAAGTTTTCATTTGTCAAGCCTTAATTATTCAGGAGATTCCATAATAGAAAGGATTCCGGATGTTGATGCTCCCGAAATAACCCAACAGATTTATTTCATTAAAGATTCATTGTGCTATACTATTGAAAATGAAAATCCCGGCAAAATTATTCTGTCAGACATCATAAAGAAACAAAAGCCGCTTTCGGTTGAAAAGAAAAAAGGAGGAACATTGTTTTCTCAGGAAAAAATCCCCAATTACAGAAACAGAAAAAATCTGAATGATACGGTTTTGTTTAAGAAAAAATACAAACGATTTGAAATCAACTCACCTTGGATGTACACCCGGTTTTACATTTATCCAACGGATACTATTTTACCGTACTCTATTTACAAACACGCGGAAAAGGACTACCACGGAAGGCTCGAAAGGATTGATTCTTACAATAAAAAGACGGACATATTCGTGACGCTTCAATTAATATCAAGAAAAAACTGGGACAGTGAAGCCAAAGAAATTTTTGAATTTAACCACTTCATAAAAAACAGAAAAAAGTGAAAGATGAAGATTTTTTTAATGAGATAAATGATGACATTTCTGTAGTTGAAGGAAATAAAAAGGAACTTATTGTTTTCACAAACAGTAAGGATATGCTTTCATTCTTGGAGCTTCTTCAATTGAACAAGCAAGTCAATAATAGAACAATTATTACCTTAAATTCCGGTTCCAATAGCAAAAAGTTCCTCAATAGATACCAGAATTATGATGGCAAAATGTTTTTATGTCTGAGCGGGGACAGAACAGGAAATGCAATAACCAGAAAAATTCTTACAGAATTTAATGGCAAAAATATCAAAGACGTTCGTCCGTTGTATGAAATTTCTGAAAATGGGAATCAAGACCTGACCGAATATTTAGAGAATAAACTCAATTTTCAAGATAAAAATACTAATTTAGTTGAACCAAAAATTTCTGAAAATGAAAGCAATGCAATTGAATCCGGAACAACATCCGATCCTCAGCAAGTGGGAAACGGAACACCTGAACAAAACACTGGAGAACTTGGCTCAAAAATCCAATCCGAGCAAAACGGAAGTTACGAAAGCGGACAAGCAGTGGGCAGCAACAATGCTGGAAATGGACTTGCAGGCACAGAACGGAGCGATTTGGGAAACCGAAACCGAGGAAGAGGATCCAATGGAGGAACACAACCGCAAAATGATGAAAAAAATGAGGGAAGAGAATATTCCTTGGGCGGAATCGTATCCGGGAGAGCTATATCCGATAGAAGAAGATCCGATAGAAGACCTTCCGAGGTAAGTGAAAATTCAACAAATAAGGTAGAGCTAGATGTTCTCATTTCAAAATATAAAGGGCGAAAACTTAATAATGAACAAGTTGCGGAAGTAGTTTCTGCAGCTTGTTTTGTTTCTAATGACAACAGAATTCTTCTCAAAGAAAATCTGAAAGTCACGGATGATTTAAAAGAAATCTGCAATCAATTCCAAAGTGGCGGAACCGCAAAAGAAGGCAGAGGGATTTTAGATGAATATTACACACAAGATAAAATTGTCGATGCAGTCCGCAATTTAATCAAAGACCATTTCAAAACTCAAAAAGAAATTTCTGTTTTAGAACCCAGCGTTGGTACAGGAAATTTTATCTATGCCACTCGCGAATTATCTGTAAATTCTAAAATTACAGGCTTTGAAATCAACGAAACCACGGCGAAAATTGCAAAAATTCTACATCCCGAAGTCGAGATCAACCTTCGTTCGTTTGAAACTGAATTTATTGATGACAGAGGTAATAAAAAAGACTCAAAAGATTTTTCAGAAAGATATGATTTGGTCATCGGAAATCCGCCTTATGGCGAACATCGTGGGCTTTACAAAGGATTAGGCGAAGAACCTAAAATTTCAAAATACGAAGATTATTTTGTTAAACGGTCATTAGATTCTTTGAAACCCAACGGCGTTTTGGCGATGGTTCTTCCATCAGGTTGGCTCAACCGACAAAAGAATTTACAGAATGCTAGTGTTTTGGAAGGTTTCCGTTTACCCAATGGCGCTTTTGCAGGAACACAAATCGGAACGGATATTATCATTCTCAAAAAAAACAATCACCAGATTTCTGCGGATATTTCCAAATATTTTGAAAATAATCACACAAGAGTTCTCGGGGAAAACCGTGAGAAAACCAATCGTTTTGGGCGTTTGGAAAATTATATCCACGGAAATTTGGATGAAGCTCTCTTTAAGATTGAACAATTTAAAAATAAAAAAGAAACCGAGAGAATCGGAAATCTTTTTGAAGATTTGTTTTTAGAAAATACTGAGTCCAATTCTGTTACAAAAGTTCCTGTAAAAAAAGAAATTATTGCGGAGAAAATAGATGAGTTGAATTTAACAGAAACTCAAGAAAAAATTGAATTGGTACTTTCTAAACTCAATAACATCAAGTTTAAATCTCCCACCATTACGACTGAAATAAGAAAGTATGAAAAACTGCGCGAAGATTTAATCACAAAACCAGCATCGTTTTCAGAAGAAAAATTAAAAGAATTGATAGAAAAAAGTGATAGAATAATTTCTATTCACAATACGAGAACTGAGAAGGAATATAAAGTCCAAACGGAGCCTTCCATAAAGAAAGGAATTTTAAAATATCAATTCTCCAAACAGGATGAAATTGTAAATACTTCCTTGCAAAATAGTTCAAACATTACGAAAGAACAAATTGAAGCATTCAGAGATACATCTTACGATGGAACGCTCAACAATCACGAAAAACATTCCAAATTTTCAAATTATTCTGATGGAGTTTGGATTCACGATTTTTATTATGCAGAAGGAAATATTTATGCGAAGTTAGAGCAGCTCGAAAAAGATTTTGCAGATAAAAATGCTGTTGGTGGAACGGAAAATCAGTACGAAAAACAAAAAGCATTATTAGAAAATGTTCTACCAAAAGCGAAATCTTTAGATGAAATTTATATCAGTCCGAACCACGAGTTCGTGCACAAATTTGAGTTAGGCCAAATAGAAAAAGACCAATATAATCATATTACAAAACGTACCGAATCAGTCATTGTAGATTACAATCTTGCGGAAAGATTCAAAGACTTTGTAGGCACTTTGTCAAGTGAAGCCTTTGCGGGTTCTTCAGCTTGGGAAGTGCGAAGCTTTGTAGATAATGAAACGGTTACAGGAAGCGATAAAGAGCGAAATGCGTTAGTCAGAGAAAGACGAAAAGCTGCTGCGAATGATTTGTTTTACAAATTTGTACGTGAAGAATTATCAGATGACATTAGAACTCGTTTTGTAAAAGATTTTAACCGCAATTACAATAACATCCACGTTCCGGATTATTCTAAATTCCCATTGTTTTCAAAGATTCATAAGAATTTCAAAGGAAAGGAATTTAGATTAGCAGAGGTTCAGAAGGCGGGAATCGGAAGACAGACCACAAAAGGCGTAGGACTTTTAGCGCACGAAGTGGGTTATGGAAAAACATTGTCCGGAATCCTTTCAATGCACGAAGCAATGGAAAGAGGAAATGCGAAAAGACCAATCATCGTAGTTCCGAATGACAGCATTATGAAACAATGGGTGGAAACGATTTTTGAAACGATTCCCAACGCGAAAGTTAATGTTTTAGGGAATTTGGGGAAAGATTATGACCTTTCAAAATTTGATAATAAAGACGGAGAAATAACCATCGTTACTTATGAAGGTTTTAACAATATTGGATTTTCATCAGAAATAACCGAAGAACTTTCGTCAAAATTCAGTTACATCTCTGCAAGTGAAATGAAGGGCGTTACCAATACCGAAAGAGACCTCCAAATTGAGTTTCAGAAAGAAAAGGAGATTGAGGGAAAAATGAAGCGTGGTAAAATCTATGACTGGGAAGATTTTGGATTCGACCATTTGACTTACGACGAAGTTCACAATGCCAATCATATTGTAGGAAAAGTAAAAATTGAGGACCGAAGATTTGCGTCCGATTTTAGAAGTCAAAACCAACAGACTTCCAAACTGGGAATCAATACCTGGATGGCAGCTCAGTACATTCAAGACAAAAACGACGGAAGAAATGTGACCTTGCTTTCCGCAACGCCTTTTACCAACAAGCCTTTGGAATATTATTCCATTCTTTCTTTAATAGCAAATAAAAGATTAGAAGAATCGGGATATTTCAACGTCAATACTTTCTTCGAGACCTTTATGGAAGCGGATAATGATATGGAAATTGATGCAAAGGGTGATGTGAAATTTAAAGCCAACGTTCGGAGATTTAAAAATAATTCGCTGTTTCAACAATTACTTTCGGAATTCATTGATATAAAAGGAGAAGAAGACAATCCTGAATTAATTCGTCCCAACAAAATTAACAAAGAATATAAAATTGAACAGAATGATCTCACAAGAGAACAGTATGAGCTGCTCAATGAAAATTTCAGTGAGACTGAAAAAGGAGCAATTTTAACACATATTCTCAATGCCAGATTGATTGCTATTTCACCGTATTTATCGCCATTTTATGATGGCGAAGAACCTTCAATAAAAAAATTCATAGAAAATTCTCCGAAGTTAAAAGACACGATGGATTTGATAAGGCAGAACAAAAAAGATCTTCCTGACTCAGGACAAATTGTGTATTCTGAATTAGCAGTTGCTCAGTTTCCAAAAATAAAAGAATATCTCATAACAGAAATTGGTTACAAACCCGAAGAAATCGGAATCATTACCGGGGCGACCAATAAAAACCAAAGAATTTCTATTCAAAATGATTTTAATGAAGGAAAAATAAAAGTAGTTATTGGAAGTGAAGCCATTCAGGAAGGAATGAACCTTCAGGAAAACACAACCGATGTTTATATGCTTACGTTGCCATATAATTTTACGTCACTCCGACAAGTGGAAGGACGAGCCTGGAGGCAAGGAAACAAGAACGAAAATGTGCGGGTTAATTTTATGCTGACCAATGACAGTATTGATGTGTTTATGCTTCAAAAACTGCAATCCAAACAGGCAAGATATTTAGAAGCAATGAAAAAAGGAGCCGATGTTTTGGATATTTCAGACATCAGGACTCAAGAATTAAAAACCTCCATCATTACCAATCCCGAAACCAGAGCCAATATCGAAATCGAACTCATTAAAAAGAAGATTGAAAGTGAAAAAAATAAACATTTGGCCGATAGTGCATTTGTTCTGAGAAAATATGAAGATGTTTTGAAAGTAAAAGAATTGGTAACCCAAGCCGAGCATTCATATAATAGAATTGAAGGCTATTCGAAAAATGGCGATGCAAATGCTGAATATTGGGCAACCCAATTACCATCATATCAAAAAACAATTGAACTTCATAAAGTTCAAGTACAAGAAGTAATTGAAAATTTAGCTCAGAAAGGAATAGATGTTACTCAAATTGAATATCAAACCAAAATGACTGAAGATAAAATTGCGGAACTGGATAAAAAGCTGGAAGAGCTTCCAGCAGTTAGAGAAAATTTAGTAGTTCAATACAGAATAGAAAAAGAGGAACAGCTTAAAGCGAATGAAAATAGAAATTATGTGAGAGAAAGAGCGAGGGAAAATACAGTTTTATATAACAATTTAACAACAGTAGATTTTATAGATAAAGTATTAAACCAAAAAGAGAATATTTACTTAGATAATTTTCAGAATGTTGTCCGAAGAAGGTAGTTATTTATTTGTATATAGCTTAGTAAGATATATTTATATTGATTGTTTAGTACGGATTATTAAAAGAGATTTGTGCTTTGTAAGATACTGTAGTATAAATAATTTTTTTTAAAAGTCTTGTTAGTAATAAATTTTAAAAAAATAGATAAAATTTAATATATATTTATAAATGTAAAATAATTAACTTTGTCGCATGAATTTTCTAAGATTGCTTTTTACAGTCTACTTCATGGCATTATCATTAATGCCATGCATGGATGTTGCAAAAGCGCAATCAAAAAATGAAAATGTATCATATTCCTATATAAAATCTGAGCAAAACGATGCTCATTCAAAAACAGATTCTTGTTCTCCTTTTTGTTATTGTAATTGCTGCAGAATCAGCGTTACTTCGCTCAAAATAAATCCTGTTTTAGAATATCGTAAACAGATAAAAGAGTACTATTCTAAAAAAATTCTTTTCATAAAGAATGACTTTGCATATTTGGTGTACGATCAGATATGGCAACCTCCTAAAATATAATTTTTGTTAATCAGACGGAAGAATTGTCTTTCGTCAAAACAGTTATGGAAACATTGCAATAGCATTGCGTTGTATTCTTACTCATTTTTGTCGCTCGATTTTTAGAACAAATAGTTGTTCCAAAAGGTAGTTGTGACATTCAATAAAAATTATATTCTCATGTTAGATAAAATCATAAGATTTAGCATCAAGAACAAGATTGTCATTGGTATAATGACCTTGTTGTTGATTATTTGGGGAGTTTGGAGCGCAACCAAACTTCCGATCGATGCCACACCCGACATCACCAACAATCAGGTTCAAATAATCACGGTATGTCCTACTTTGGCCGGTCAGGAAGTTGAACAGTTGGTGACATTCCCTATAGAACAGAGTATTGCTAATGTTCCTGATATTGAGGAGACCAGAAGTATTTCACGATTCGGTTTGTCTGTAATCACTGTTGTATTTAAAGAAGAGGTTGACGTTTATTTTGCCCGCCAATTGATCAGTGAAAAGCTGAAGCAGGCTGCTGAAGAAATTCCAAAAGGAATTGGCACACCAGAGTTGGCTCCGGTAAGTACAGGACTTGGGGAAGTATATCAATACATCCTTCATCCAAAGAAAGGAAGTGAGAAAAAATACGATTCCAAAGAACTTCGTACAATGCAGGACTGGATCGTTCGAAGACAGCTTAATGGTACTCCCGGAGTTGCAGAGATTAACAGCTTCGGAGGACAGCTAAAACAATATGAGGTCGCTGTTAACCCTGATCGTCTACGAGCGATGGGAGTTAGTATTTCTGATATTTTTGCAGCTCTTGAAAAAAATAATCAGAACACAGGCGGAGCCTACATTGACAAAAAGCCTAATGCTTATTTTATCCGTGGAATTGGACTTGTGACCTCTCTTGAAGATGTTGGGAATGTTGTAGTTAAAAATGAAACAGGGAGTGTGCCTATATTCATTAAAGATGTTGCTGAGGTTCGTTTGGGAAGTGCGGTTCGATATGGTGCCATGACATTTAATGGTGAGGTGGATGCTGTAGGTGGAGTGGTGATGATGCTTAAAGGTGCTAATAGTAATGAGGTAGTGCAATTAATCAAAGAAAAAATACCAACTATTCAAAAATCTTTACCTACTGATGTGATTATTGAGCCTTATTTAGACAGAACTAATCTAGTTGGCAGAGCTATTGATACTGTCGAGAAAAATCTTATCGAAGGAGCGTTGATAGTGATTTTTGTGCTGGTAGTATTTCTCGGTAATTTACGAGCCGGTCTTATTGTGGCATCTGCCATTCCGTTGTCCTTACTCTTTGCTTTGGGAATGATGAACGTTTTCGGAGTAAGTGCCAACTTAATGAGTTTAGGGGCGATTGATTTTGGATTAATTGTCGACGGAGCTGTTATTATTGTTGAAGCGACTCTTCATCACTTAGGATTGCGGAAAACAACACGTCTTCTTACCCAGTCTGAGATGGATGAAGAGGTATTTCTTTCAGCTTCTAAAATCAGAAGCAGCGCAGCATTTGGGGAGATTATTATTTTGATTGTCTACATTCCTATTTTAACGTTAGTAGGTGTTGAGGGTAAGATGTTTACTCCGATGGCTAAAACTGTAGGTTTTGCAATCTTTGGTGCATTGATATTATCATTGACCTATATTCCAATGATGAGTGCACTTTTTTTATCGAAGAAAATCTCGCATAAAGAAAATTTCTCAGATAAAATGATGAACCGACTCCAAAAAATCTATCAACCTCTACTAGAGAAAGCTTTAAAAGTAAAATATTGGTTAGTAAGTGTTACTGTTGCATTATTTGCAGTTTCATTATTTATATTTGGAAGAATGGGGGGCGAGTTTATCCCTCAACTCCAAGAAGGTGATTTTGCTTTTCACTGTATTCTTCCACAGGGAAGTTCATTAAGTCAGAGTATTGAAACCTCTATGCAGGCCTCCAGGCTGATCAAGCAGTTTGACGAAGTTAAAATGGTTGTAGGGAAGACCGGTGCTGCTGAAGTGCCTACTGATCCAATGCCTCCTGAAGCTACTGATATGATGGTGATCTTAAAACCGCAAAGTGAATGGAAAACAAAAAAATCATATGATGAATTAGCAGATGAGATCTCTGAAAAGCTTGAAGCTATTCCCGGGGTATTTTTCGAAAAAAATCAACCGATCCAGATGCGTTTCAATGAGTTGATGACAGGAATCAGACAAGATGTAGCGGTTAAAATTTTCGGTGAAAATTTAGATTCTTTAGCGATATATGCGGATAAAACAGCAAAAATTATTCAGTCTGTTAATGGTGCGAGTGCTCCACAGATCGAACGTGTTAGTGGTCTTCCGCAAATTAATGTTGAATATGACCGCACAAGAATGGCTAATTACGGGCTGAATATTGAAGACGTAAATACTGCTGTAAGTACTGCTTTTGCAGGTCAGGCTGCAGGTCAGGTATTTGAGAATGAAAGAAGGTTTGATCTGGTGGTTCGTTTGGATAGTTTACATAGAACCAGTATTGATGATGTCAACAATCTGATGGTGTCTACGAAGACAGGAATACAGATCCCGCTTTCACAGGTGTCCAATATCAATTATAAACTTGGCCCCGCACAGATTAGTCGTGAGGCAGGTAAAAGGAGAATCGTCATTGGTTTTAACGTAAAAGGCCGAGATGTAGAAAGTGTAGTAGAAGAAATCCAGCAGAAGCTTAATAAAGAAAAATTACCATCAGGATATTATTATACATATGGCGGACAATTTGAGAATCTTAAAGCTGCCAGTAAACGACTGACCATTGCTGTACCTGTATCATTATTTTTGATCTTTATGCTGTTATATTTTACTTTTGGTTCGCTAAAGCAGGCTGCCTTGATCTTTACGGCAATTCCAATGAGTGCTATCGGCGGTATATTCGCGTTAATGCTTCGCGGTATGCCTTTTAGTATCAGCGCGGGAATTGGGTTTATTGCATTATTTGGTGTAGCGGTACTTAATGGTATTGTGTTGATCGGAACATTTAACGAGTTAGAGAAGGAAGGTGAAACCAATATTTTAAAACGTGTGATGGAAGGAACTAAAACTCGTCTGAGACCTGTTTTAATGACAGCCACAGTCGCATCATTAGGATTTTTACCTATGGCAATTTCAACCGGAGCCGGGGCAGAAGTTCAGAAACCTTTGGCGACCGTTGTAATCGGGGGACTGGTTACAGCAACTTTCTTGACTCTTTTTGTTTTACCGATGTTATACATTATCTTCAGTACTAAACTAAAAATCAAAAAGCCTTCAGGTAATAAGCCACTGACAGCGGTTTTAGTTTTAGGTTTTTTATTCATTGGACAGACCTTTAACGCACAACAAGGTACCCCTGTTACAGTTGAGGAAGCTACGAGCATCGCATTGACCAACAATAATTTAATGCGGTCGAAAGATTTGGATATTAAAGTAACAGAGGCACTGAAACCTACTGCTAAAGAACTTCCAAAAATGAGTTTAGATGCTCAGTTAGGCCAATACAACAGTAAAAAATTCGATCAATCTTTTTCTATATCTCAAAGTATTCCGTTTCCAACATTGTTTAAAGCAAGAAGAGAACTTATCGCTGAACAGATCAAAGGAAAGCAGATCAATAAGGAGATTTCGGTCAACGAACTTGCAAGACAGGTTAGGACCTATTACTATCAGATCGAATATCTGCAATTTAACCAGTCAAAATTAAAAAATCTGGATAGTTTATATCAGGATTTTATAAGAATTGCTACGGTCAGATTTAAATCAGGAGATATTAAAAAGATAGAGATCAATACTGCAGAAACTCAGAAAGGGGAGATCAATTTGTTGTTGAAGCAAAATGAAGTTTATTTGAATAATGCATACAAAAACTTAAAAACCTTATTGAATACTTCGGGAGACATCTCGGTTCCTTATAACACAAATTATGAGCCCCTGAAAGCTAATTATGTATTTGACAGCGCGTCAATAGCGAATCATCCAACAGTAAGGTCTTACTATCAGGAGATGACCATAGCAGAAAAAAATAAAAACGTTGAAAGGTCTCTGGGCCTACCTGATTTCAGTATAGGTTACACCAATCAGTCTTTAATCGGTACCCAGACGATCAATGGTATGGATCGGAATTTTAATGCGGGAAATAGATTTCACGCAGCAACTATTGGCGTTACGATTCCCCTGACTTTCGGTGCTACAAAAGCGAGAATGCAATCTTGGGAGTTCCAAAAGCAAGTAGCGGAATCTAATGCAAAATTACAGCAAAAACAGCTGGAAGCGCAACTGGAAAACGCTTTGAATCAATATCAGCAGGATGTAGAGCAATATAATTATTATATTAATCAGGCTATACCCAATGCTGAGAAAATAGCTAAAGCCGGACAATTGGGATATAAAACAGGAGAAATTTCCTACGTTGAATATCTTTTTGCGCTTCAGACTTCTACCAATATTCAATTAAAGTATCTCGAATCGATTCAACAGGTTAATCAATCTGTTATTACCATTAATTCTATCATAAACAAATAAAATGAAAATTAAATATAATATAGTATCTACGCTGTTAATTTCTTTTTTAGTCTTAAGCTGTGGAAAAAAAGAAGCCTCTGAGGAAACGGAAGTAAAAGCAAAAACCGAACAGGTAGAGGAGGCTCATGAAGAGGCACCGCAAACGATCGCGGCATTAACAGAAGAACAAATGAAAGCAGTCGGAATCTCCTTAGGTAAAATTGAGATGAAAGATCTGACCTCACTTGTTAAAGCCAATGGTGTATTGAGTGTTCCCAACAATAGAAAAGCTACCGTTACCTCTCTGTATGGTGGGGTGATTAAGACATTAAATGTACAGATAGGAGATCATGTGAGGAAAGGGCAGGTAATTGCATCAATCAATAATCCCGAGTATATTCAGCTTCAGGAGCAATATCTTACAGTGAACAGCAGGATCGCGTTTGCTGAACAGGAATATAGAAGGCAACGTGAACTATTTGATAATGATGCCGGAGCAAAAAAGAATCTGCAAAGCTCTGATGCTGAATTAAAAAGTTTAAGAACCCAAAGATCATCACTACAGAGACAGCTCCAGCTTATGGGGATCAGCCCGGGTAAAGTAAGCAATGGTAATCTACGATCTGGGTTGGTTATAACTTCACCGATCAGTGGAACCGTAAGCAGTATCAATGCGCAGATTGGAAGTTATGTTGATGTGGCATCACCAGTTCTTGATATTATTGATAATAGTTCTATCCATTTAGATCTTCAGGTTTTTGAAAAGGATCTACCTAAAATGAAAGTTGGACAAACTGTACAGTTTAAGCTGACCAATAATCCGGAAACTTTGTATAACGCTACCGTATTTAGTATCGGGTCGTCATTCGAAAATGAGAGTAAAACGATCTCTGTACATGCGAGTGTTACAGGAAATAAAGTGGGGTTGATCGATGGGATGAATGTTACCGGAATGGTAAGCCTTGGAAACTCAAGCACCGCTGCCGTTCCTGATGAAGCAATCGTGGAAGCTGACGGTAAATTCTATGTTTTCATACAGACTTCTAAAAAGCCTGAAGAACATGCTGAAGAGGAAGAAGGGGGTGAGAAAGAGGAAGGTACAAAAGAGGCAGCGCATACCAAGAATCAAGGAAAAACATTGAATTTTGAGAAAATAGAAATTGTTAAAGGTTCTTCAGATCTAGGTTATACTGCAATCACTCCAGTGACCAAAATTGCACCTGATACAAACATTGTGGTAAAAGGTGCATTCTTCGTCAATGCTAAATTATCTAATTCAGGAGGGCATGAAGATTAGATTTATTATTACGAAAGCCTTTATATAAAAGTTTCAGCTGTAATAAAAAATAACATTATGCTACGAATCGAATTAAATCGTGAACTACGTATCATAATGTTATATCAAATCTATAAACAAAAGTTATGTTACTAAACAAGAAAATTTCAATCTGGTATTTTATTGATCAAATTAAAAGCCAAATATTACTGATTGTTATACTTGCTGTAGGTATAGGTTTGTTGGATCTGCATCCTATTTTCAAAAAAATATCAATTCCATTAAGCATTCCCGCAATTTTAGGAACTGCTGTATCACTGCTACTTGCATTTAGGACGGCGCAGTCATACGAGAGATGGTGGGAAGCAAGAACCGTTTGGGGTGCTATTGTTAATGATTCCAGGTCTCTTATCCGATTAATTATTCAGTTCATTCCTCAGGATAGTGCGGACGTTAAAATATTTGCAGAAAGACAAATCGTATGGGTCTATGCGTTAGGCGAAGCATTAAGAAAACAGCCTTTTTCCGGTAAAGTAGGGGAGTATTTGAATATGCATCAGATTAACGCTGTTAATATACCCAATGCAATTTTGGATGAACATTCTTATCACTTAAGACAAATAGCCGAAAAAGGATTGGTATCAGATTTCAAGGAGGTTCAGCTTAACGAAGTTCTCATGAGGCTGTGTGACAATATGGGAAAATGTGAAAGATTGAAAAATACGGTATTTCCACGTGCCTATAGTATTTTACTGCATACTCTTATATATGTTTTTGCTTTTATACTCCCTTTCGGATTGGATGATTCCCAGCTCACCTTGGAAATTATTACAACGATCACTATTCCTCTGCTATTTATAGCCATTGAGAAAACAGCAATCATCATGCAGGATCCTTTCGAGAATACTCCTGTGGATACGCCAATGACATCTATTGCACAAACTATAGAAATCAATATTTTACAGATGATCAAAGAAAATGATATTCCTGTTAAAAAAGAAAATAATACTTACTTCGAAATGTAGAGTCAATCTAGTAAATACATAAAATTATGAGCGACACAAATAAACAGACTGGATCTGCATCAAGCAGACATAAGAAAAATTTACTCATCGTCCTAGCACTAAGTGGTACTTATCTTATTGCTGAAGTCATTGGAGGAATTGCAACAAAAAGTCTTGCATTGCTTGCGGATGCTGCTCACATGCTAACAGATGTTGTCGGTTTACTCCTAGCATTTATTGCAATCAAAATTGGTGAGAGAAAGGCTAGTCCTGAAAAAACATTTGGGTACTATCGCACAGAGATTTTGGCTGCTGTGATTAATGCTGTTGTGCTATTGGGTATCTCATTATTTGTTTTATATGAGGCATTTCAAAGATTTAAAAATCCTCCTGAAGTGCAAAGTGGCTCCATGATGATCGTTGCAGGAATTGGTTTTGTGGTCAATATCATCGGTATCCTTATCATAAGAAAGGACTCCAATGAAAGTCTTAATATGAAAGGTGCTTATTTTGAGGTCTTGTCGGATATGCTGACATCCGTAGGAGTAATGATCGCAGGTGTGATAATGCTGACAACACAATGGTATTACGCAGATCCGATCATTTCTGCGGCAATAGGTCTATTAATCATTCCCAGAACCTTAAAGTTGCTTATGGAAGCGGTTAATGTCTTATTGGAAGGTACACCGAAAGATGTAGATATCAGCAAGCTTAGAGCATCACTGGAAGAACTCCCGGAAATCAAGGGACTCCACGATCTTCATGTTTGGTCTCTTACGTCAGGCGTTAATGCCATGAGTGCTCATGTGATTGCAGATGAAAATAAAAATCGCAACGAAATCCTGAAAATAGTAACAGACAAAGTGACAACAGATTTTAAAATAACCCACACCACTTTTCAAATCGAATATGAAGGCTATGATGAAAGTGTAATACACTTATAGATGAACGGTAAAAATAGATTGATAATAAATAAAATCTAATGGTTAGTTCTCTATCACATAAAATTGATTTCAAAGGATAATAATGTTTTAATCACTTATAAAACTTGTTTATGAGACTAATTAAAATTAAGAGAAGCACTTATAGCCTGCTCACTAATTTTTTCTTATTATACATGATCTTGTCCTTTTTTCTTAGGATAGGGCTTTCTGTGGCCAGCATTCAAAAAGCTGATCTTAGTTTTATTTCATTGTTGAAAGTATTTGCTATGGGATTTTTGTTTGATATTGGTGTAGGGGTATTTTTTGTGCTACCATACAGCCTATATCTGCTTTTGTTTCCCCAGAAATATAATAATTCGCTTTTCAATAGAGCTATGACTTTTTTTTGTTTTACTGTAGCTGTGCTTATATTGTTGTTTTCATTTTTTGCTGAAGTAACATTCTGGCAGGAATTTGAAAGTCGGTTTAATTTTATTGCAGTTGATTATTTGGTTTATACCTATGAAGTAATCAATAATATTAATGAATCATATCCTTTGCCATTGCTCATTACAGCCATGTTACTAATGACCTCTTTGGTATTTTTACTTTTCTATAAGAGGCATTATTTCACAGATAATTTTGAAGGCAGTACACCTTTTATACAGCGATTCACTATTTTTTTAGGATTGCTTTTTATTTCAGTCTTCTACACATTTTTTATTGACAACAGTTTAGCAGAGAGCAGTGAGAACAGGTATAGGAATGAGTTGTCAAAATCAGGAATCTATTCTTTTTTTTCAGCTTATAAAAATAACGAGATCAATTATGAGCACTTCTACACACTCATCGATAATAGAGAGGCGTTTAATATTGTGAGAACTGATCTGCAGGAAACTGACTCACATTATGTATCAAAAGATTTCTCAATTGTACGTAACATTAAGGGAGATGACTCCTCTGAGAAGCCCAATGTTATTATGATCACATTGGAAAGTTTCAGTGCAGACTTTATGAAAACATTTGGCAACAATCAGAATCTGACACCTACGTTGGACTCATTGGCGAATCGAAGCATTTTATTTACCAATATGTATGCTACCGGAACAAGAACCGTGCGAGGAATGGAGGCACTTTCACTTGCCGTTCCGCCTACACCGGGGAATAGTATTGTTCGTAGGAAAGACAACGATAATCTGACCACTGTAGGATCTATCTTCGGTCAAAAGGGATATGATACTTCATTCTTATATGGTGGTGATGGATATTTTGATAATATGAATAATTATTTCGGTAATAATGGATACACAATTGTTGACAGGAAAAGAAATTCTTTTGTAGGGGAAGATTATCAGTCTCCAAGAATACCAATAGAAGACAATGAGGTCACTTTTGAAAATGCCTGGGGTATTAGTGATGAAAATCTTTATGATCAGGTGATAAAGCAAGCAGATCAAAAATTTGCAGCGGGGAAACCTTTTTACGATTTTGTAATGAACACTTCCAATCATCGTCCTTATACATATCCTGAAGGAAAGATTGATATTCCCTCGGGATCGGGAAGGGAAGGCGCCGTGAAATACACAGATTATGCGATCGGTCAGTTTTTTAAAAAGATAAAGAATAAATCCTGGTACAAAAATACCATTGTTATAATTGTTGCAGATCATTGTGCCAGCAGTGCGGGCAAGAACGATATCGATGTCGCAAAATACCATATCCCTGCAATGATTGTCAACCTGAACGACAACGAACCATTCAGAATTGAAAAAATGTGCTCTCAGATCGATTTGTATCCAACACTTTTCGCACTTTTAGGTTGGACATATCAGAGTAATCTTTATGGTAAAAATGTTTTAGGCGAAAGCTATATTCCAAGAATATTTGTAAGTACCTATCAGAAACTTGGATATATGGAAAACAACAAATTGGTTATTCTAGGTCCACAGCAAAAAACAGAGACGTATTTGTATGACAAGGAGAAAAATAAACAAAATCCAGAGATGCTGTCTGAACAGTATGTAAAAAAAGCGATAGCAAATTATCAGTCGGCCTACTATCTTTTCAAGAATGAAGGATTAAAACAGAAGCGGATTAAAAAGGGAAATATAACCACAACTAGATAAAGTGATATAAAATGGATCTAAAATTTGAACTTTTACTTGCCGGAAAATTATTATTAGCACTGTTTTTTGGCGCGATAATAGGTTTCGAAAGAGAAACTGCCCATAAAGATGCAGGGGTTCGCACTTTTGGCGTTCTCTGTATGGCTTCTTGCTTATTTGTGGCAGTTGCCTCGCATCTTACAGATGATAAATCTGCAATAGCGAGAATGTTGGCGGCGATACCTGCC
The DNA here is from genome assembly GCF_034651565.1 of Chryseobacterium sp. MHB01. Lineage (NCBI taxonomy): Bacteria > Pseudomonadati > Bacteroidota > Flavobacteriia > Flavobacteriales > Weeksellaceae > Chryseobacterium > Chryseobacterium sp. MHB01. The sequence continues at coordinate 393,909 of NZ_JAYEDA010000002.1, read as the reverse complement.
GGTTTAGGATTTATCGGAGCTGGACTGGCATTTAAAGATAGTTCCAAAAGCATGCAGGGGCTTACAACATCCACTGCTTTATGGGCTGCATCGGCAATAGGATCTGCCCTTGCACTGAACATGTTTTTGTTATCTTTTTTAGCAACTGTTCTTACCTTGTTCATCTTAAGTATTAACAAATTTGGCTGGTATAAAAAAATTCTAAAAACCGGAAGACAATCAGACCAGGATATATATATAAAGTAACCTAAAAATCATAAAAATAATATTATTATGGAACATAAACACATCTACGACGAAAATGGAAAGCAGCTCTGCTGTACTCCACAGGAAGGCAAAATCTATAAAGATGCTGGAGCCAAAAAATTAGTTGAAGAAGACGGATGCTGCGCTCCAAAGAAGAAAACGGAAGATCATCAACATACAGATGATGATGGACATGATCATGCAGAAACTGATAAAACAGCGTTTCAGATGTTCTTGCCTGCGATTATTTCTTTGGTATTGTTATTAGCAGGCATTGCATTGGACAATTACATTAAGCCTGAATGGTTTAAAGACTGGGTACGTATTGTCTGGTACGGTGTTGCTTATCTACCGGTAGGCCTACCGGTTTTAAAAGAGGCATTTGAAAGTATCAAACAAGGTGATGTGTTTTCAGAATTTTTCCTTATGAGCATTGCAACGATAGGGGCTTTCATTATCGGAGAATTTCCTGAAGGAGTAGCGGTTATGTTGTTCTATGCAGTAGGAGAGGTTTTTCAGACTCTGGCTGTGTCGAGAGCTAAAACCAATATTAAGGCTCTTTTAGATCAACGTCCTGATGAGGTAACGATTATTGAAAATAATCAGCCTAAAAAAATCAAAGCTGCCGAAGCCAAAATCGGGGATACGATTCAGTTAAAATCAGGAGAAAAACTGGCATTGGACGGAGAACTGATCTCCGATTCTGCGTCTTTCAATACCGCAGCGTTAACAGGAGAGAGCAAACCTGATTCTAAAAATAAAGGTGAAACAGTTTTAGCCGGAATGATCAATATGAACAGCGTAGCTTTGATTAAGGTTAATACAGCTTATGAGGATAGCAAACTCAGTAAGATCCTTGAACTGGTACAAAATGCAACAGCTCAAAAAGCTCCGACTGAACTTTTTATCAGAAAATTTGCAAGAATTTACACCCCAATTGTGGTTGCATTAGCTGTTTTGATCTGCTTAGTACCTTATTTCTTTGTTGATGATTATGTTTTCAGAGATTGGTTGTACAGAGCATTGATTTTCTTAGTTATATCTTGTCCGTGTGCATTGGTGATCTCTATCCCGCTTGGCTATTTTGGAGGTATCGGAGCAGCGAGCCGCAATGGTATATTATTTAAAGGAAGCAACTTTTTGGATAAGATCGCTGAGATTCAGAATGTGGTAATGGATAAGACCGGAACTATGACAGAAGGTGTTTTCAAAGTTCAGGACGTTACCATTAAAGAAGGATTTGACAAAGATGAGATTCTCCAATTGGTCAATGTTGTTGAAAGTAAAAGTACCCATCCTGTGGCTACTGCTGTTCACGAGTTTGTAGGAGAGATCAACAATTCGATCAATTTAGAGGATACTGAAGAAATTGCAGGGCATGGGCTTAAAGCGAGAGCTAATGGGAAGGAAATCCTGGTGGGTAATTTTAAACTATTGGATAAATTTAAGATCGGTTATGATGTAGACCCATCCAAAATCGTATATACGGTGATAGCTATCGCATATGATGGAAAATTTGCAGGATTCATTACGATTGCCGACCGAATCAAGGACGATGCAAAGCAAGCAGTTGAAAAACTTCATAGCTTGAATGTAAAAGCGACTATGCTAAGTGGTGACAAGACAACTGTAGTAAAATATGTGGCTGAGCAGATCGGTATTGACAATGCTTTTGGAGACCTGCTTCCGGAAGATAAGGTCAACAAGGTCAAAGAAATCAAAGCAAGAAATGAAAGTGTGGCTTTTGTTGGTGATGGTGTAAATGATGCGCCTGTAGTAGCATTAAGTGATGTTGGAATAGCAATGGGTGGACTTGGCAGCGATGCGACCATCGAAACTGCCGATGTTGTGATCCAGGATGATAAACCATCAAAAATACCTATGGCGATCAATATTGGAAAGAAGACCAAAAGGATCGTCTGGCAGAATATCATTCTTGCCTTTGTTGTAAAAGCCATCGTGCTCGTACTTGGAGCTGGTGGACTGGCTACGATGTGGGAAGCTGTATTTGCTGATGTGGGAGTTGCTTTGATTGCAATACTCAATGCAGTCAGGATTCAAAGAATGAAATTTTAAAAGAGATTATCACAGATAAAAATAGAGCAAATTCTAGTATCCTGTTTCCTTAGGATATTACAATTCTAAGGAAAATTTGCCTCCACTCATATTATTAAGATTGAGTTCCCATAAAAGATGGGAACAGGGAAGTTACATCCAATTTTACGATATAAAATTGAATACTATTAATGTTAGATCCGAACAATAAAAATCAGAAATATAATTTTTATGTGGACTTATGTAAAAAAAAACTCAATACTAATCCTTTTACTGAAATTCTCTCTAAGTATTTATGCTCAGGATAGTTTGTCATTGCAAAAAACTGCTCAACAAGATTCTTTAATAATAAGAGATGATACTTTGGATTATAAAAAACTTATTGTTCCGGTTAGCTTGATATCGGCAGGTGCAATTGGTTTTACAATTCCTGAAATCAAAAAGTTTGATTATGATGTGAGAAGGGAGGTAAACGATCATACATTAAACAATTCAAAATTAGACAACTATACCTTATTTGTACCAGCTGCGCTCGTTTATGGTTTAAACATAGCGGGTGTTCGAGGGAAACATAACTTAAAAGATCGAACGATCATTTTAGCAACATCACAAGCTATCTTATTGGCAATAGTTATTCCTTCAAAATCATTGATCGGCAGGGAGCGGCCTGATCAATCAAATTATATGTCATTTCCCTCAGGTCATGCAGCGATCGCATTTTCAACTGCACAGTTTATGTTCAGAGAATATAGGGACAGCAATTATTGGATCAGTCTGTCAGGATATCCGTTTGCCATTTTTACTAGTGTGTACAGAATCATCAATAATAAGCATTGGGTTACAGATGTCCTGTCTGGTGCTGGTATCGGAATTTTTTCTACTGAGATAGCATATTGGTTATATCCAAAGATCAAAACTTTATTTAAAAGTAAGAATGAAAAAACATTATCTATGATTTCTCCTTATTTCCAGAAGAGTTATCAGCAGAAAAGTTTGGGTTTGAATTACCAGCTATTTTTTTAAATGAGAAATTATGGGATTTAAAAGACGATTTAGGAGACGAATAATCAGGAGGGGAAAGCATCGGCTTGCGTCAGAAGATATATTCTATTTGATAGTTTTTAGTATCCTGATACTATCTCTTATAACATATGGATTTAAGAAATATTTTCATCCTGTCAAAGACCATCATTTTAAATATCATCAAAGTAAAAACTAATCAATCTACTTCCTAAAACGATCAATAGTTAACTATGGACAGATAGAAATAATATTTTTTTAGAGTAATGTTTTAACATATCACGTTTTTAAAGGACATTTAAAATTATTTAGATGTTTGAAGCAATATTGTTTAAAACAATGGAAAGTATTTAAAATCAGTAGATTATAGCTTTGTTTTGGCATCTTATTTGCCTTTCACAAATAACAACATATATAAATTAATATTCACCTTTAAATTAAAATGTTATGAACAGCGAAGATCAAAAAAAAGAGACACACGACCATCCAGAACATCACGAACACAAAGAACATCATCCGCACAAGGAACATCACGAGGGTCCTGAACATGCAGATGAGCCGGAGCATCACGATGAGGCCGAGCATCATCAAGAAAAAGAACATCACGATGAGAAAGAACATCATGATGAGAATAAGAAGTAAATAGCATAGTTCTTATAAATACTGAATTTCAATACTGGAATTCAGTATATTTTTAATAATATAATGTACCGTATTTTAATCTTTCTTCATAAGTGAGCATTTTCAAATATTAATATTTAATTGAGTCGTTATGTATAAAATCTAGATTGAATTCGCTAATTCCAGTAATCCTACGAAACAGTCTTTCTTGCTTTTTGTCCCTTAACAAAAACATAAAGAATATCCACGGAGTATTAACTCAAGAATGACTTTTTGCTCAATCCTAAGATCTGCGGAGGCAAATTATTAGAAATACGTTGAAATACCAAAGCTGAAGCCTACAGTTTTTGCCGCAGGGTTCGCAAAAATGTCTTTCTGTTTCTGAAATCTATAATTAAGTCTAAAAACAGTTTGTGCATTGGGTCTAAAACTGATTGCAGGCATAATACTCCATAAATCTTCTCCAATTTTGCTGTTGTCTTCTCTGAAATGACCTACGTTCCAATCTACATACTCTAAACGGCATGCAAGATTAACGGTTGCTCTTTCCCAATCCAAAATTTTTCTTTTAATTATTGGCTGAACAATGTCTATAAATCCTCCATGCTGCCTGTCTCCATATTGTTGTGTATAAGTTTCCGGGACATCTACTTTAACCCAAGCCCATTCTGCAGTAATTAAAGTTCCAAGGTTTGGAAGTGTATTATTATAATCCAATGCAAATACCCGAACCCTTCTTTTATCGTCAACCTGAAGACCTTCATCCTGAAATTTATTATAGATTCCTCCCATATAAGAGACTCCAAATTCTCCTGCTTTTTCATGTCTTGTGGCAATTTTTGCTGTTAAAAGAGGAACACCGCTGTTAATTTCTTCAAAACGTTCAGGATTACTTTTGGCAGCAGGTAAGTACGTTTTGTTTTGATTATTGTCAATAATTGAATTATCAAAATTTCCTGATAGATATACCTCGTATCCGAACATCCACTCGGCTTTATACATTTTTCCATAAAATCCGAAACCAGCATTACTGAATGTAGCAGGCAACATTTCTGTAGCAGATATAGGACGATCGGTAAACTCCCATTTCGGACCGTCATGATTTTGGTTGAAAGCACCAATTGGATTCATAATAATTCCTCCTCTCAAATTAAGCAAGGGATTAAACTCTACATCAATGGCAGCAAATTCAATATTAATCTCTTTACCTCCTTCTTCTAATTCTATTTCACTCAGAAATTTAATTTTTGAGGAAATTGTAGAAGATACAAAAAGTGTCATCCTACGTAATTGAAATTGATGTCCATCAGATATACCATCAGTGCTGATATGCTGCCAATTGGCTTCCGCATAGCCACCAATAGAGACAGGCACTTTCCCTAATCCTAAGAAGGGACGCTTGTAAACGGCATCCATGTTCAAAGAGCGAGAACTGTCTACAGGTATTCTTTTTAGTAATTCAGAATCTATCTGTGCTGTGGCTTCCTGAAAAATTAAAATTATAATTAGATAGATAATTTTTTTCATACCGGTTTTTTTAAAGAAATTTTCAAAAAATCCGATTCTATGTATACTGGAAATTTTCTTAAGGTCTGATCAGCAGGACCGTTTTGTACTAAACCTTGGTTGGAAAATTCACTACCATGTGCAGGACACTGTAGCTTATCTCCAAATACTTGTAACTGGCTACCCTGATGGGTACATTGCATCCATAATGCTTCATACTCAGTTTCCGAAAAACGAAATACACAAATGGGATATTTGAGAGATTCATTTTGAATAATTACATAGGATAATTTTTTGTCAGGATATTTTGTATCCATAAAATCCTCCAAAGGCAATATGATATAATCGTCTTTAATCGCTCCTGAAATCATTTTATTGCTTATACACCCTGAAAGAATGGGAGGAATTGCAGTAAAGCCTAAACAGACCAAACTGCATTTTTTGAGAAATTCAAGTCTGTCCATAATTATAAGGATTTCAAAAATTTAATAATAGCTTCTTTTTCTTGGACTGGTAATTGAGTGTAATTGGTTCTGCTGGTTGCAGCCTCTCCCCCGTGAAGCTGTATTGCTTCTTCTATACTTTTTGCCCTGCCATCATGCATTAAGAAGTATTGACCGCCTTGTGATTTTGGAGATAAACCTAACCCCCACAGTGCAGGCGTACGCCATTCATAAGTTTTCGCAGTGCCTTCCGTATAGTTGTCATCCAAAGAAGCACCCATATCATGAAGTAATAAGTCTGTGTACGGATAAAACTTTTTATTGGATAATGGTGAAATTGAGGAGGATGAAGTTTTCAGTTCCGGGACATGACATTTATTACAACTTATCTGAGAAAATATAGTCTGACCTTGTTTAATGATACTATTTTCTGCGTCTCGCTGAATAGGTGTTTTCAATGTACGAAGATAAAATACAACATCTGCGATGGTCTTATCAGAAACTTCGGGATCAACATTCATTCCTGAATAAACATCGTGAGGATTAAAAGTTGAAGTAATGCCCATATCTTGATTGTAAGCATTAACGGTTTGTTGTAGTAAACTGTATGTGGATGCCTTTTTACCAAATCTTCCGATATACTTCCCTCCTTTTGTTACAGCAAAGAAGAATGGTGCTTGATATGCCGGAAGATCAATATAATTGGGGACTCCTGAGATGCCATCATTATTTGTATCAAAAGGGTCAGCCATTGCCAAAATATCCATATCAGAAACCAATTCAATAAAACCTAATCCGGTATTGGCAGGCGGAGTAAATTTAGAAAATGTTGCTCCGGGAGGAATTGCTTCCGGAGTATAACCTGGTATCGCCCTATTTTGCAATTGAGGACCACCTAAAAGCAAAAATAAATTTCCTGTTTCGTCAGTCTGTCCAAAACGTATAAGAGTAGTAAAGGGAGTCCCTTTTCCATCACCAGCATGACAGCTTCCACAACTTGTTGCCACGAAGGTTGGACCAAGACCTTTCCCGACCGTGAAGGTTTCATCGTTAAAGGCGATATCCCCTCGCAAAAATTGTTGGTTTTCAGCATATGATAACCCCACAATGGAGCCATCAAGTAATTCACTCTCATCTATCGCTTCAGGCTGAAGTTTATCACAAGCTTGTACGATCAGAAAAAGAAGATAGAAAATTATAATAATAGGTATATATCTCTTGCTCACGTTTTTTTTTCAAATATAATAAAAAGTTAGATTAATCTAACTTTTTATTTCGCTATGTCTAATTATTTTTATGACTGCTGTGCATTTATAGCAAACACTATAAATAAAGATTAGATAATTTGAAACGGAATTTAATCTCAGGATATGTGCTGTTAGGATATTTTTCTTGAAAAACAATAACCTTTATCGCATAGTAAATTAATGTGGATATTGAACAGTCCTAGTGTACAAATTTTAATAGCCAGACGAAACAGTTGGTTGCCAAGTGCTAAGGTTGACCGTCTTAATAGTAGTAGGTAATTATTTTTTGTAAATTATACAATTTTACCATCTAAACTTACCAAAGATAAAAAGGATGATAGTTCATTAATGATTTTTGGTTTGGGGATTTATATCAAAAGCGAAAAATGATTAGGGCAGGGTATATTTGTTATTTGAAAATCTGTGGATTATGGAAGAGATAGAAAAAAGATCTACATTTATTTGTGAAAAATAAAAAAAAACATATCTTTGCACCAGTAAAAACGACGCACTCTATTTTTGTTTATTAAAGTGACCTATTCGGTGACCTAAAAATAAGAGAACGACATAAAGCTTATGGATAGGGAGTTTTTCAAATAAGAACAAGTCCCGTCCGGATCGCAGAAGTTTTATCAGTTTCTTTAAAAAATTGATCCGGTAGTTCAGCTGGTTAGAATGCCGCCCTGTCACGGCGGAGGTCGCGGGTTCGAGTCCCGTCCGGATCGCAGCAATTATAAAGTCATCAATTAATTTTGATGACTTTTTTATTTTAAACTGGATTCCCACATAATGAAAATGAAGTATTTTAAAGCAATATAGTTTGTTATCTCTATATCGGAACAGGTTGTTCTGTGATGCATCAAATTCCTTCTGAAGAAATATCTTTTCTTGAATCATCAAGAATTTAAAAATGTCTTACAGCTGCCCCGTATTTTTACGGTATTTTAAATTCTGATTTTTATTATTCGGATTTAGGTCTGATATTTGTACTGAATTGCAAAACGATTCGGGTACTTATTTATGAAAAACATATTGAAAAAAAAATCATTTCTTTTCACATTACTTATAGCTTTAACGGTAGTTTCCTGTAAAAAGGAAATCGAAAAAATTAACGACAAAGTCAATGATGCATCTTCATCCATCAGTGAAGATTCTAAAAAAGAAGATTCATCGACAGCAAAAAAAGATTCTGTTGTACAGAAACAGTCATTACCCCCTGCAATGCAGGAATATGGTTTTTATAATGCCTATATTTTTCCTAAAGATAAAAAAGTAAGAGACTCTCTTTTTGCTTTATTTAATAAAAAATTTACGGAAAAAGAACGTTACGCGATTCTCGCTTTAAACAGACTTGATTCAAAAAATAAGTGGAATGCAGATACATTGGTAGTCCCTGCTAAGATTGATACTACGTTAATGGAATATTCTCCGTTTCCCATGCAGCTGGATGTTTTAAGTCCGGTGAAAAAATTTGTTGTCTTCTCGTACCCGATTCAGGCATACGGTGTTTATTCCAACGGAAGCCTGGTAAAATGGGGTCCGACAAGTATGGGAAAAAAGGCAGCTAAAACAAAAACGGGACTTACGTTTGCCAACTGGAAGAAAAAATTGGCTATTTCCACCGTAAGCAGCGAATGGAAACTTCCTTATAATTTTAATATCTTTAATTTGGACGGAATCGGGTGGCATCAGTATGATCTGCCAGGATATCCTGCGTCACACTCCTGTTTACGATTATTGATGAATGATGCAAAATGGCTATACAATTATGCAGATACCTGGGTTCTCAATCCGGGAGGAGCAACAACCAAAGCAAAGGGAACGGCAGTTCTTGTGTATGGAGATTACCCGTGGGGAAAACGTAAGCCATGGAGAAAATTGCTTAATGACCCAAATTCCAATAATATTTCTGTTGAAGAAATGACAAAAATGATCGAACCCAATATTGAAAAAATACTCAAAGAACAGGATAACAGGGAAAGGGTAGTAGATTCAATAAAAGCGGCGAAAGCGGTTTTGGAGCAAATGCCACAAACCACAAAAACTGTTGAACCTTAGATAACTCGGATTAAATTTTTACTCAATATTTTCAATGCAAGAAGCTGATGCTTTGAAGTATTACAAAAGGTGCGCAGGTTTAATGTAAAACCTGCGCACCTTTTAATCAAAAGCTAAGCACCTTTCACATTAAACCTGCGCAGCTTTTTTAAAGGATGCCGGAAACAGTGTTTTTATAAGGTTTAACTTTGTTTCTGATTTTCGGTTTTGCTTTTAATTTATTTTTTCAAATTGTAAAGTAGATTCTTCGGCAAATCTTCTGAGTTTCAGCATTTCATCTTTAGCTTTATGTTGCCCGAACCTTGCTGCGGCATACGTAATAGCAATAAATATCAGCATTACAAATGAAGCGTTAAGTGCCCATGGAAAATCATGGCTGTTAATTTGCTTTTCTACATAGTACATGGAAAAAAAGACCATCCAAAGAATCGAAAAAGAAAAATAGAGGAACATAAAAAACGTCCAGACGGCCGAACTTGGGCCAAAGATACCTCGTATTGTCGTCTCATCTTCCTCAATTTCTATCCGTAACGATAATCTGGGTTTCCAATAGCCTTCATCTTCGGTTTTTACACAAATTGTCGCTACTTCTTTGTTGATATTCCCGGAAAATTCGTCTGTATGTTCTGCCAGATATTTTTTAAGATTTTCTGCATATTCCTCTTTAGTAAGATCGGTAAACATCTTAAAACGCGGTCTGGTTCTTATTTTGTCTATGGTTGTTTCTTCTGTTTTCATATTATTCCTGATAAGGTATAGGGTCTTCCAAAGTAAAACGAAGAGACATTTTTCTGTTTTTTCGTTCAATAACCATTTCTATGGTACGGCCTTCTTCAGACTTCATGAGTTCTAAAATCTTTTGTAAAGTCATATCTGCAGTTTTCTTGCCATTTATAGTAATGAGCCGGTCATCTTTCTGCAATCCTGCTTTTGCTCCGGGAGAATCTTTCCGCACCCCCGCAATTGAGAAGATGGGTTTAAGAATAAAATTATACTGCACGCTGCTGCTGAATATTTCTGTGCCACCTGAAGATTTGCTTTGGCTTTTCGTGGGAAGATTTACAATATCTTTTGTCCATTCCATTCCATCCTGTTTAAAATCAAGGCCGCTCATATTGAAATGAAAAGGATCATAAAAATTGCGGTTTTTTTTGAGGTATATTTTCTCATGGGCATAGTCCAGGGCTACGGTAAAACGTCTCATAATATCTCCACCTACAGAACCTTTCCTGTTTTCAACAAGGCTTACGTGTTGTATGGAATATTCGTCGGGCATTGCCGTAAGCGGTTTTTCAAATTTAAATTTGCCTAAATAGAGATTATGAATACGGCTTCTTTTTCCATAGATGTCACCATTAAAACCTCTTCCCAAAAAATCGTCAATATTGGGTCTGTTATACACAAAATCTTTTATGAGTTTGGGGAAAAGCCATATCGGATCACTGTTCCCCAGATCAATAAGAAGTTTTGAACTTTTCTTTTCCCTGGTCATTTCCACATCAGCAAAAATGTAAGGTTTATTTTTTTCAATACTTATATCTGATTCACTGAAACTTTTTATCTTTTTTCTGAACAGATCTGTATCATTATAAATGGTAAGCTTTTTAGACATATAGTCAATAACCACCGGATGATTCTTAAAAAAATGATAACCGATGATTCCGTTCACAGGAATTCCTACATGGGAAGAAATATTGAAATCCTGATCTGTGATGATATATACGGTCATGGAATCATTCACGAAATTTTTTCCGATTTTCCCAAAATTATTCTCCGACCGGAATCCGTCAATACTTCTTTCACCCCCTAATCCCGAAAACTTTATTTTTTCAACGTTTATAAGTTTTAGCTCTTTATTTTCCAGACTGAAAATGGATGTTTCAGCGACTCCTGTATCAAGCAAAAATGTAAGCTCTGCACCGTTAATATTAACCGGGATGAATATCAGATTGTTGATAAATTTAAATGGAATAACTGTTTTTTTTGCATCCCTGAGTTCAAAAGAATTCTGGGCATTAATAAAAATACTTAAGAAAAAAATCCAGAAAAAGTAAATCAGTTTCATGTATTGAATTTAATCATTTTATCTGAATTTTAATAAAAAAAGCATTCTCAATAGAAGAGAACGCCTGAATATTTTTAAACAATTAAAAAAAAGGATGAATAATTGTAAAATTATTTCGAGAAAAAGTCCATAAGATCCATATAGTTTTTCTGGTTTACTCCGTGACCGCTCATATATTCCCTGAACGAAAAGTAGCATCCGAGGTCATACAGTAGATCGGCAGCCTTTCTTCCCCAATCCAGCGGAATGATAGCATCGTCTGTTCCATGAGAAATAAAGAAGCGAAGTTTTTCAAGTTTTTTCTTGTCTTTCACAATATTATCCAGCAGTTTTTCTTCAGGATAACTGCTTAAGCATGCAATCAGATTAAACATTTCAGGATATTTCAGGGCAAGTGCATAGCATAGAATCCCACCCTGACTAAAACCGCAGAGGTGTGTTTTTCCGTTCGTAATGCCGTAACGGTTGATGATATTCAGAATGCTTTCCAAAATACTGTTTAGGGATTCTGTTGCCTGTTGAACATCTACAAAGTGTTCAGGATTATTAAAATCGATATCATACCATGAATATCCCTCAAACTGTGTTGGTTTAGGAGCTCTGAAGCTTACGATAATCCAGTCTGCTGGAAGGGTTTCCCGAAAGCTGAAGAGATCCTGTTCATTGCTTCCGTATCCGTGAAGCATAAAAAGGATCGTTGTTTCTGAAGTGATATGTTCCGGCTCTCTTACAATATAATCTAAATTCATTGGGCAAAGATAATTAATAAAGGTTTAATGATCATTTCATAAAGTAAAAATGAGACCATCTTAAATGGAATGACAAACTGTCTTTATATTACAAATAAGATTTATTAAATCGATATTTTTTAGAAATTTTTATTGGAAAATTTTCACGAAACCTATTTTTATATTGATAAAAAACCTATATTTGAAACATTAAAAATCTATTTGGAAAAAATGAAGCAATTTTACAAATCAAAAAGTTTACTAAAGCTTTCTTTTTTATTCGCCGTACTATTTTCGGTAATTTCTGTTCTTAACTCTTGTAAAGATGATGACGAAGACGAGTTCACGGATCATATTATTCAGCTTGAGGCAAAAATAAATGTAAAAGGACCAACTCCTCCTCCTACAACACCTCCTACTGTGAATTTTAAAGCGGTTGTTACCCAGATAGGAACAAGTCCTCAGACAACTTTTAACCCAACAGGATTAGTCTGGTCATCAGGAGACCAATTTGTAAGCTCAAGTCAGTCTCAGGTAAGCATTGCAGCTAATGCAGTTCTTCCTTATGCAGATTCAGAATTGATCGTAAATATTTACGTTGACGGAGAACTTGCAAAAACGAAAAAAGTAGTAGGATCTGGAGAGAAAAATGCTTCTACATATTACAGCTTTTTAGAATTATAAGAATATAATATTAATAATATATAAGACTGCTTAGGCGGTCTTTTTTTATGAGTAAATCTGAAATATCAAGCTTGACATAAAAAAGATTCGGGCGCGGGATTGAAAATCCCGCGCCCGAATCTTTTTTATAAGAAATAAATTAAATCGCTTTTACAATAAACTGATTTCTTTTACCTTTTTGCAAGAGAAGGAATTTACCATCAACAAAGTCGTTTTCACTAATAGCAAAAGATGCATTTACTTTTTGTTTATTTACAGAGATTGCATTTCCTTTTAATTCTCTTTGGGCTTCGCTTTTAGATTTTAAAAATTTTGATTCAGAAAGCAAATCAACTATATTTAAACCTATAATATTAGCTTTTTGCATTTCAGCGTTAGGAATTCCATCAAAAATTTCCTCAAAAATTTCCTCATTCATATCATCCATTCCTTTACTGAATAAAATTTCAGAAGCTCTCAAAGCTTTTTCATATTCTTCTCTTCCATGAACCCATACCGTAACTTCTTCTGCAAGCTTTTTCTGAAGCTTTTTCTCATGTTCTACAGTTTTATGTTCCTCAATTAGGGATTCTATTTCCTCTTGTCCCAGGAATGTATAGAATTTAATGAATCGTTCAGCATCATCATCCGTCGCATTCAGCCAGAACTGGTAGAATTTGTAAGGAGAAGTTTTCTTTTTATCCAGCCAGTAGTTTTCTCCGCTTTCGGATTTACCGAATTTGGAACCGTCGGCTTTGGTGATCAAAGGAACCGTTAATGCAAACGCTTCGCCCTGTGCTTTTCTGCGGATCAGTTCCGTTCCGGTAGTGATATTTCCCCACTGGTCGGAACCTCCCATCTGAAGTTTCACATTGTTATTCTGGTACAAATGCAGAAAATCATACCCCTGGATCAGCTGGTACGTAAATTCCGTAAAACTCATTCCTTCTGCTCCGGCTTCCCCCGAAAATCTTTTTTTCACGGAATCTTTGGCCATCATATAATTGACGGTAATATTTTTTCCCACATTTTTTGCAAAATCAAGGAAAGAAATATTCTTCATCCAGTCATAATTATTGACAAGCTCAGCTTTATTAGGCTCACTTCCTGAGAAGTCAAGAAATCTTGACAGCTGATTTTTCAGGCAGTCTACATAATGAAGAAGTGTTTCCTCATCCAAAAGATTTCTTTCTGAAGATTTTCCCGAAGGATCTCCAATCATTCCTGTAGCACCTCCTACCAAAGCAATGGGCTTATGACCGTGCTGTTGAAAGTGGGCAAGAATTTTTATCTGAATAAGACTTCCAATATGTAAAGAATCCGCAGTAGGATCAAAACCGATATAGGCTGTTGTCATTTCCTTATTCAGTTGTTCATCCGTTCCGGGCATCATGTCTGCAAAAAGACCGCGCCATTTCAATTCTTCAATAAAAGAGTTCATTATTTTTAACTTTAAAATTTAGGTGCAAAGATAATCATTTCAGGGAAATAAGGCGAAGGGAAGAATTTGTCATTTATAATTATCTAAACTTTTAATTTCTTTTTTAGGAGCTTTTTCCTGCTCTCCGCACTCGCTATTTTTTTCTTTCGGCGCGGCAGCGAAGCTGCCGCGCCGAAAGAAAAAAATGAGCTCAGACAATTGCTGCGATCAGGGCTAGACTCCAGTCGGAAATACAATTACTGGAACGAAATTCATGGATGCCGTGCTTTGTATTTTTAGCCAAAATCGGTATATTTGTTTATAATGAACGAAGAACAATTATTCCAGCTTATTACAAAAGCAAAGGAAAAAGACCAGAAGGCGCAGACCAGGCTCATCAACATTTTCTGGGTTGATGTTTTTTCTTTTATAATGAAAAAAGTTCATGATGAAAACGATGCAGACGAAATAACAGTCAATGTTTTTTCAAAAGTATTGTCAAAGCTTGATATGTATGATCCTCACTTTCAGTTTAAAACATGGGTGCTTACCATTGCTCAGAATACCATCATCGATTTCTGGAGAAGAAAAAGCAGGGAAAATCAGGATCCTACCGAAAATCTTGAAGAAGTAAAAAATCAATATGCAAAATCTCCGGAAGAGTTGATGATCTCTGAAGAAGAACAGAAAAAAATCATTAAGACTATTGAATCGCTGGATGCCAATTACCAGGATATCATCAAGCTACGGTTTTTTGAGGAAAAAAGCATTAAAGAAATAGCAGAGGAACTCGGTATATCTGTTGCCAATACCAAGGTCCGGGTAATGCGCGCGAAAAAAGTATTGGCCGAATTGTTAAAAAACAATGAATTTGAAGATAATTAACGGTATAAAATTATTCGTTCAGACTGTCATCTGTAGAATCTAAATAATGCTTAATCTCAAAATCGAATAATTCCCTTTTCATAATCACAAATAAACTTTCTCTTTTGTCTTTGGAAGTAAAATTTCTCTTCGTTTTTCCTGATTCCTGTTTTGCAGATTAATTTTCATCCCTTTTTTAATGAAAATTTCACTTTTTGAATTTCCATATTCTTCAGTATTTTCAACTTCTTTTTCAAAAATAAGTTGTCCTGTGGACAGGTTAAAGTCAACGTCGATCCAGTATTCTTCAGGCTTTCCACTGTCGGATGAATATCCGATCAGCTCAAAGTGCCCGTTCTGGAATCGATACTTGTCCGTATAGCCCCATTTCCAGCTGCTTCCTCCGGCCTGGGTAATCATTAAAATTCCATTTTTAATTTCGGTGCTCTGATAGGGATCGCCCATCATACCGCCATCCTTACTTTTTAGAATAGCATTCCTTGACTTTTCTAGGATTGTCCATTTTTGATTTACTCTCTTTAATATCTGGATTTCACGGAAGTTGCCAAAATCAGTGGTATCTTTTGTATTGTAAACAATCACTTTTTCAGGAATATGGTCACCATCAAGGTCTCCGTTAACCGTTTCAATAACTGTAGCACCTTGCGGCTGAAATTCTTTTTGAGCAAAACACAATATATTTAATGTTACCGTTAAAAAGCATAAGATAGATTTCATGAGATGATAATTATATTTAAAATTACAAAATTATATGTTTCATCAATCTCTGTCTTTGATTGTTTCGATAAAAAAATCACTAACTTTGAACCTTCAATTTGAGATATACATGGAGGATTTAATTCAAAATACAACCGTTCAGAAACCAAAATGGATCCGTGTAAAACTTCCTACCGGTAAGAATTACAGAGAGCTGAGAACTTTGGTTGATAAATATAAATTAAATACAATTTGTCAGAGCGGAAGCTGCCCGAATATGGGTGAATGTTGGGGCGAAGGTACGGCAACCTTCATGATCCTCGGGAATATCTGTACGAGAAGCTGCGGATTTTGCGGAGTGAAAACCGGAAAACCGCTTGATGTAAATTGGGACGAACCTGAAAAAGTTGCCCGCTCCATCAAATTAATGAAGATCAAACATGCTGTACTTACTTCGGTAGACCGTGATGATCTGAAAGATATGGGGTCCATTCTTTGGGCGGAAACCGTAAATGCCGTAAGAAGAATTTCTCCGGGAACTACTATGGAAACACTGATTCCGGATTTTCAGGGGATCACAAAACATATTGACCGCCTGGTTGATGTTGCTCCTGAAGTAATTTCCCATAATATGGAAACGGTAAAGCGTCTTACCAGAGAAGTAAGAATTCAGGCAAAATATGAAAGAAGTCTTGATGTCCTGAGATATCTGAAAGAAGCCGGCCAGCGAAGAACCAAAACCGGGGTAATGCTCGGCTTAGGAGAGACTAAAGATGAGGTTTTTCAGACCATTGAAGACATCAGAAATGCAAATGTAGATGTCATTACATTAGGACAATATCTGCAGCCGACCAAGAAACATCTTCCTGTAAAAAAATTCATTACTCCTGAAGAGTTTGATGAATTTGGAGATTTTGCAAGAAGCTTGGGATTCAGGCATGTGGAAAGTTCACCGTTGGTGAGAAGTTCTTATCACGCAGAAAAACACATTCATTAAACATATATCGCTTCAGTTTTGAAGCGATTTTTTTGACCATTTATTATTCCTGCTTATAATTCAATTCTTCAGCAATACATATATCTTCAATAACTAAGCTTAAACGGTGTACAATTAAAAAGGATTCCCCGGCATAATTAAAATTAATTCGGAATCAACTTTATTCTTATAAAAAAATCATATTTAGTATTTGATATCAATAGGTTAATATAGAAGAACTTTATGTCATTTTGGTTAATGCATAAATGATTATTTGTGCCGAATTTTGCACGTTTAAAGAAAAGATAATGAAATTAGATAAAAAAATAATACCTCTCGCCATTGGAGGATTGGGAATCGGGACAACGGAGTTTACGATTATGGGACTGCTTCCGGATATGGCAAAAAGCTTACAGATCAGTATTCCTGAAGCAGGGCATCTCATTTCTGCTTATGCATTTGGAGTAGTGGTGGGAGCACCAATTCTCATTGGATATTCGGTTAAATTTTCTCCTAAAAAAGTACTGATGGCATTAATGGTAATTTTCACATTATTTAATGCACTCTCAGCTATAGCACCAGACTATACTACCATGATGATGATCCGTTTTCTTTCGGGGCTTCCCCATGGTGCGTTTTTCGGAGTGGGAACCGTAGTTGCGGCAAGAATGGCTGCCAAAGGAAAAGAGGCATTCAATATTTCATTGATGTTTACAGGACTCACCATTGCCAATCTTGCTATGGTGCCCTTTGTAACCTATATTGGCCATAGCTTTCACTGGAGATGGTATTTTGCCATTGTGTCGGTAATTGGTTTGCTGGCTCTTTTGTTTCTGAAACTATGGCTTCCGGACGTAAAGTCTGATAAGGAGACCCATTTTATGGAAGAATTAAAGTTCCTTAAAAAAAGACAAGCCTGGCTGGTTTTAATGATTACGGCGATTGGTTTTGGCGGACTGTTTACCTGGTTCAGCTATATTACGCCGCTTATGACGATTGTTTCAGGAATACCGGAAGGTTATATGGCTTACGTAATGATTTTGGCCGGAGCCGGGATGGTGGTCGGAAATCTGGCCGGAGGATATTTATCCGATAGGCTAAGTCCCGAAAAAACATGTTCTTTGCTGTTGTTTTTAATGATGATTTCTTTGGCCGGTGTATTTTTCTTATCGGAATACCGTAACGTTTCGCTTACTCTTACTTTTATATGCGGAGCATTGTCTATGTCTGTAGCCGCACCGATTAATATCATGATGATGAAAGCCGCACCGAAAAGTGAAATGATGGCAGCTGCATTTATGCAGGCGGCCTTCAATATTGCCAATGCCATGGGAGCATTTCTTGGAGGGATTCCTTTGGAAAAAGGCTATGCCTTCAATTATCCTTCACTGGTGGGAGTTGGGATGACGCTGATAGGGCTTATCATTAGTGTACGGTACAAATATCTTTATGCATCAGAAAATCAGCAAACAATAGCGGATTGTGTTTCATGTGAAAAATAATAAATAAAAAGACCATCTTAAAAAGATGGTCTTTCTGTTGTTTTTATAATAAGCTTATTACGCTTCGACTTCATTACCGTTTTTACACCAGTAAAGGGCATTGTAAAGGTTTCCTTTAGGGAAAGATTTAAACTCTCCCGGCATCAATACACTGAAAATGTCCGTGAAATTCTGCACTCCTTCTTTGTCCGTAACAATAGCGGTTCTGTTCCACTTTGTTAAGTTTTTTAATCCTAAAAGCGCATCCTGCAGCCAGGCCCCCATGGTAAAATTATCCAGATCTGTATCCAGGTACAATAGGTAATTCAGTTCATTAAATTGATCGACCTTTTGCTTTACTCTTGGGATTACCAGGTTTTCAAAATCTTCTTTTGTTACTTCTCCCGTTGCATTGAAAGCCGCAACATTCTCCGGAGCTTCTGGAATAATCGTTATCATATTGTAATATTTATTGTGGTTTAGTTTTAGGTTGATAACAAAAAGTAAACCAATATTTAATATTGGGTTAATAAAGCATTTAATTGTTTAAAGTTTAATTTACATCTTAAGATGTTTTTCCGGCGGCGAAGCCGCCGGAAAAACAAAAGGCCGCGGCTATCAGCCGCGGCCTAACACAAAATATACAGCGACTTTCATTCGTCACATCTTACGAACTATGATTCATATTGTTGATTATCACTTTGGATATTAAGATCTTTGGAATTTTTACAGGAAAATAAAATTCATTAAATGCGATATCCGTTTTTCTTTGCCAGTGCTATAACGGAACTTTCAATTGCTTTCCCTAAATCGTCGGCATCAGCATTTCCACGTTTTTTCATTTCTTTGTCAATATATTCCTGACGTTTTTTTGAAAGTTCTTCAATCTCTTTCTGAATTTTTTCCCGTTCAGCGGACTTTTGAACAACTGCTTTTTTAACTTCTTCCTTACTTTTTCCTTTCAGTTCTGCCGGGAGCTCAGATTCTTTTACTTCTGATATAAAATCTTTGTCTTTTTCCACGCGGTCTACCAAATCCCAATGATCATTTTTGTAAGCGTTTTTCTTAGACTTGGCAACTGTTCTTTCTACTGCATTTGAAGCGGACTGTATTTCCGCATTTTTATCCTGAAGCATCTGTTTGCTCTTGAATTCTGAACCGTGGCTTCCGTAATAGATATAGGTATCATTCAGTTTTGCATTACACTCAGAAATTCTTACGTCATAAGGAGTTTCAATATAAATGACCTTCTGATTGCTGTCGATATTGAAATATCTGCCATCTCCCAGTGATGCTCCGTTTTGCCAGAAAGTACGGATTCCTTCATCCCGGTTTCCACAAAAAATAGTGTTGGTGTAAATATTTTTCCTTTTTGCATCCGGAATTACATTTTTATAGCTGACTTTTCCCTGATCGAACGGTTCGTTTCCGGCGATATAGATCAGCTTCATGCTTTTTTCATTGCTGTCCCATCTCAGGTTCATCGAAGCATCCCGGATTACCGCTCCGCAAAATTCATTTCCGCCGTTGGTTCTCAAGGCAAAAAGCTTTTCAGAAACCAGATCCAGGTCCTGGGTGAGAGGAGTGACCTGACGGATGTAATTTTCATCAGTAATTCCGTCATTTCCGTATTCGTACAATGCGATTTCCACTTCCGGCGCTTTTCCATTGTACTTTAAAGTCGTTAATGTATTCACGATATTCCAGAGCCTTGATTTTGCCTGGTCAATCAGTCCGTCCATACTGTTGGAAGTGTCCAGAAGAAGAGCTACCTGAATTTTATTTTCCTTAGCTGCAATTTTTGAAGGCTTAATTACAGCCAATCTTTTTTCAGTAGGAGCAACCCGTCTGCCTTTGCTGCACATTAAGTATTCCCCGGAATTCTGTGCACTCAAAAGAGCTAAAGTTCCTATCGTCAGTGTTAAAATTTTGAAAGTTGTCATGATTTTCTGTTTTTAAAGAATTTCGTATTTTGTTTTAATGCTGTATTTCAGCTTGATATTATCAATATTGTCGAATGAATAATCAACATTGGCATCGGCAGCTTCCAGCTGGATATTTGCCGTTTTCGCTCTGAAATTCATCGGCAATACCGTATCGCTGGTATAGTCTTCGATTTCCACGATCTCAAGAGGATTTCCTGTTTTTTTTGCCATGCTCTCCAACAGGTAGTCTGCTTTTTCTTTCGCAGCTTTTAAAGCGTTTATTTTAACGGTTTTTCTGTAATCTGCAATTTTTGTATTCCTGATCTCATCGATATTGATGCTGGTAATCCATTTTTGGTTGAGGTTTTCAAAAAGATTTGCCATATCGGTTTTCTTGGTTACTTTAAACTGAAGATTTTTGGTGAAAATTTTCGTTTTGGAATAGATATTCTGGTACATCGATTTGAATTTGATGTCTTCGTTTTTTACCCCGTTGCTTTTAAGAATTTCAAACAACTGTTTTTCATTGTCGGCAAGCTGGTTTTTGTTATCACCTTTAATTCCTACATTGAAAATAATTTCATCCGGCTCCACTTCCATTTCTGCAATTCCGGTTACTTCAATGAAATTTTTCTTTGTTTCCTGTGCGTTGATCAGTCCTGTTATAAAGAATAATCCGATCAGTAAAAAATGTCTCAGTTTCATAATTTCTTTTTTTTAATTTTAAACTTCTGAAGTAAAATTACCCAGATTTAAAACTGAAAATCGCGAGACTTGGTGAAATGAAGGTTTGACTTGGTGAGTTGGGGAATTGTTTAAAATGAATGACTGTAACTCTAGCCCCGATTGCAACGACATCCTTTTTGGTTGCGGCTGGAGCGAAGCGGAAGCCGTAACCAAAAAGATACAGTGAAAAGCGGGATTAGCTTCAAATAAAAAAACAGTCCTGAGAAGAACTGTTTATCTGTTGGTAAGAACAATTGATTTTCCGTTTCGGGTGACGAGTTTTTTTACTTCACAAAAAAGTTTGGTGCGGATAATGAGTTCATCGTCATTTTCTGAAATAGTATACGTTTCGAAAGTTGTAAACGCATCGTCGAGATCATGTTCAAAAAGTTTGGTAGAACCGGACTTATCCACCGAGTAAAAATCTACTTTGTAATCATGAAGCCCGGTCTGATAAAACTTGTAAACAATTTTTTCATTGAGATCGCTGGAAATGATCTTGGTTTCAATGAAGTTGTTTTGTTCAAGAAACGAACAACTCTGCAGGAATAATACAGGCAAAAGAAAAATGTAAAGCTGTTTTTTCATAGTTATGTTTGGTTTTAACAAATGTAATAAATGCTAAATGGTTGACTGTTAACGGAATTTCAATTTTCATGTTACCATTTTTTCATATAAAATGTGATAAAGAATTGATATAGCCTGAAAGGTTTACTCATAAGACCTTGTATTTTGTCTAGGTGAATATTTTAATGCAATATCATAAATTCTCCTCAGGTCTTCGTCTTTTTTATCGCAGAACGACTGATAATAATTGATGATGCCCTGCATGGATTTTCTGGTATTTCCGATATTCGTCTGTGAAAAATCCTTCGCTGCTTTTTTGAGTTCCGTAGCCATTTTAGCAATCTGAAAATTTTTCTTTAACTCCTGTTGCGTTGTTTCCGTCATTGCATCATATTCTTTTTTTGACGAAATATTTTTTATTTTATCATTCTTTTCATAAACCAATGAAGCTGAAATTAAAGAGCTTTCCAAGTCATTTTTTTCAACTTCCATCAGGAAAATTTGGGTTTGTCCGCAATCCAGATTTTCAAGTTCTACTTCAATCTGATGATTGGAAATATAAGTAGGCTGATATCCGTAAAATTTATTGATTCTCATGCCTTCAGGAAGGTTGATCGTTAGTTTCGGCTTTTTCCCAATATTATATAAAAGGCTTTCTAATTCGTCCTTAAATGTTTTTTGAATATCTTTTTCAGCATCTCCTATAAAATAATTGGAACCTCTTCCGTACGTTGCAATTCTCCGTAATAAATCAAAATCCAGCTGCTGTCCGACTCCGATGGTGCTGATGTCAATGCCTTTATCGTTGAATTCTTTTGATTGTCTTAAAATCGTCTCAGGATCTGTGATTCCTGAATTCGTCATTCCGTCGGTAAGAAGAATTACTTTACTGTTGTAGTCTTTAGTATTGTGTTTTTGTGCTTCCGAATATCCCATCATCATCCCCGAATGAATATTGGTGGAGCCTGCCGGATAAATACTTTCGATAATCGGATCCAGATTTCCGGCAACATCTTTTATTTTTGATGATTTTAAAACCAGATTGGCCGTATCATCAAATTTTATAATTGAAATGATATCTTCAGGTTTTAATCCTTTTACAAAAACTTTAAGTGCATTTTTTACTTTATCAAGTTTACCGCCACCCATAGAGCCGCTATTGTCGATAACCAGAGAAACATTTACTTTGTTTGAATGTTGCCTGTCTGAAACATTTTGTGTTGCAAGACCGATTTGAAGTAAAAAACTGTCGTCTGAGTTAAGAATGGTATTGTCATAATCAATGCTCAATGCCACTTCATTTTTCTTTGGAATTTTAATCTGATGTTTGTGGTAGTTCATAAAATCTTCCACGATTATCGTGTTTTCATTAAGAAATCCACGCTCATTTGCACTCGAAAGTCCGTTGCTTACGGTATGTGAAACAGAACCTGACGAAACTCCGAACTGCGCTTTTGAGATATTAAAGATAAATATCGAAGAGAAAAGGCAAATTAGGGTGCTTTTGTTGAAGATGGATAAATTTTTCATGATGTTTATATTTGAATTATACTGCAAACTTAATCCTGTAAATTCTGCAGAAAATACTAAACTTGGTGAATAGCGAATTTCACTTGGTGAATAGTTTTTGCCGGACTATATATATGTATATCTTTGTTTTATGAAAATGATAAAGCTTTTTGTACTTTTTTTTGTAATGGCTTTCGGGAATACGGCATATTCCCAGAGCAGGGTTGTGGAAGATGTTCAGGTGCAGAGCAAAAGGCTAAAAAAAGCGGTGGATACAAAAGATGAATCCGCGCAGGCAGATTCTTATTACAATATCGGTGAGACTTTTTTTAATGACGGAAACTTCAGGAAAAGCGAAGAATATTACACCAAAGCAAAAAACATCTACGAAAAACTGAATGATAAACCGAATATTGAAAAAGCCAGCCGGAAACTGGCCCAGTCCCAGGAAAAGCAGAATAAAATAACACCGGCAATCAGCAATTACAGCCGCGCTGCAGAAGTTGCTCCTCAAAAAAACCGGGCACTTAATACCAATGATGTTACCAGGCTTTCCGTCAATTCTCCCGAAGCGAAGGAAGAGGCGATTCAGAACAATATTCAGCTTAATGAAAAAGATAATGATAAAGGAGATCTGGCTGCAAGTTACAGCCAGATGGCAGATGTGAATATTCAACAGAATGATATTCCTAAAGCGGAAGCAAACCTCAAGAATGCTTATAAAATTTCTAAAAAGGAAGCGCCGCAACAGGCATTGGAAATTAATCAGAAATTAACGGACTTTTATGTTGAAAATAAAAACTACGACAAAGCCATCGAAGCCAAAAAAACCGTTTTAAAAGAGGATTTTGTTAAAGATAATTCTAAAAAGGAAGTAGAGCAGATTCAGGAGCTGGCAGATATTTATATTAAAAAAGATGATATCGGGGAAGCCATCAATCTGTTAAAAAAATCGTACGGAATCGCTTTGGAAAAAGGGCATACGCTTGAAGCACAGAAAAGTGTGAAAAAACTCGACAGCCTCTACAATATGTCTGAAAATACCGATGCTTCTGTACGGCTCTACAGAGATTTTTTAGGAAAACTGCCGGATCTGGTGTCAAAAGATAAAAGCCTTGCTGATGAGAAAATCCTGGAAGACACAGAACAGCGGATTGCCCAGCTGGAAAAAGAAAAACAGCTGAAAGATGAACTTATTCGCAAGAAAAATGTATTCAATTACAGTTTAATCGGAGTTTTACTGGTTTTATCCGCACTCATCATCTTTATTTTCAGGACCCTAAAAAAAGTTCAGATAAAAAATAAGAAAATTGCATTGCAGTCGCTGCGCCGTGAGATGAATCCGCATTTTATCTTTAACAGCTTAAATTCGGTTAATCATTTCATTGCCACGAACAATGAACTGGAAGCCAATCAATATTTAACCAAATTCTCGAAGCTGATGCGCGGCGTGATGGAAAATTCCACCGAAGATTTTATCCCGTTTCAGCAGGAACTGGATCTGCTTCAGAACTATCTTGCGTTAGAAAAAACACGTTTTTCAGATAAATTCGATTATGAAATTGAAGTGGATGAAAGCCTCAATACCCAAAGCCTGAAAGTTCCCGGAATGCTGGTGCAGCCGTTTCTTGAGAACGCCATCTGGCACGGACTTCGTTACAGAACCACAAAAGGATTTTTAAAGCTGAATTTTGAAAAAGACAATCAATATTTAAAAATTACTGTTGAAGACAATGGCATCGGGATTGAAGAAAGCAAAAAACAAAAAACAGAACATCAGAAAGCAAGAAAAGGCCGCGGAATGAAAAATACTCTGGAAAGAATTGCTCTGCTGAATGATCTCTATCATCAGGAAATTCAGTGCAATATTACAGATAAACAAAATACACAGGGCGTTCTTGTGGAAATCAGATATAAATTGGTGAACAAATGAAAATAAAAGCCGTCATCGTAGACGATGAAGTGATCGCAAGAGAAGTTTTGAGGAATTACCTCAACAAATATTGTCCGCAGGTAGAGATTTTGGGTGAAGCGGAAAATATTAAGCAAGCGGTTCCGCTCATTGCCGAAAAGCAGCCACAACTGGTTTTTCTGGATGTGGAAATGCCTTTCGGAAATGCTTTTGATGTGTTGGAAGCAACGAAAGATTTTTCCTACGAGACAATTTTCATCACAGCTTTTTCACAATACTCGCTGCAGGCACTTAATAAATCGGCGAGTTATTATATTTTAAAACCGATCGATATTCAGGAGTTAATTCTGGCAGTCAACAAAGTGGCAGAAAGCATTGAGAAGAAAGAAGATTTCAACCGGAATAAAATTCTCCTTGAAAACTTAAAGTTAAAACCCGAAAAGCAACAGCTGATTCTCCCGACATTGCAGGGATTTGATGTGGTGAAAACGGAGGATATTCTAAGGCTTCAGGCAGATGGAAATTTTACGCAGGTGTTTCTTACGGATGGCTCCAAAAAAATGGTGTGCCGGTTTCTGAAGCATTTCGATGATCTGCTGGAACATCCTTTTGTAAGGGTTCACCGTTCCCATATTATCAATATTAATTTTGTGAAATCTTATCACAAAAGCGGTACAGCAACACTTTCCGACAATACCGAAATTGAAATTTCCGGAAGTTTTAAAGATAATTTCCTGAAAGTTTTTTCTTAATTTTTGGGCAGCTTTTTCCGCCTTCCGCTCCCGCTTTTTTGTTTCACAAAAAGAGCTCCGCTCAAGTCGGGCTGCAACAATCTATGGCATAAGTACAATTTCCGGGAGGAAATTAATCTCGTTCAGGCATCATTTTTGAAGAATTTAGGATACCACAAAAAAATCTATTATGAAGACTTTTCAGAAAATTGCAATCCCCTTTTCTTTAGGTGTTTTAGGACTTCTTGTTTTAAGTTCATGCTCTGTGGGAATTCCGAAAGGCGCCACAGCAGTTCAGAATTTCAACGCCGACAGATATCTTGGAACCTGGTACGAAATTGCACGTTTCGATTATAAATTTGAAAAAGATATGGATAATGTTACCGCAACCTATTCCAAAAATCAGGACGGAACGATTAAAGTAGACAATAAAGGCTACAATTACGTGAAAAAAGAATGGAAACAGTCTGTAGGAGAAGCCCGATTCGTGAATAAAGAAACGGAAGCCCGTTTAAAAGTTTCTTTCTTTAAACCCATTTGGGCAGGTTACAACGTGGTAGATATTGATGATAATTACCAGTATGCCTTAGTCATGGGGAACAATTTAAAATATCTCTGGATTCTTTCCCGCACCAAAGAACTTCCGGAAAGTATAAGACAGCGATTCCTGGAAAAAGCAAAAAGAGTAGGCTATAAGACCGATGAATTAATCTGGGTTAAGCACAATTAATTATGATAAATTTTAAAATATAAACCTCACAGGTTTCAAACCTGCGAGGTTTTTATTAATTCAGATTTTTATATTCCTTCCATTCATCAAAGCGGTAATCAACAATCTGTTTCATCAGATCATAGTTTTCGTAAGTATCTTCAATATGATAGAATGTTTCATATTCATAATCATTTTCTTCTGCTTTGGTGTCAAAAAGATTAACATAATCATCAGCAAATGAGCTGAAACGGTTGCCAAAATCAGTTTCATCTTTATAATAGTCCTGTGCAAAAGCATTTCCCATAGCATTCAGGTCATATTCTGAGAATTTTCCATCCATTACCTCCATAAGAAATTCTGCTCCCGTAATTTCTCGGCGTTTCAATTTTTTAATTTCTTCAGCAGCGCCTTCTTTCAGTTCATCAGAAATAACATCCTTGTGAATACACCAGTTCAGGAACATTCCGGTGTGGGTGGCTCCGTTTTTCTCAGGAAGCCCTTCAGGGAAATCGCTGCCGTAATGCCATGAAGCATCGTCGTATTTAGACATATTTATAATTATAGTTTTAAACAATTTCAGTCAAAAATAGAAAAAATCAATTTATATTGCCCGGAAGAGAGAATTTTCCGTCATTTGCGTAGAAATTTTTTCGACAATTATTTTATGAAAAATGCCGTTCTGATTACCATTGGTGACGAAATCCTATCCGGAAACACCGTAGACACCAATTCTAATTTCATAGCAACCGAACTTAAAAATATAGGGATTAAAGCCTCTCAGATTCTTACCATTTCAGATGAGATTGAAACCATTAAAAAGGCCATTGATTCTGCTTTTCAAATCGGGGATCTTATCATTACCACAGGAGGTTTGGGACCAACCCGGGATGATAAAACCAAAAAGGCTATTGCAGAATTTTTTAATGACGAAATTGCGCTGGATGAGGTGACATTTAATCATCTGAAAGCATATATGGAAAGGCGGGGCCGGCTGGAAATTCTTGAAAGAAATCGAGAGCAGGCATTTGTTCCCACCAAATCAAAAGTTTTTCAGAACCATTACGGAACTGCGCCCTGTATGATGATGGAAGAAAACGGCAAACTGCTTTTCAGTCTTCCCGGAGTTCCTTATGAAGTAAAACCATTGATCAAAGACCAGATTGTACCGTATCTGCATGAAAAATTCAGCCTGAATTATATCACCACAAGAATTGTTTCTGTAGTTGGAATTCCCGAAAGTATCTTAGCAGATATGATAGAAGACTGGGAACTGGCTTTACCTGGAAATTTAGCATTATCTTATCTCCCTGTCGGGACTAGGGTAAAGTTGAGGCTGACTGCAACCGGAGAAAATGAGACATTCCTTCAGCAGCAGTTGGAAGATGAAATACAGAAATTGTTGCCTTTGATTAAAGATCATGTTATTGCAACTTCCGAAGATAAAATTGAAAAAATTCTTGCGGAAATTTTAACGGAACGAAAACTGACAATTTCAACAGCAGAAAGCTGCACCGGTGGAGAATTGGCCAAAATGATTACTTCTGTTTCGGGAAGTTCAGCGTATTTTCCGGGTGGAATTGTTTCTTATGCAACGGAGAAAAAGATTGATATTTTGAAAGTTAAATCAGAAACGGTAGAAGAATTTACAGTGGTAAGCGAGCAGGTTGCCGGTGAAATGGCGGCAGGTTGTCAGAAATTATTTAATACGGATATTGCTTTATCAACAACCGGTGTGGCCGGGCCTGGAAAAGGCGAGGACGGAAAAGAAGTGGGAACAGTTTTTTACACCATTAGAGTAGGAAATCAGGCGGTTACTTCAAAATTATACATGCCGCATCTGGAAAGATTTGATTTTATGCATTTCGTTTCACAGAAAGTTATTCAGGATGTGGTAGCAATCTTAATTTCAGAAAAATAAGCTCTAAAAAATAAATCGGGACTATTAAAAAATAGTAAATTTTTAAGTAACAAATTGTAAATAAAATATACCTATTGTATAAATTGTAATTATAATGAAAAAATTAACGCTTTCTCTGCTTTTATTAGGAGGAATATGTTCACAGATGGTGAACGCTCAGGCGACAGATAAAGGCTTAGACCTTAGCCTGATGGATAAATCAGTACGTCCTCAGGACGATTTTTACAGCTATGTGAGCGGAACATGGATGAAAACCGCTAAAATTCCTTCCGATAAGCCGACTTGGGGAAGTTTCAACAAGCTGGCGGAAGATACCGACAATAATTCAATGACTATTCTGAATTCTCTTTTGAAAGATAAATTTGCAGATGGAACAGAAGGTAGAAAAATCCAGGATCTGTATGCAACTTATATGAATATCCAGAAAAGAAATGCAGACGGAATCAAGCCAATCCAGGCTAATATTAACAAAATCGACGCGATTAAAAATCTTAAAGATCTTCAAAATTATTTAACTTCCGTAACGAAAGAAGGTGAAAATACTATGTACGGTTGGGGAGTGGATGCAGATCTGAAAGATTCTAAAATGAATGCCGTTTATTTAGGAAATGCATCACTTGGATTAGGTAGAGACTACTATCAGAAAGTGAATGACAAAAACACGGAAGCTATTACAGAATACACAAAATATGTAGCTTCTATGTTGAAAGAATTAGGATATAAAAATGCTGATGCAGCTGCAAAAAGTATTGTAGAATACGAAAAAAGCATTGCTAAAACCTATCTTACCAATGAGCAGAGCCGTGACAATACGCTACAGTACAACCCAAGAACAATGGCTGAATTGAAGACATTGGTAAAAGGGGTTGATCTTCCTGCTTATCTTAAAGCGGTGGGCGTAAATACGGATAAAGTAATCATCGGAGAAATCGGTTATTGTAAAGATTTCGATAAATTGGTAAATGAGAAAAATCTTCCTGTAATAAAAGATTATCTTAAATTCCACATGATCAACGGAAGCGCTTCTTATTTAAGTGAAAAACTGGGAGACATGAGGTTTGCTTTCTATGGTAAATACTTAAGAGGTCAGCAGGAGCAGAGAGCTTTAAACAAAAGAGGATATGAGTTGATTAACGGAACTTTAGGAGAAGCTTTCGGGAAATTATATGTTGAGAAATATTTCCCTGCAGAAGCTAAAGCCCAGATGGTGGAACTGATCGATTATCTGAAGAAAAGTTTTGCCGTACACATCAATAATTTAGCATGGATGTCTTCTACTACAAAGGAAAAGGCAATGCAGAAATTAAACAAATTCACGGTAAAAGTTGCTTATCCGGATAAATGGAAAGATTATTCTAAGTTAACAATCATTCCGGAATCTAAAGGAGGAAATCTATATTCAAACCTTCAGAATATTACAGAATGGCAGTACAATAAAGATTTAGCTAAAATCGGAAAACCTGTTGACAAATCAGAATGGGGAATGACTCCGCAGACGGTGAATGCTTATTACAACCCTGTAAACAACGAGATTGTATTCCCGGCAGCCATTCTTCAGCCACCTTTCTTTAATCCTAATGCAGATGCAGCTGTTAATTTTGGTGGAATCGGAGCTGTGATCGGTCACGAAATGAGCCACGGATTTGATGACTCGGGAGCACAGTTCGATGCAGACGGAAATCTTGTAGACTGGTGGACTCCGGAGGATAAAGCTAATTTTGAAAAAGCAACAAAAGCTCTTGCTGCACAATACGATAAATATGAGCCGGTAAAAGGAACGTTCGTAAACGGAACCTTTACCAATGGTGAAAACATCGCCGACTTAGGTGGGGTAAATATTGCTTATGATGCATTACAAATGTATCTGAAAGACAAAGGAAATCCTGGATCTATCAGTGGTTACACACAGGATCAGAGATTCTTCCTGAGCTGGGCAACCGTTTGGAGAACATTATCAAGCGAGAAATACATGATCAATCAGGTGAAAACAGACCCGCACTCTCCTGGATATTTCAGAAGTTTCGGACCTCTTACCAATGTTGATGCATTCTACAAAGCATTCGACGTGAAAGAAGGCGACAAGCTTTACAAAAGGCCGGAAGAAAGAATCAAAATCTGGTAATAAATATTTTATTCAAATAGAAACCGCTCAGCAATGAGCGGTTTTTTTATTAAAGATCTCTCTTCTCACCTCTTACTTCTCACTTCTCACTTCTTACATTTTTACTTCTCACCAACTTTGCATTTCAAACCATAAACATTTATGAATAAATTATGTATATTTGGTAAGTTTGTGTACAATCAAAAAATATTTTTAATGAAAAAGCTAAATATCGGAATACTTGCCTTTTCTGGGTTTGTATTTTTAAATTCGTGTGGTACGGCTAAAACAGCAGATACTCAGAAACCCGAAACAGTGAGAGAGGTTGCTGCAGAACCGGTGAAAAAAGAGGAGATGAAAGAAGAAGGAATCAATTTAGCATACATGGATAAATCGGTGCGTCCGCAGGATGATTTTTTTAGCTACGTAAACGGAAACTGGGTGAAAACCACTCAGATTCCTTCAGATAAAGCGAGCTGGGGATCTTTCAATGCACTGAGAGAAAATGTAGATGATGCTTCTTTAGATATTTTAAATAAAATCTTATCAGAATCATATTCTGCAGGTTCTGAAGGTGAAAAAATCCAGAATCTATATGCTTCTTTTATGGATACGGATAAAAGAAATGCAGAAGGGCTGGCTCCCATAAAAGGGGATCTGGCTAAAATTGATGCCATTAAAAACCTGAATGACCTTCAGAAATATCTTCTTGAAGCCACAAAGTTGGGTGATAACTCATTTTATGGCTGGAGAGTAGGTGCAGATCTGAAAAATTCTAAAATGAATGCCGTGTATCTTGGCGGTCCGGATCTTGGGCTGGGAAGAGATTATTATCAAAAAGTAAATGAGGCCAACACCAAAACACTTGCAGAATATCAATCTTATGTAGGTAAATTGTTCGGAGTTTTAGGTTATAAAAATTCTGAGGGAGCTGCAAAAAATGTAGTTGATTTTGAAAAACAGCTGGCTAATTATTTATTAACCCTGGAACAGAACAGAGATGCCAATCTAAGATACAATCCGAAAAATGTTTCCGAGCTTCCGGCTCTTGTTAAAAACGTAAATCTTCAGACTTATCTTAAGAATGCAGGTGTCAACACAGACAGAGTCATCATCGGAGAGCTGAAATATTATCAAAATATGGATTCTTTTCTTACCCAGAAAAATCTTCCACTGTTAAAAGATTATCTGAAATATCATCTGATTAATGGAAATGCAAGCAATTTGGATGAAAATCTGGAACAGATCAGATTTGATTTTTATTCAAAATATCTTCAGGGGCAAAAAGAACAGCGCCCGATGAATAAGCGCGGCCTTTCCCTAGTGAATGGTGTTTTAGGCGAAGCCTTTGGAAAATTGTATGTTGAAAAATATTTCACCCCGGAATCCAAAGCTCAGATGGAAACATACATTGATTATATCCTGAAATCCTTTAAGCAACACATCAATGATATGGACTGGATGTCTCCGGCTACAAAAGTAAAAGCACAGGAAAAACTGTCTAAATTCACAGTGAAAATTGCTTATCCGGATAAATGGAAAGATTATTCTCAAATGAAAGTAGAATCTCCGAAAGCCGGTGCTACACTATATTCTAATCTTCAGAATGTTTCTGCATGGCAATATCAGAGAAGTCTTGATAAAATCGGGAAACCAGTTGATAAAACAGAATGGGGAATGACTCCGCAAACGGTAAATGCCTATTACAGCGGTTCTAATAACGAAATTGTTTTCCCGGCAGCAATTCTTCAGCCTCCTTTCTATAACCCGAAGGCCGATCCGGCAGTAAACTTCGGCGGAATCGGAGCCGTAATCGGTCATGAGATTTCCCACGGATTCGATGACAGCGGTTCAAGATTTGACGGTGACGGGAATCTTAATAACTGGTGGACAGATGAAGACCGTAAAAACTTTGATGCGAAAGTGGCACAGCTTGGTGCACAGTACAGTGCCTACGAACCGGTGAAAGGAAGTTTTGTAAACGGTAAATTTACAAGCGGCGAAAATATCGGAGATCTTGGAGGCGTGGCAGTTGCTTATGATGCGCTTCAGATGTACCTTAAAGATCATGGAAATCCGGGACTGATCAGCGGTTTCACACAGGATCAGCGGTTTTTTATGAGCTGGGCAACAGTATGGAGAACAAAATCTACTGATCAGTATATGATCAATCAGGTAAAAACGGATCCGCATTCTCCGGGTGTTTTCAGGGCTTTTGGTCCGTTGGTAAATCAGGATGCATTCATTAAAGCTTTTGATATCAAACCGGGCGACAAAATGTATAAAGCTCCGGAAGAAAGAATAAAAATTTGGTAAATAGCCAAAAATTGTTAGAAAAGAGAAACGCATCAGAAATGATGCGTTTTTTTATTTATTTTTTCATAGCTTAGTGATATCGTAAAATGT
Source organism: Chryseobacterium sp. MHB01 (assembly GCF_034651565.1). Taxonomy (NCBI): domain Bacteria; kingdom Pseudomonadati; phylum Bacteroidota; class Flavobacteriia; order Flavobacteriales; family Weeksellaceae; genus Chryseobacterium; species Chryseobacterium sp. MHB01. The sequence goes on along the minus strand of NZ_JAYEDA010000002.1, from coordinate 361,292 downwards.
TGATTTTTGATTAATATTTAATTGTTTAAGTCAAATATTAAAGAAAATTCTTAACAAAATTTTGTATGTTACAGTTTTTTTTTAAATTTAAACATTGGATTGGTCAGCTATTTGATGCTAATAAATACGATTCACACCAAAATAAAAAATCTCAAAATAACAATAATATGGCAATGTTTAATTATGGCGTTGGCGGAAACGAAGTGAAAGTGGATGCCAATGAAGCTATCCAGAACATACAGGAGAATAAGTCATTGATTGTGAGCCAGCTTACTTCAGAAGAGTCTTATGTTCCTGAAATTGTAACAGGATTAAAAACGGTGGAAGACGTCTTCAGGCATTTCCAGCCTTCTGTAAACGTACAGCACGAGACAGAAGATGGCACTGTAGTAGAAGAAGAATTCCGTTTTCAGAATCTTGCAGATTTTACCCCCAAAAACCTTACCCAGAAATCAGCATACCTCCAGCAACTAAGCATGGAGCAGGAGCAATACAACAAAATTGTACGCCAGCTGAAAACCAATAAAATTCTGCGCAATATGCTGGAAAACGATCAGACCAGAGCTGCGTTTATCGAGGTATTGAAGGAAGTGGCACAAGAACTTGAAAAATAATCTAAAGACTTTACACGTATCATGGATAGTAAATTACAGCCAGCTGAAAACCAACACCAGGGGCAGCAGCAACATGCAGGTCAGCCGAAAGGTAATCCGCTTGCCGAACTTAATAAAATAGGAGGTTTCGGTTTTGTAGAATCCGTTGTAGACGGTATTGCCAACATGAACCCTACAAGAAAAGCAAGGAAAGAAATATTCCTTAATGACAGCAACAAAGAAGAAGAACGAAAAGAGCTTCTTCAGAAAATAAACCTATGGGTGAATCTTCTTGAAAGCAACGATTCAGCTGATAAAATGGCTGAAACCTGCAAATCAAAAGCGCAGTCTGCGGATCAGAGTTTAAAATCAAACCTGAAAAATACACTGGATGCCGTACGCCAGCTGGAAACGAACTACAGAACAGTCGCTCAGTTTTATAAAAATACGGAACTTGATAAAGTAGACAATGTAAGTATTGTTAATGCCAGTTTAGACCAGGTTTCAGATCTTGATAATCCTTTATTCATCGATGCTATTGCAGAAGAGTTCAAGAATTATTATGACCGTCTGGATCTTCGCGACAACTACTCGATTTTGGCAATTCCAGGATATCTGGGATCCAATAAAGTAATCGAAAAATGGGCGAAAATATGTAATGAAAACAAAGTCATGATGGTTACCGATTTCGCCAACCTCGACAAACCGGATGATGTGGTAGATCTTTTTCATTCCGCAAATCTTACCGGTGGAGAACTGCACAGAAGTAATGTCATTATGACGTGTAACTGGTTGGTTGGCCGTGGCAAAGCTGAAGAAGTGGGAGAGGAAGAAAATGTAGAACTTCCACCGTCCACTTCACTCGCAGGAAAGATCCACAAAACCCTCATGTCTCAGGTGGCAGCAGGAAAAAAACACGGAAATATCAACGAAGTGGATGCCGTAAAATTTGAATTGAAGAAAAGCGAGATTTCACAGCTTGAAAAAATGGGGCTTGTTCCGATGGTCAATGAATATGGAAAGATCATGGCATTCTCCGCAAAAACCCTTTTCACTGGAGACAATATCGGATTACAGACGTATTCTGTAGTTCGTGTATTCGACTATGTAACCAAAGTTTTATTGGACTTCCTCAACAGAAGAGCTTTTGAAAACTGGAATGCCAAGAATGAAGATGATCTGAGAAGACAAATTGTTCAGTTCCTGGATAATATTAAAGGCCCGGATAAGTTGATTGAAAAATTTAAAATCGTTCGTTTTGAACAGGACAGGGTTAATAAAGACCGGGTTTGGCTGGACATCCGCCTAACACCGTATTTCCCTACGAAAAGTTTTGTAATCAAATTGGACGGTCATAAAGGAGACGACGGAAATGAGTGGGATGCAGAATACGCCCAGGAGTAAAAAAATATTAAGATAAAACCGGTGCTTGTTCATCGGTTTTTTTTATCAAAATCAGTAAAATATTTATTATGAAAGGCAGATTATTATTTTTGCCATTGATTTTTTTGGTTTTAAGCTGTGAAGAAAAACAGATTAAGGGTAAGCAGGCAGTTGATCTTTTCGCAGATGAAAGACAGGAAGGAAAAGCGTATGTCATGAATCCTCAGGAATGTTTTGATGAAAGTGATATGGTAGTTGCTTCCGGAAATGTAAAACTGATAGATCAGTCGTCAGGACGCGGAAAATCTATTTTTATTTACAGGGTTACTTCAGGTGAAGTGCTGAAGACAACAAGAGATTCAATAGTGAATTTCCCTTTTCAGTTTGTTTCTGACCAACAGCTTGCATTTAAGAAAGATTCTTTGTCATATATTTATCTTAAAAAACTGGAAGGTTACCGTTTTATCGCAAAGGATATGAAGTTAAAATATCAATGGCTGAAAGCGGCGCCGGTTTATTCTGTAAAAGCGGATAAATAATTTTACCTTTGCCAAATATACAATTCTGAAGGTTTAATTAAAATAAATAATAAAAGTTTGAAAAATACGGTCACTCCAGACTTCAAACACATTGGTCGCAAACTTCTGACCTGGTATGGAAAAAACGCCAGAGATCTTCCTTTCCGACAGACAAAAGATCCGTATAAAATATGGATCTGCGAAATTGTTTTTCAGCAGACACGAATCAGTCAGGGGCTCGGTCATTATACCAATTTTACTGAACGGTTTCCCGACGTAAAAACACTCGCAGAAGCCGATGAAAATGAAGTTTTACTTTACTGGAAAGGATTGGGGTATTATTCAAGAGCAATCAACGTTCACAAGGCGGCACAGCAGATCATGAATGATTATGATGGAATATTTCCTGACGAATATGAAGAAATCCTAAAGCTGAAAGGAGTGGGGAAATATACGGCGGCGGCAGTTTCAAGCATCTGTTTCAATGGAAAGATTCCTGCAGTTGACGGTAATTTTTACCGGGTTTTAAGCCGTGTTTTTGCGGATGATTTTGATGTTTCCAGTTCCAAGGCGTTTAATTATTTCTCCGATCTGGCTCATTTAATCTTACCTGACAATGTGGGAGATTTTAATCAAGCCATGATGGATTTGGGTTCGGAAGTCTGTAAGCCTAAAAATCCTCTTTGCGGACAATGTCCTTTAAATCAGGATTGTATCGCTTTTTTAACCAATAAAATCTATAATTTTCCTGTTAAAACAAAAAAAGTAAAAGCAGAAGGTCTCGAGTTGAAATATTACTTCGTACACCGGAACGGAGAATTTTTAATTCAGCAGAGAAAAGACGATTTTATATGGAAAAAACTGTTTGAATTTCCTCCTCAGATTTCCGATGAACTATTACCTTTTATTAAAAGTGTAAAAACAGTGCATCATAAACTGACGCATAAAAACCTCAGCATTGAAATTTACAATGTCGAAGTGGATTCGGAAGAGGCCTGGAATAATTTTATCGCCGAAAATGATTATATGATCAGTGATTATGAAAGCTCTCACCAAAAATCTTTCCCGAAACCACTGGAAAATTATATCGGAAATTATCACACAGCTTACAGGATTTTATAAGTAAAATTAAATCCTGTATTCGTTACCCTTCCGTAACTATGGCATCTCTGTTTCCGTCTTCCTCTTTTCCTTCTTCAATCATTTCTTCGGCTTCTTCTTTTTCTTCTTTTGTAGCATGGTCGATGCGTTCTTCCTGCTTTTTATCCTGCTCGTGATCAATAAAAAATTCACAGTATACCGGAAGATGGTCGGAACCAAAATTTTCAAGGGTTTTCAGGTCTTCAATAAAGATTTCTTCACTGTGGAACATCAGGTCAATCGGGAATCTCAGCAGACGGTATTTTGCGTGAAAAGTTGAGACAAATGAGCGTCCAATTCTGGGATCGATGAGGTGACTGGTTTTTCTAAATAATATGGAGGATTTGGACCATGCTACATTATTAAAATCACCGACAACAATAAGAGGTTTTTTTATTTCCCTTACTCTTTTTGCGGTACTTAGCAGGTCGCCGTCACGTTCTTTCGAGGTTTCTTCTTCGGTTGGACTTGGAGGTGGAGGATGAACTCCGAAAAATACAAAAGAAAATCCGTCTTCGGTTTTTAAATGCGCTTCAATGCTGGGAATATCATCTGCCACAAAATAATGCGTTCTGGAACTTTCAATTTTAATTTTCGAATAAAAATGCATTCCGTAGGTGTTTTCCAGCGTTACTTTATGATGGTACGGATAGTCTTTTTCCAAAGGTTTCAACGCCTGTTCCCAGTCGCCGTTACTTTCCATCGTAAGAAACATATCAGGCTTATATTTTTTAACCAATTGAATAAAGCGTTCATATTCTTTATTAAACTGATAAACATTGGCAGAGATAAAATGCAGTTTATTAGAAGACTGATATTTTTGCGTGTACTTTTTAACAGGGTACAGCGGAGTATATTTAATGAGAATGATGCTGTGATGGATGAGCATGACTAATAAAAGTCCCTGATAATACCAGAAATATTCAGATTTACCGGGAGCGGCGAAACCGAGAATAATAGTCAAAAGTATAAATACCGTGATCTGTATTTTACCAAATTCCGGAACCCGGAATATCCAGTGAGAATGTTGAATTTTTGGCAGTATGGTTACAATTAACAACAATACAGTCAGAATCAGATAAGCTGTCCACATATATTAAAATAATTCTATAAATTTAATTTATTTTTTATTATTGCTCAAATCAAATTATCTTTAAAGCATATTCTTAACAACAATTAAAGCTTTCGAAATACATTTTACCATGAACAAAATTTTTGCATTCCTCTTTCTTTCAGGAAGTTTATGTTTCGGGCAAAGTCAGGAAATTGAACAGCCTGTAAGGACTTTATTTACTGCGATGAAAAATGCAGATGCCGAGCTGCTGAAATCCGTTTTTTCTGAAACAGCTGTTCTGCAGACCATCACCAAAGACGGTGTGAAAAATGAAGACATCAATGATTTTATAGCCTCCGTTTCAAAGATGCAGAAAAATGATCTTGATGAAAGAATCATTATTGAAGCTATCCATACCGACGGAAACCTGGCGAGTGTTTTTACGCCCTATTCTTTTTATTTTAAAGGCAAATTTTCCCATTGCGGAGCAAACAGCTTTCAACTGGTAAAACAACAGAGCGGGGAGTGGAAAATCCAGTATTTAATTGATACAAGAAGAAAAGACAACTGTAAGGAAATAAAATAAACTTTTAAATGAAAATCCACCATATCGCCATCATCTGTTCAGATTATGAAATTTCAAAAAAATTCTATACTGAAGTTTTAGGATTAAATATCATCCGTGAAGTATACCGTGAAGAAAGACAGTCTTTCAAGCTGGATCTTGCCATAGGAGACCATTATATGATTGAACTTTTTTCATTTCCCGATCCTCCGGCAAGGCCTTCCAGACCTGAAGCATGTGGGCTGAGACATTTGGCTTTTTCGGTAGAAAATGTTAATGAAAAAAGGGAAGAATTAATTCAAAAAGGACTACATTGTGAAGAAATCAGGATTGATGAATTTACGGAGAAAGCATTCTTCTTTACCCAGGATCCGGACCAATTGCCGCTTGAATTCTATGAAGTTTAAAAATTTACCATGAAAAAACATGTAATCATTTTAGGACTGCTAATGATAGTTCAGTATAGTGCACAGATTGTCCATGAACCCAAAAACCATCCTAAAGAATGGTCGCAATCTTATGAGCCCTTCCGGATTGCCGGAAATCTTTATTATGTAGGAACGTATGATTTAGCCTCTTATCTCATTGTAACGGATAAAGGAAATATCCTTATTAACACAGGATTGACAGATTCACTTCCGGTAATTAAGAACAATATTAAAAAGCTGGGTTTTACATATAATGATATCAAGGTATTGCTGCTTACACAGGCGCATTACGATCATTTAGGAGCAATGGCAGCTATTAAAAAAGAAACAGGAGCAAGATTATATGTTGATGCCGCAGATGCTGGAGTCTTAAAAAGCGGAGGGAAAACGGATTATGAAATGGGAAAATATGGCGTAACGTTTAAACCGGTTACCCCGGATTATATTTTAAAAAATAAAGACATTGTAAAGCTTGGAAACACCACCCTCACCATGCTTCATCATCCCGGACATACAAAAGGTTCCTGCAGTTTTATATTTGAAACTAAAGATAACAAAAGAAGTTATAAGGTTTTAATTGCCAATATGCCGACCATTATTATTGATAAAAAATTCTCGGAAGTTGCTGCTTATCCTTCTATTGAAAAAGATTATCAATACACTTTACAGCAAATGAGAAAGCTGAATTTCGATATTTGGGTAGCTTCCCACGCAAGCCAGTTTGACCTTCATGAAAAACGTAAGCCGAAAGATCCTTACAATCCGGGCGCATTTATGAACAAAAAAGAATATTTTGATCAGCTTGATGAGCTGGAGAAAGATTATCTTGAAAAAAAATCAGAAGAGCTTAATGGGCATAACCTGTAAAGAAGCTGATCGCCATGATAGCTAGAACGATGGAAGAAATGACTACATAGACGTAGTCTTTTTCTTTTAAATACCCGATCAGTGCAAAAATAATCCTCATTAAAGGGGTGAAGATCAGAAGCAAAATCCCCAGCTGAATGATGGCCATTCCTTCGCCTTTGCAAAGCGAATTCCAAAAATGTCCCCAGACTTTTTCCGAGGAACTTCCCATATCGAGTGAAGTGTATTTTTTAGGCATTTTAAAACCCTCTGTAAAAAGCTTTACAAAACCGATCAATGATGTAATAACAGAAAGAATAACGCCTAATCTCAGCAAATTTCCCACCGAACGGTTCAGATCAACATCTGTGAAGTTCTTTTTCATTATCTGAAGCTTTTATTGATACCGTTATACATCATATATACAGAAAGGATTGTAATCACAATCGCAAAAAATACCTTTAGCTTTTTTGTTTTTGAAACCATCAGTGTTTTAGAACCGATAAAGCTGCCTACCACAACCCCGATCAAAACCGGAGCTACAATCACAGGAACAATTTCTCCTCTCTGGAAATAGATCAGTGCACTTGCCACCGCAGTCACACCAATCATAAAATTACTTGTGGTGGTTGAAACTTTAAAAGGCAGTTTCATCATATTATCCATCGCCAGAACTTTCAATGCTCCGGATCCTATTCCCAAAAGTCCGGACATGGCACCGGCAAACATCATCATAAAAAATCCCGGAACCGTATTTCTTGCAGAATAGCTTTTCAAAATACCTTTATCAGGAAACGTTCCGTACAGTTTCAGTTTTTCTTCAAGGCTTCCCTTAATTACGGGTTCCTGATGGTCAGGCTTGCCTTTTAAATTTAAAATAACCGTTAAAAGAAGGATGCTTGCGAAAATGATTCCGATGGTATTGGGATTCAGCATTCCGGAAACCAGTGCTCCAACGATTGCTCCCGCCGTTGTGGCAATTTCCAGAAACATCCCGATCCGCATATTGGTGAAACCTTCTTTCACAAAAGCAACTGCAGCACCGGAGGAAGTTCCGATCACAGAAATAAGAGAAGCACCGATAGCATAATGCATAGGAACACCAAAACCCAGTGTTAACAAAGGAATAATAATAACTCCTCCTCCCAAGCCGGTCAGTGACCCAAGAAGTCCTGCCGAAATTGCTCCAAGGAAGAGAATAATGATTTCTGACATGCTACAAATATAAAACTATTGCGTTAGTCTGCCAAACGTTTAAAAAAGATAAATTTGACGTATTTTTGCCTAAACAAAAATTGAAATATGAAACTTTTTTATATCATTCTCGGAGCGACACCACCCGGAAGAAATATTGAGCAGCACGATGTGTTTTTCGGAATCGCAGAGAACCTGAAAGATCTTGTGGAAGATATGAAAGCTTTCTGGAAAGAAGCAAAAGGAAAAATTCATATCGACTGTTATCAGGAAGTGAAATTTGTAGACGGATATGAAGTGAAGATTGTTGAAAGAGGGCAGGAAACTTCCGAAGAGCAGCTCTATTTCATCAATCTCGGAGGATATAAAAGAGGATTTTTTGAAGAGTTTCATGAGCAGCATCTTGTAGTGGGAACGTCAATGGCAGAAGCTGTAAAAAGAGCAAAAGCAACGGAGTTTTACAAAACTATGGGTTTCAAAGGAGCAACCAGCCATATTGATGAAAAACTCGGGGTGGATATCGATGATATTTTCCCGGTAAAAGAAATTCTTCCTTCGGAAATGAAGCAGAAATATGCAATTTCCCTGGTAAGATCAGATGCTGAAAATCAGGAAAATTTCGTAAGTCTGGGCTATCTGAAGATCGATAAAATCCAGTAAATAATATATTTTTAAATGAAAGTTTTCGGGCTTTATTTAAAATATTCAATAAAATAAAATCTAACAGAAAAAATAAAAGGTAAAAATGAAAATAGGAATTTTAGGTGGCGGACAGCTTGGAAGAATGCTGATTCAGGAAGCGTTAAAATACGACGATGAATTTTATACACTTGATCCGGCTCCCGATGCGCCATGCCACAATATTTCTTACTTTACACAAGGGAATTTCAACGATTATGAAACGGTTCTGAATTTTGGTAAGGATAAAGACGTGGTGACTATTGAAATCGAGCATGTGAATGCAGATGCACTGTCCGAACTGGAAAACCAGGGAATAAAAGTAGTTCCGAATTCCAATATCATTAAAACCATTCAGCAGAAAATTCTTCAGAAACAATTCTATAAAGCCCACGATATTCCGAGCCCGGAATTTGAAGTGATGGACGGAAGTTCCGACGAAATAAAAATGCCGCTGCCTTTCGTACAGAAAATGAATACAGGCGGCTACGACGGGAAGGGAGTACAGGTAATCCGCACTGCAGAAGATATGAAAAATCTGTGGACACAGGATTCAGTAATTGAAAAGCTGGTGGATATCGATAAAGAACTTTCCGTTATTGTAGCCAGAAATGAAAACGGCGAAACCAAAACTTTTCCTGTAACGGAAATGGTGGCAGATCCCAAACTGAATCTTCTTGATTTCAATATTTGTCCTGTTGTTTTATCAGATGATATTGAAGAGCAGATCAATTCCATCACAGAAAAATTTTTAAATGCCATCAATTCTCCGGGGCTTTTCGCTATTGAGTTATTTTTGGATAAAGAAGGAAAAGTATGGGTAAATGAAACGGCTCCCAGATTACATAATTCGGGTCATCAAAGCCAGGAAGGAAATGCCAATTCGCAGTTTGAGCAGATGTATCGTGTTGTGAAAAATTTGCCTTTGGCAGATACCGACGCCATCATCTACAGCGGAATGCTGAATCTTGTTGGTGCGGAAGGTTATTCCGGAAAAGTAATCTATGAAGGAATGGAAGAAGTCTTGAGATTGCCTGAAACCTACGTTCACCTGTACGGAAAAACCGAAACCAAACCCGGAAGAAAAATGGGGCACATCAATGTTCTGGCAGAGTCCCGAGAAGAGCTGATGGAAAAGCTGGTAATGGTAAAAGGAATGGTAAGGGTGATTGCAGAATAATGCTATGCTAGAGCCCTGACAGAGTTCCAAACTCTGTCAGGGCTTTGCAGCATCTACTTAAAAATCTTTTTAATAATATTCCCGATTTCCATAAAATCATCATGATTCCCTACCGATCTTTTTTCAGAGTTATTTTCATTAAATTCGCAATAAGGGAAAATCAGCAAATAATTTTTATCCGGCAGGTTTTTGTTCAGCAGCTCCGGAATTAATCTCATTCTCGGAATATAAGAATGCATTCCGCGTTTTGCCATAAAAAGTATTAATGCCTCATCTTCCTTCAGCTGTGAAGCGGTTTCTTCGCCGTCTTTCCAGGTTTTCATAATGATAAATTCGGCCTCAATATTGGCTTTTTTAAGAATTCTCTGAAGGATGTTCAGAATATTTTCGGCAGCATAAAAAACAACAGTTGCCCCTGAATTTCTGGCAATATTCCAGACTCTTAAAAGCGCATGAAAAAATCCGGCTTCCTTGTGAGCATTTTCTGGAATCATTACGGCGTATTTCTTAATGGTTGACAAAGGTTGTGCCGCGTGGTAAACAAGCACATTAACATCGTCGTTTTGAAGATAGCCATTATAAAGGTTATACACAAAAGCGGGGGAGAAGCCTTTTTCATCCTCCAACCCGATAATAAGATCCGTGATATTCTGTTCCTTTATAACATTATTGATTCCGTTTACCACATCATTATCATATCTCTTTAGTGTCTGCATTTTCACGTCTGAAGCCGCTGCCGTATCTGCCGCCTGGTGAAGAAGCTTTTCTGCATTCTTTACCGAAGATTCATTTTTATCTTCATTAATGACATTTAAAGCAAATAAATCTTCTGTATTGGAATGGGCTTTAATCAGAATTCCCAAATTCACCATTCTTTCCACAGTAGTTTCATAATTTAAAGCTAAAAGAATATTTTCTTCTTCATGACTGTTTCCGGAAACAGTATCTTCATTATCCTGCTCTGCAATTTTTTGTGCACTGGACATTGAAATAAAGGAGGAAATCGTACAGGAAATAAGGATGAGCAGAATACTTCCGTTCAAAACATGTTCATTGAGTAAACGAACAGGTTCACCGGTTTCAGTTTCGGAGAGAATAATATTATATCCCACCATAACAGAAGCTAATGTTGCCGCTGCGGAGGCTGAGCTTAAACCAAAAATGAGTTTCCCTTCTTCACCGGAAAGTCTGAAAGTTTTTTGGGTAGCAACTGCCGAAAGATATTTTCCACCTATGGATGCAACGAGCATAATTCCTGCAACTTCCAGCGTTTCCCAACTTTTAAAAAAGACTTTAAAATCAATCAGCATACCTACACTTATCAAAAAGAAAGGAATAAAAATGGCATTTCCTACAAATTCTACTCGGTTCATAAGAGAAGAAGTGTGCGGGATTAATCTGTTTAAGGCTAGACCTGCAAAAAAAGCACCGATAATGGCTTCAACACCTGCTAATTCAGCAAGTAAGGCTGCAAGATATATCATAACCAGTACAAAAATATACTGTGAAATTTTATCATCAACCTTTTTGAAAAACCATCGTCCGATTATTGGGAAAACAAACAATACAATCAGTCCGAAAATAATAAATGAAACCGAAAGTTTTACCCAGAATTCAGTTCCTACCTCACCCTGCGACATGCCAACGATAACAGCAAGGACCAATAAGGCAAGAATATCTGTAATCATGGTCCCGCCAACGGTAATGTTTACGGCAGGGTTTTTTGCAATTCCCAGTTTGCTCACTAGAGGATAGGCAATAAGTGTATGTGATGAAAACAAGCTGGCAAAAAGTATTGAGGTGAGCATGGAAAAACCAAGAATATAGAAAGCACCTAAATATCCTAATACAAAAGGAACCGTAAAGGTATAAATGCCGAATGTAAGGCTTTTCCACTTGTTTTTTTTGAAATCTCCCATATCAATTTCCAGGCCTGCCAGAAACATAATGTATAAAAGTCCGGTAGTTCCGGTAACCACAATGCTGCTGTCTCTTGCCAGAATATTGAAACCATTCGGGCCAATTACGGCGCCGGCAATAATGAGGCCCAGAAGATGAGGAACTTTTATTTTATTCAGAAGAAGGGGAGCTGCCAGAATGATAATCAGCACAAGAAGAAACTTCAGCACCGGATCTTCGATGGGGAAACTCAGATTATGTATGCTCAGTAAGTTCATAAGTGTTTATTTGGTTGAACGGATAAGTTCTACAGAGAATTTTGCCATACAGTTATCTACAGCTATTGTTCTTGTACCTCTGATTTTGTTTGGTGAAATTTCATTCAGCAAGACATTCATTTCCACCCGTTTTTTTGATGTGGAATCTGTTTTGTAATTGAGTTTGATCTCGTTGTTTTCAAATTTCCCGGAGTATACCCTCACCAGATTGTTATTATTGATAATTTTCGTTGAAAGCTGTAAAGAATCGCTGTCGAATTCCCAAGTATCGGTACGCTGGTCTCCAACCACATAATCGTTACAGTTGGATTCTGTGCAGATTACTTTTCCTGTCCATGCACCGGCAACCTCTTTTGGCCAGACTGTAATTTTTATGGAATCTTTCTTTGAGAAAATACTGTCTCTCATCTTTAAAAGAGATTGATATTCAGATTCTTTTTGAGCAAATATCTTCTCTTTTTCCAGCAGCTGTTTTTCTCTCATCATAAGATCAGTTTCCTTTTTTTTATCGTCACAGGCAACTAAAAGAAATGAAATCGTAATGATAATAAATAGTACGTTTTTAAGCATATTGTAATTTTGGATTAAACAATATAATAAAAAATGATGATAATAAGAAATTCTAAAGGTTCAAAATACTCGTCGGGATCTTTATCATTAGTCTTTATTTAACCAATTTGTGCCTTTTAAACATTTCCCGGTTGTAATTGATGACGAACACTCCAAGGATGATCAGACCTGCAGCAATGATAAATTTAGCAGAAATGTCTTCTTTAAGAAGCAACCAGCTTAAGAATATGGAAATAATAGTATTCACATACGCCAGGATGGAAACCTGAACCGGTGAAACTCTTGTTAAGGCATAATGATAAGCAAAAAAAGCTGCTACGGAACCGAATAGGGATAAATATAACATGGCCGAAACACTTTTCAGCGACCAGTTCCCGAAGTTATAATCTTTGGTGAATAAAAATGCGAAGATGATCTGAATAATTCCGGCAAAAGCAAACTGGTAAAAAAGGTTTAATGAAATATTTTTACTCTGAATATTCATCTTTTTTGTGAAAATAGTTCCGGAGGCCCAACCCAGAATGCCACAAAACAGAAGGAAAATCCCGAATCTATACTCCGGAATCGCAAGATCATGGATGCCGTCCCAGAAAATAAATGTTATTCCTCCGAAACATAATGATACGCCGATAAGTGCTCTGAAAGTAAACTTCTGTAAACCTAATGCCACGCTTCCAAGAAATACGATAATGGGTGATGTTGCACTGATTAAAGATGTAAGGCTGCTGGTAAGTGTTTCTTCTGCAACCGTTGTTAATCCGTTGGCAACAATCAGCATCAATGATGAAAAAATAAGCTGATAGCCCAGGTTTTTCCAGCCAATCCACTGAAATTGTCTTCTGTATAAAAGAATCATAAGCATGATGATGGAAGCCAGAAACTGACGGATTCCCGCTACAAACCAGGCAGGGATAGTTTCAACAGCGACCCGGATGGATAAAAAAGTAGTTCCCCAGACAATAGCAACAGTCAGGATTGCGAGCGTAAGTTTATAATCTTTCAAAATGTGGTTGTATGGTTAGCAAAAATACTTAATTTAAAATTGAATGTCGTCTAAAGACAGCGCATGCCGTTGATAGGAACAACTTTTGCGCCTTTTTGCATGGAGCTTATTAATTTTTTATCTTTGAGGATCTAATAAACAGAAGAATGGTAGGAATTATTATGGGAAGTCAGAGCGACTTGCCGATCATGGAACAGGCTGCAAATTTTTTAAAATCTTTGGATATTCCGTATGAGCTGACGGTAGTTTCCGCACACAGAACGCCGGAAAGGATGTTCGATTATGCTAAAACAGCCAGGGAAAGAGGCCTGAAAGTAATTGTAGCCGGAGCAGGCGGTGCAGCACATCTTCCGGGAATGGTTGCAAGCTGTACAACATTACCCGTGATTGGAGTTCCTATTTTATCAAGTAATTCTATCGACGGATGGGATTCTGTCTTGTCAATTCTTCAGATGCCCGGAGGAATTCCTGTGGCAACTGTTGCTTTGAATGGTGCTTTGAACGCAGGAATCTTAGCAGCAAAAATTATTGCGGCTTCAGACCATCTGGTGGCTGAAAATCTTCAGAAATATCAGGACGCACTTAAAGATAAAGTTTTGGGAACAGTTGATGATATTAAAGCAAAGCATCCTAATCATTTTGACCAGTAAAATACGGTAGATAAATCATTTGGGGCTCACGATTATCGTGAGCCCCAAATGGTTATTGCTTGATAAATTTGAAATGATGCCTTTTATCTTTAGTGATAATTTGTATTGTGTAATTTCCTGTTGCTAAATATTTAACATCAATTTTATTGTCATTTAACTCTTGCCGGAGAACAATTCTTCCTGATGCATCGAAAATGATACACTTAATCCCTTTGATATTCTTAAGGTAAATAATATCTTTTGTCGGATTCGGATAAATAGAAAAAGTATTGTTAAGAGATGCTTCTGAAGTTGCCAGAATTCTGCATTCTCCGAGATTATCTCCGGTAATTTGCCATCCTTTGGCAATAAGAGCGCTTCTATAACTAATTATATCTGAAGAGTAGGACAGAGGTGCAACAGAGCCTATATTTACATTATTTGCCGTGTTGTTGTTCATTCCCCAGCCTTTTAATGTCTTGCTGTAATTGACACAGTTTAAACCGGAATTGTTGAGCATGGAAGATGCCATCACCAAAGCCTGAAGGTTCCAGTTTCCAAGATCCTGGTTAAAGCTGGTTGCATTTTGAAACATCGATTCCGTACGTATTATCTTGCCCATATCCCAGTTTCCGATGTCCTGATTAAAATTTATCGCACTAAAGAACATGAAATGACAGGTAATTACATTGGAAGTATCCCAGTTTCCGATAGGCTGGTTGAAGGAGTCAGCCATAAAAAACATAAATTCCATATCCGTATTTTTTGACATATCCCAGTTTCCGATGGGCTGATTGAAGTTTGTTGCATGCTGAAACATGCTTGATGTGGTTGTTACTTTAGAGGTATCCCAGTTTGCAAGAGGCTGATTGAAAAGATTGCAAAACCCAAAAGTACCTTCCATTTTGGTGACATTGGAAGTATCCCAGTTTTCAACGGAGCGGTTGAATATATAACAGGCGAAAAATGCATTTGAAATATCCGTAACATGAGATATATTCCAGTTATTGATGGTTGGATTTAACAGTAAATTAAAACATTGAGAAAACATTTTAGCCATACTGTTAACATTCGACAAATCCGGGATGTCAGTTGCCGGAACATCCAGGTTGCTACACACAGTGAAGGCTTCCTTCATTGTTGTCCATTGATTATTTCCCCACTGTTCTACGCTAATGATTTTTTGAGTGTCGCCTACAACTGCAGGTGTCTGGGGAAATAAATCTGTATCGGCAAATCTGATATTGCTGTAGCTTCCTGTTACCTTTAACCTGTAGGTTGCATTAGCCGGATTAGGATTTAATGGCATTCCGAAGTCGATCAGGATATTAAGATTCGAAGAAAGGCTGGTTAAGTTTCCATTATGAGACGGATATCCGATTTCTTCCCATGCAACATCGAAATTAGTTCCTCTCATTGGAAAGAAAATCTGAGTATCTGTAGAAACAACTCCGGTTTGTAAAGCAGAAGTCTGGATATTAGACGGCTTCCATACCGTAATAAATTCATTCTGAGCCTTTAGGAATTGGGCTAAACTTATCAAAAGAATTAAAAAAGATAGTTTTTTCAGCATCTTTATTTTTTAATGAATTTGAAATTCAAAAGTTGATTTTTTACCATGAATTGTAAAACATAATTTCCCTTTGTCAGAGAGCTGATATCTATTTTATGATCACGCAAAGTATTCTGAAGAACGATTCTTCCTGATGCATCCACAATGGTATATCCTGTAGCATTTTTTTCATTTTTAAGATAAATAAAATCTGTTGCAGGATTCGGATAAATACTGATCTGATTTTTTAAAGGATTTTCTGAAGCAGATAGCAAACCTTCGCATTCCATGATATAATTATCTCCTGATATTAACCAACCTTTATTATTTATTAAAAAATCCCTGGCCGCTAAAGATGCCGATGAACTATACACAAGCGGTGCCACACTGTATAAATTGATTCCCGAAGGAGTAGCAGGGTTATTGGCCCATCCTTCCAGAGTATTTCCGTAGTTGGTACAATCTATTCCCGAACTGGCAATCATTCTTGCAGCCATGGAGAGTACGCTTAAATTCCATTTTCCCAAGCTATAGTTAAAGGCAAAGGCCTGTTCTAATATAGACCTCATATCCGTAACTTTTGAAGTATCCCAATCCGTAATATCCTGGTTGAATTCCAGACAAATATGAAGCATATGCGTCATGCTGGTAACCTTTGAAGTATTCCAGTTTCCGATAGGCTGATTAAATTTAGGGAGATAGTGGAACATCCAGTCCATATTGGTTACATTCGAAACATTCCAGTTTCCAATCGGCTGGTTGAAATTTCCTGCGCTGGCAAATAAGTGGCTCATATTGTTTACGGAAGAGGTGTTCCAAAGATTGAACGTAGGATTTCCGAGAAGGGATGAGCAATTGTAGAACATGGCTAACATGCTGTTTACAGAGGATAAATCCGGAATGTCGGTTGCTGTTACATCAAGGTTTGTACACTCTGAAAATGCCCATTCCATATTGGCCCACTGGATATTTCCCCATTGCGAAACTTCTAATATTTTTTTTGTATCTCCATTGAAAGAAGTAATGGTGGGAATACGAAGGCTTGGAGAAATGAATGCCTCATTAGGGAATTTTACAGCCTGGAAATTTCCGTTGCCATTGCTTATTTTAACTTTGTAAGTGGCACTACCCGGGTTTGGATTAAGAGGAGCTCCGAAATCGATGAGAAAATGATCTGCGGAAGTTACGGTAAAGCTACTGTTATGGTTAGGAAATCCTATTTCTTCCCAAGATACGTTAAAATTATTTCCAGATCCCGGAAACCAGATCTGATTAACCGTAGAACCGGATCCCGAAAAAACAGTAGTACTTTGGTTGCTGGGTTTCCAGATGGTGATAAACTCATTCTGGGCTTCTAATGTTTGACAAAAAATCAGGCATAAAAAAGTTACGATATATCTTAACATGAGCAATATTTTCAATGTTCTTTATTCTTTAATGAATTTATGAGTTTGAACTTTATCTTTTGTTACGATCTGTAAAATGTAATTTCCTTTTGATAAAGTGCTGATGTTGATGATTTCATTTTCTATCCTTCCTTCCTTTAGTAGTCTTCCGGATGCATCAACAATTCTGTATTTTTCAGCGCCATGTAAGTGTTCTGTATGGATATTATCTTTCGCGGGATTAGGATAAATTGAAGCTGCTTTTGTGGTTTTAATTTCAGAGGTTGCAAGAAAACAGCTTCCAACTGAGTCTCCTGAAATAATCCAGTTTTTGTTATTAATGAGAAAGTCTCTTTCGTTGACAATATTTGAGGCGTATTTTGCCGGCGTTGTAGACCCCAGATTGACATTGTTTGCCGTATTGGGATTGTTTGCCCAGGCTACAAGTGTTTTACTGTAATTGTTGCAATCAATAGCAGTATTTACAATCATACTTGAAGCATCGCTCACTGATGCTAAATTCCAGTTTTCGAATGACTGATTATAGCTTGATGCCTCTGTTAAAAAAGTATTTATCGTTGTAACGTTACTTACATTCCAGGAGTTTAAGTTTTGATTGAATGAAGTACAGCCATGAAATACGTGTGCCATATTTGTAACATTGGATGTGTTCCACATATTTAAAGGCTGATTGAATACAGGAATCATATGAAACATAAAATGCATATCCTGAAGACTTGAAGTGTTCCAATTGTCCAATCGCTGATTGAAGCTTACACATTGACCAAACATCCAGGCCATATTGGTAACTTTTGAAACGTCCCAATTGTTTACACTTTGATTGAATACTGCTCTTCCGGCTAACATATAGCTCATATCTGTAGCTGAAGAAGTATTCCAGTTTCCTATAAAAGGTGAATTGAACTGGTGAGGAATAGTAGAAGTGCTTGTAAGACAAGAAAACATAAAGCTGAAGTTCTTAACTTTGGACGTATTCCAGTTTTGCATAGAAGGAGCTCCTGTAAATTGCGGAGTTCCATAAAACATAAAAGATACATCTATAACAGCGTTAAGATTCGGGCTGTCTGTTGCAGTAAGTTGCAGGGACTGGCAATTGTTAAAAGCCGAATTCATAGAGATCCATGAGATGTTTCCCCATTGCTCTATTTCTGTTATTTTATCAGCGCTGCCAAACATCTGCCAGATTGGTATAACCAATTCTGCAGCATTAAATAATTGTGCTGTTCCAAATTTTATTTGTCTGAAAACACCGTTTCCATTGGAGACTTTTACTCTGTAAGTTGCACCGGAAGAATCTCCGCTTGATGTTCCGAAATCAATTAAAACCTGATTGGCAGAGGTTACGTTCGTCATAATTCCGTTGTGAAGCGGATAACCAATTTCTTCCCACTCAATTGTATAATTTTCACCATTGCCGGGAAACCAGATTTGATTTGAATTTGCCTGAAAAGGAGCGTCTACAGTAACACTGGGATTTGAAACAAGGCCAGGCTGCCAAATAGTAATAAACTCATTCTGTGCTTTCGTAATCTGAAAGAAAAAAATACAAATTGTAATGAGTAATAGTTTTTTCATAGTTATATAGTTTGGAGTGAGAAATAACGAAGTATAATTTTATTAATCTAAATATTTGGATAAATATTGTTGATTTATTTTTAAAATTAATGTGTTATTATTGAATATTTCTTATTAAAAGCAAATATAGTGTTTTTCTATAAATATCTTTAATTTGTGAATTAAATACTGTAAAATAAAAATGCTCATCAAATTTGATGAGCATTGTATGATTGAATGGTTAAACTGATTAATCTGATTAATCTTCTATCATATTGTCCCGTGTATTTTTTTGTACGGCAATGGCACCGAACAGCGCCAATAAAAATGCAAATGCATAAAATCCTTTTTCACTCGGAAGAATGGTAGCGTTCCAAAGTCCGATAGCCAGTAAAACAAGCGAAGAAAGGGTGGCAAACCAGCAAATGCCGTAATAAAGATCTGTCACCCTGATGTTTTCCAATCGGTCTCTAACAGCTTTCTGTAAAGAAACTACAGCAAATAATCCGTACAAAAGAATGGTGAAATAATATCCTTTCTCATTAAGTTCCATTTCTGCTCTGACCAGCCCCGTAATAAATCCGATCATTCCTGCTCCCAAGGCGATCCACGACGCTGCTACAAATGCAGTCGATACTTTTTGTTTTTTCATGTTAATGTTTTAATAGAAGGCTAAAGATATTAATTTAAATTTAATGCAAACCATAACTTAATTTCTGAAATTTTATTGTTTAAAATGATAAAAAGAAGAACGGTCTGATTTATAGAGTTTTTTGTTTCAGCGGCGGCGAAGCCGCCGCTGAAACAAAAAACTCTCCTGAAAAGGAGAGTTTTATATCTAAAAGCAATGCGCTTATTAATATCTGTAATATTCCGGTTTGAAAGGTCCTTCAACATTTACCCCGATATAATCAGCCTGTTCCTGGGAAAGAGTTTCAAGCTCAACACTTAATTTCTTAAGGTGAAGGGCGGCTACTTTTTCATCAAGATGTTTTGGAAGCATGTATACTTCATTTTTGTATGCTGCAGAATTGTTCCAAAGCTCGATCTGAGCCAGTGTCTGGTTTGAGAAAGAATTGGACATTACAAAGCTTGGGTGTCCTGTAGCACATCCTAGATTTACAAGTCTTCCTTCCGCAAGAATGATTACTTCTTTACCTTCAATGGTATAAATATCCACCTGTGGTTTTACTTCAGATTTTGTGTGACCATAGTTTTCGTTCAGCCAAGCCATATCGATTTCGTTATCGAAGTGGCCGATGTTACAAACGATTGCTTTATCCTTTAATTTTAAGAAATGTTCTTTTCTTACAATGTTAAAGTTACCTGTAGTCGTGATTACGATATCTGCGTTATCCACTACCGTATCCAGTCTTTTAACTTCATATCCGTCCATTGCAGCCTGAAGCGCACAGATCGGGTCGATTTCAGTTACGGTAACGATAGATCCTGCTCCTCTGAAAGATGCGGCAGTACCTTTTCCAACGTCTCCGTATCCGCAAACTACAACTCTCTTACCAGCCAGCATAATATCTGTAGCTCTTCTTACAGCATCTACTGCAGATTCTTTACATCCGTATTTGTTGTCAAATTTAGATTTCGTTACAGAATCATTTACGTTGATCGCAGGCATTACTAATGTTCCGTTCTTCATTCTCTCGTAAAGTCTGTGAACACCTGTTGTGGTTTCTTCGGAAAGACCTTTGATTTCTTTGGTTAATTCAGGATATTTATCAAAAACCATATTTGTTAAATCTCCACCGTCATCAAGGATCATATTCAATGGCTTTCTGTCTTCGCCGAAGAATATAGTCTGCTCAATACACCAGTCGAATTCTTCTGCATTCATACCTTTCCATGCATATACAGGAATTCCGGCAGCAGCGATAGCCGCAGCAGCGTGATCCTGAGTAGAAAAAATATTACAAGAAGACCAGGTAACTTCAGCTCCTAAAGCAACCAGTGTCTCAATAAGCACAGCGGTCTGGATGGTCATGTGAAGACATCCTGCAATTCTTGCTCCTTTTAGCGGCTGAGAAGGTCCGTATTCTTCACGGATTGCCATAAGACCAGGCATCTCAGCTTCTGCAAGATTTATTTCTTTTCTTCCCCATTCTGCCAGGGAGATATCCTTAACTTTGTAAGGAAGATATTGTGTTGTAGTACTCATATGTAAATGAATAAGTTTTAATTCAATAATAATATGCAAAATTACAACTAATAATTAATATATAAAAACGGCATCTTCCGAACTTGAGATAAGTGCTAAATATCATATTTGTTTTGAAATTCATTATAGGGTATTTCAGCGTACAAATTTTCATTAATTTTACACCAATAAATTAATCAATGCCACTTTACCGCGACTTTTCTGATGATAATGCTACAATTCTCGTATGGAAATATGATGAAACAGAGGATCTTGATATTCATAAACTTCTGGAACCTGAAAATGCAGAGAAAGTAAAAGACTATCATCCCAAAAAGCTGCTAGAAGTTTTAATGGTCCGAAAACTCCTGAAAGGCCTTAAACCCAACTCTAAAATTTTATATAAGGAAAGAGAACCGTTTCTTTCTCCGAAGGATGCTGAAATCTCCATTACCCATTCTTTTCCGTTTGCAGCTATAGCCATTTCCAAAAATAAAATAGGAATTGATATTGAGAAATTCAATCCTAAAATTCTCAGGGTAATTGATAAATTCACCTATGAAAATGAAAGAGGGTTTATTCCTTTTGATAATGAAGTAACGTTTTATACCATTATCTGGAGCGTAAAGGAAAGCATGTATAAAATCCATCATTCCAAGCACTGGTCACTAAAAAAGCATTATGAAGTAAAACCTTTTGAACTGAAGCATCTCCATAATATCAAATGCAGAGTGCATGATGATACAATGTCTGATGAGTTGAAGGCCAGAGTAGAATTTTTCGATGAATATTGCTTTACGATTGTTGAGGAATAATCTTACGCGTTTCTTTATTTTCAGTCTCATTCTGATATTTCTCAATTACTTTTCGCTGTTCTTTGGCAACATCAAAAATCAGTTCAAGAATATCATGAATATTTTTAAGCTCTGTAAGATGCGAAATCTTATCAGGATCCCTCAGATCATAGGTTTCATTTTCTATGAGCTGTGTTTTTCTTTTCATAATAAGATCATCAAGAGAAGAATCTTCCGGTTCGATTCTGCTCTCCATCTTCAGGATTTCCGTTATTGTATCGCCGTTTAAAAGGTTGCAGACTTTCTGCATTTCCGCTTCAATTTTACGGCTCCATCCTTCGGCATCGATTTCAGGATATTTTTCATCATCCTTTACATATTGTGAAAGTGATGCTGTGTAGGCTGTGATAAGATGGGAAGTCGCAACAAACTGATGGACAACTTCCAGTTTTTTCTGCTGGTTTTTGGGTTCGGAAATCATTCTCTGGAAATTATCAGAGAGATTGGCGAGCGAAATAATCGCATTTTTTCGTTTTACTTTATAATCCTGAATATCAAAACCTTCTTCTAGGAATTTTGAAATTACGCTTTGAAAATAAATCAGATTACATTCTGCGGATTTTTTCATTAAATCCAGATTCTGGGTATGTTCCCATACCGGAAGTACGACATAAGCAACTAGTGAAGTAATGACCGCTGCAACAATGGTGTCAACAATCCTGTCCCTGAAAATAATATTAACATTGCCCGGGCTCAGGAAGTTGAAGCTCAGGAACACATAAATCGTCATAAATAAAACAGCCCAGAAATACTTACCTTTCAGGAAGCTGAAGCACATAATCATACTCATTAAAAGAATGGCAAAAAGAAATTCGTTCACCTGGATATAATGCAGAATGGCATAAGCAATCACTGCGCCGGCAATGGTACCGTACAATCTCAGCAGGTTTCTTTTCTTGGTAATAGAGTAGGCCGGTTTTAAAATTGCCACAATAGTAATCAAAATCCAGTAAGTATGCCCGATTCCTAATAGCTGAAAGAGAGAAAACAGATATCCGATCAACAAAGCAATCGTAATCCTAAGGGCATGTCTGAAATGAGATGAAGAGAATGAAATATTATTTTTTAAAACTTTAATATTGAGTTTTTCCTCATTAGGCATAAACTTTTTGAGGTCTAATCCTGTAGAAAGACTCTTGGCCAGTTTAACGTTCTGGGAAAAAACTTTATAAATTTCATTGATTTCTTTGGTAATTTCATTAATGCGCATCAGGATCTGTCTGAGAACCATGAAGTTTTCAAAGTTTTCAGGGGAGATCCGCTTGTTTCTCAGTTCGAAATAGTCATTATTCAGATATTTTAATTCTTCTTCAAGATTGGAAATAGGTCTTGCCCTCGTGCCAATCTGAAGCGATATCCCTATATTGGTAATCTCCTCGGAAAGAAGGTTGAGGTAATCATGAATCTTTACTAAAATCGTAGTGTCTTCGAAACTTTGCTGCAATTTCTGATAGTTACTTTCCGAAGTCATCAGCTTTTCATGAAGATCCATGGAATTGAGGAACATCAGCATTAACAGCCGGCTCGTCGTAGTAGATTCGTTAACAATAGTTCTTGTTTTAAAAACGGTTTCACGGGTTTCTTCCTGAAGGTTTTTTATTTCAATCTGCTTGGCAATAACCTGTGTTGTCAGTTTATCGAAATCCGGGTTTTTCTGATAATAATTGGCCTTGATTTTTAAAAATTCTGCCAGCTGAAGATAATTTTCCCCGATCATCTGGCTGGCCAGCTTATACGGCTGAATGGTTGTTACAATTAAAAAAATCAGTAAAAACCAGATGCATCCTGATGCAAAAATCAAAAGGCTTTTAAGAATGTTGGCGCCGGTTAAATGTCCGTCAATAAAGATGGCAAGAACAACCAGTGATAATGAACCGACTGCCGCAAGTCTCTGTCCGTATACGCCAATAAGTGAAAAGAATATTCCGAAAACTATAATTTCTGCAAAAACCAGAATTTTGATATTCATCACAAGACTTGCTATCAATGCTACAAATACAAAGCAAATGATGGCAAATGTTAAGGCGTTTCTTCTTCTTATAAAAGGGCCCGGCTGATCTGTAAGTGCTACAAAGCTTGTTCCTAAAGGGAAGAGAAAGTATTCTTTAAGAATGCCGAAATGGGCGAGAACAAGACACGGAAGCACAGTAGCCAGCGTAATCCTGATGGCAGAATATACATATTGACTGGTAACAAATTTTTTGAGTTCCGCAGAATAGTTCATACTACAAAAATAAGAGTTAAATGTGAATTGCAGGCTTTAGTTGGTAAGGTAAATATGAATTTTTTTAGATCTTATTCATCATACGGCTCAGATATTAATAGGTATAATGACTGTTCTTTTATACTGAGAAATTCATCAGCAAATTTTAAACCATCTGAATAAATTTTTAAGAAGTGTAAACCTATGAAAAACTATAGAGTTTACAGTTTCAACATTTTAATGCTCATTGCTGGCTAAGAAAGTCTGAATTTTCAATGGTGACTGAGGTTCTCGAAGTCACCAGTCCTGCAATATAGCCCCGATCGCAGCAATTGTCTGAGCTCATTTTATGTTTCGGATTGCGGCGGCGAAGCCGCCGCAATCCGAAACATAAAATAGCGAGTGCGGAGAGCGGGAAAAAGCTTCCAATAAAATATATATATTGCTTTTCGATGTAATCAAATTGCTCCTTGAAAAATAATAAATTACAATTCGACGAAGTCAAAAGCTTCTGAAAATAAAAAAGTCCCATAAAATTATGAGACTTTTGTTTGATATATGGTATTTCTTAATAATCTACATTTGATGTTTCTTCACCGATGTTCCAGGTAAGTCCGAAACGCAGGGTGTTGTCCAATGCAGTATTGATTTTCGACATATTGATAAGGTAGGAAATGTCAAGACCAAAAGAACGGTATTTTAATCCGATACCTGCAGTAGCAAATTGTCTTGCTCCCTGCTCTTCACTTTCGTGGAAATAACCTGTTCTTACTGAAAATGCATTGTCATAAGAATACTCCAAGGCTCCACTCATCATGATAGAATTCGGATTTTTAAAGGATTTTCCGATACCAGCAATTGGTCCCACGTTTGGAACTTCATAGATCGGTTGTCTTGTATTGGGATCTGTTCCTACATATTCCGACCCCGGAACCAGGATTTTAGAACCTTCAAAGCTAATGCCTACTCTGTTCATATCATCAAGATACATGTCGTAACCAAGTCCTAATCTTGCCATGGTAGGAAGGTAGGATCTTGATTCTTCGTTTCCTGTATAGTCTAATTTTGGACCTACGTTCTGAATAGTAAAACCTGCGTTTATTTTTCCGTCCATATTCCCAAAACTTGAGAATCTTGGAGAAGTATAGTACGCGGAAACATCTACAGCAAAGCTATTAGCTGGTTTCAAAGTCGTATCTGTATTGAATCCTCCAGCTAAGTCTGAACGGATGAATCTACCGGTAACAGCACCGGAGAATGAATCAGATAGTTTCAAAGCATAAGCAACGTCAATTGAGAATTCGTTTGGCTTGGAAGTACCCAATGAAGTTACTTCATTTCCTACTAACTGAGTAAGATCCACTTCACCCATATTAAAGTAATAAATACTTGCTGAAATGGTAGATCGCTCTTCCTGCCCTAAAAATTTATGGAACGCTCCATACAATAAAAACACATCATTGGTAAGTTTTCCCATGTACGGAGTGTAATTTAATCCCACAGAAGAACTTGTTCTGCTGAAAGGATATTTTGCAGCATTCCAGAATTGAGAAAAAGCATCCGGAGAGGTAACGACACCCTGATCCCCCATACCTCCAGCTCTTGCATCTGGCGCGATTCTTAAGAAAGGAGCTCCGGTTAATACAGGTCTTACAAGGCTTAAATCTTGAGAATAGCCTAAAAAGCCAGCACTTAACCCAATTCCTAAAAGCAGTTTAGTAGTTAAATTCATATGTTGTCTTTTATATATTATCAGTTTTTTATTGATATTATTATTGTTATTGTTTTAAAATTATTTCAAAAGTACCATTTTTTCTACAGCTGTAGCACTTCCTTTGCATTTTTCTTGATTTTGACTTTTTGCAAATATCTTAAAAATATACGTACCTTTTGCTACTGTGGCACCAAAATCATCTCTTCCGTCCCATTCTATAGCCTGACGCGGCGTTCTAAAGCCCTGTAGGAACGGTTCCGCAACTACCGGCTGAGATAAAGTTCTTACCAATTTTCCGGTAATGGTATATATCTGAACATTTACATCCAGCATATCATCACAGTTATGTTCAAACTGAATGTATGTCTTGTTGGTAAAAGGATTCGGCCAGTTTAACGGTCTGTTAATCACCAGATGCTGGTCTGCTTCATCCTTAACTTCAAAATTTAACGTTGCAGTTGTGGAATTATTGTTTATATCCCAAACTTTAAATGTCAATTGATGCTGCCCTGTGGAAAGATTCCTGAAAGGATAGGTAACATTCCCTTTCTGATAGTCTGCCAGACTTGGATTGAGGCATCCGTTTCCTTCTCCGGAAGCAAAAAAATCATTTAATACAACGGTATTGATAATTTGGCCGTCCAAATATACAGTAATATCGTGACCGATACCAGACCCTGTAGAATTAATTCCCTTGTCATCCGTAATACATGCAAGCAGCATTGGGTTTTGATCTGTAATACCACCATCGGCAAAGTTGGTGTTATTCATATAAAGTTTCACTTTCGGCGGCTCGTTGTCATTAATCCCGTTTGGATTGATATCTCCTACCTGTACTGCCTGATTATTGAATACATCGCTTGCTTTATTATCTGCATACCCAAGAATTCTTCCTTGTCCCACAGCATAGTTAATATCTTTAGGTACATAAAATTCTACCGTGAATACTCCGTTTACTGCAGTTCCCGAAGCTTTTACAATAGCACTTCCTTCTTCTGTGTATTGTAAAACAGGGGTTAGGCCGCCGTCGTTATTCAATGTGGTTTTATTTAATCTTTTGTCAAAAATATTAATGACCACACGCCCGTTGAAAGTTGTATTAATCGTTCCGTTCGGATTATTGATGTGTCCTGTTACTTTAACAAAATCCAAACCTCTGATAAGTCCCGGAACCGGAGTGTCAATATTATCAATGACAAGTAATCGTTGTGGTCTGCTCAGTTTCATCGCAGGATCTCCCAGAAAATTAACTTTCAGGTGGTCTGTTGCTGAACCTTTTTGCTTTTTGGCGTTCAGGTGTGCAATTCCGAGTGTCTGAAAATCATCATTATTCAGTTTAAAAATATTCTGGGTGTACAGATTGGTAAAATCCACTCCGTATCCTACATCAATGGCACGGCTTGAAGTAATCATAGCGGCAGGACCGCCCTGTTTCATTTTAAGGAACTGCTCACCTGCCGAAGAGGTATCAGGCTCATCCCAAAGCGTAAACTCACAGGTAATGGTCGACACAAAAGGAAATCTGCTGTACACATTAGAAAAATTGTTGGCATTTTGAATTTCAGATAAGGTTAAAACTCTTTCCTGTGCCCATCCGTTGATTCCTCCATGTCCGAAATAGAACATATACAGACTGTTTCCTATGTCATTTGAGATAGCCTGGTTTACCTGAGGATACCTTTGTCCTCCTGCGGTACTCTGTGCCTGAAAAGCATCAAGATATAATTTCCTTACATTGTATTCTTTGAGTACCTGCGTTGGCTGCTCAAAAACCGTGGCCAAAGAATTATTCATAACGGTATGGAAAGGTGTTCCGCCGTCATTATCATCATCTACGATAAAGTCGAGCTTCATTTTCCATTCTCCGAATGGGGTAGACTGTCCTGATAAATTGTTGTAATAAGCCAGGGTTTTATCCATCATATTGGCAGCCTCCGTCACATTAGCAGCAGGAAGTCTTCCAACAGGGAGATCTGGCAGGTTATTGGTAATAAATTCGGTTGTTTGTGGTTTTGTCATTACAATATAATCATCTGTAACGAAAGATCTTATCACATCGGAAGATTCTTCACTTTGATAACTTGTCACAACATTGGAATTATTGGAGACTCTGTTTTTAAAATCATATGAAGTGTCTCCTAAAATAAATACATATTTTAAGGTTCCTAAAGGCGTGTTCAGCTTTGTTACAAAGTCCCTGATTGCCGTAAGATCTCTGCTTCCGCTCCCGAATTCATTATATATTTTGTCCGTATCAACAATCTGTACATTATAATTGTTTTTGGTCTGATGATAATTAGCCAGTCTCTGCGCCTGTCCCATCATTTCCGGAACGGTAATGATCAGATAATCTATATTCTGAAGTGCAGAAAGATTCTGGTTATTGATACGTCCTACAAATTGTGGAGAATAGGCAGCATCTGCTTTAAAAGCTACAAATTCATTATTAAAATTTTGGTCTGCCGCAGTATAAGCAAAATTAAATGTTGTATTTCCTGCTGCTTTATTCACTCTTCTGTTGGCATTGGTGATGTCTGTAACGTCCCATATCTGTTCTGCAGAAGAGGCATTGGATAAGCTGAAACCATAAGTGGTATTGCTGCCGCTTACCAAAGAGAAATCCCTGAAATTCATTTGTGTACCGTTGAAGCTAAGGTTATCCTTATATTGTACTTCGAGATAATCTACATAAAAATTTCCGTTGGGATTTACCGTAATGTTCGGTTTTAGGTTAAATGTGATCTGATTTCCGCTCAGTCCTGTTATTAGCCCGGAATATCTCAATGGGAAAAACTCATTGGTTCCTCCGGAGTTTGCAGATGGGATAACCGTGTTTAAAGGATTTTGCGTATTAATATCAAAGGATATGCTGTTTTGCTGTGATTTATATCCGATTACCTGCACTCTGTATCGTATCTCATCACCACCCTGAATGGCTGAGGCTGTAGTAAAAGTTACTGCTTTATCGGTTGTAAACGGAGTGTCTTCAACCCATAATCTCCCTACTTTCATCAGATTTTTCTGGTCTTTATTTACTACCTGATAATTATCAAATCTTGTAATAAGTGGAGTAGCAGGAAGGTTAACGTCCACATTCTGAACCCTTTTTCCCGGACCTTTATCAAAATTGATATAATAATAAGAATAATCTTCATAAATGTTTTTCACATTCTCACTTCTGTCACTTCTGGTATCTGTTCTTTTAAATCCGTTTCCGTTGGAAGTATTGTAAAGATTATACCCATCCGGTCCTTGTGCATAGAACAATGCATAATCACTATCATGCCACACACCATCATCTTCTCCCACAACCTGGATGGCATTTTCCTGAAGCGCACTGTATTTCACATTCTGATTAAATTCGGGAAGCATGATGCCTCCGTTTCCGTAGATTCTGAAGTTTTTAGGATTTACAGAAGAAGGATTGATGCCGTTGTCCTGCAAAAACTGTTTCGTAATTTTAAAAATCCCGGATTTGTCAACTTTAATCTTATAAAAATTTCCGGTTGATAAAGGGTTGGTAGTGGTTCCTACTTTTAAAGTGTTTCCGAGGCTGTTGGAGGTATTTGTTTCTGAAATTTCAAATGAAGACAAACGTTTTACCTGTCCTTTTTCTCTTTTAAATAATGCTACATTAATATTTGCATATCGCTCTCCTTCAGAATTATAATAGGCAACGTCTTTAATTTCATAATCAGGAAGAAGATCTTTGCTTATCTCATATAAATCTTTTGCAGGGATATTTTCCCATACAGGATTGGAAACTTTTAACTGCTTTTCACCAACCTGTTGTCTGGTTGTTATAAAAATGTTATTTTGGCTGAATGAAAATCCCTGATTTTTAAAATTGGGAAGATTGAGTTTGGTATCACCATAATCCCGGATTTTAGAGCCATCCCATTCTATGGAGATTCTCTGAGCCCAGAATGTTGATACGAAGCCTAATAAAAATAAAAGCGAAATTTTTTGTTTCATGTTTATTGTTGAAATTTCTGAATTACAAAATAAATGAAAATTTTATAATTAAATTGTGATACAATAAAATTAATTTGTTAACGTTTTTCAAAAAAATCAACTCTTTACTTGATTTATTGAATAATTTATTTTTTCTTTGTACTTTGAAAATATTTATATCGACTATGAAAAAACTAAAGTTGTTTTCATTAATAGCATTAAGTTCTACACTTGCATTAACCAGTTGCGGAGGATCTAATAATGGCGGCGGTACTAAAAAATTTGTCAGCAAAACAGGTTGGAAACCAAACGAGAAACAAGGTTGGTTTTTTGCAGGAAAGCAACAAAAACAAAAGGGTTGGCCGGGAATGGTATATGTAGAAGGTGGAACTTTTACAATGGGATTAGTGAAAGATGATGTTATGCACGATTGGAATAACTCACCGCGCAGAATGCAGGTAAGTTCCTTCTTTATCGGGGAAACTGAAATTACTAACTACGAATACCGCGAATACCTTACATGGTTGAAGTATGTATTCCCTCCAAGCGATCCAAGCTTTAAGGAAATCTACAACGGTGCTTTGCCGGATACCTTATTGTGGGACAACAAATTATCTAGAAATGATTACAACGAGACGTATTTCCGTTCTCCGGAGTTTGATTACTATCCTGTAGTGGGAGTATCTTGGACTCAGGCAAACAGATATTGCGAATGGTTGTCAGACAGAGCTAATGAAAAAGCTTTGATGCAGGCAGGTATTATCGCAAAGGATTTGTATATCAACGAATCTAATAACCAAGGCGGAACTGCATTCAATATGGATAAATTCAAATCGAATGATCCTGAAATGCAGGGCTATATCAACGAAAAAAGAATGCAGCAGAAAACAGGTTTGAAAACAACAAACCAAAGATTGCTTGCTGCCAACAGAGCTCCGAACGCTGCGATGGTAACAAAATTCAGACTTCCTACAGAAGTAGAATGGGAATATGCAGCTCTGGGAATGGCTAAAAACAGAGAGTATAACCAATACATGGGTAAAACACCTCAGATTGAAAAACTAAGAGGTACCAAAGGAAGAGAAAGAGGTATGTTCCTTGAAAACTTCAAAATGGGTGCTGGTGATTATTCCGGTATCGCAGGTTGGAAAAACGACGGTTCTGCACAGACTTCTGATGTTAGACAATTTCCTTCCAATGATTTAGGGATCTATGGTATGTACGGAAACGTTGCAGAATGGACAGCAGATGTATACAGACCAATTATTGACGAAGACTTCAGCGACTTCAACTATTACAGAGGAAATATGCCTCAGGCTATTGTAAGAAACGGAGACGGTACTTACAAGATGGTAGATGAAAACAGCATCAAGTATGATACTTTGGCAGACGGAAGATTGGTTTACAAAAACCTTCCGGGTCATTTTGAAAGAGAAACCATTGCTGATTACAGAAACTACAGAGATGGCGACAGAATGTCTTCTTTAGACTACAGAAATGCTTCTGATTCTGCTTCAACGTACGATATGTACAACTCTCCTAAATCAAGATTTATTGTAGATGGGAACGGTAGAGTAGTATTACAGAAAGACAGAAAAGAAAGAACTTCTGGAGTTTCAAATGATGTCAGAGTTGTAAAAGGTGGTTCTTGGCAGGATACAGCATACTGGTTGGATCCGGGACAAAGAAGATATAAAGATCAAAACAAAGCATACGGATGGATTGGATTCCGTGTGGCTCAGGATGCAAGAGCAAACGATAAGAGTAGAACAAGAAGATAATATTTATCAAAATAATTTTCAAAAAACCTTCCGGAATTCTGGAAGGTTTTTTATTTTTGAACCATGAATACAGAACAGTTTTATCCTTTGTTTTTAAAAGCTGCACATGTTGTAATAGACAGCAGAAAAATTGAAAAAAATGATATTTTCTTTGCCTTTTCGGGAGAAAATTTCAATGCAGCCACATTAGCTGAAGAGGCCGTCAACAAAGGGGCATTGGCTGTTATTGTAGAGCGGCAGGATTACGAAAACCCTGAAAAGAATATCTTTTATGTTCCTTCAACCTTAGAATTTTTACAGGAGCTTGCAAGATACCATAGAAAAAAACTTCAGATTTCTGTAATCGGGTTAACGGGAAGCAATGGGAAAACCACAACAAAAGAAATTATCCATGCCGTACTTTCCGAAAAATTCAACGTGCAGTATACCCGTGGAAATTTAAACAATCATATTGGCGTCCCTTTAACCATTCTTTCAATTAAACCTGAGCATGAAATGGCGGTAGTAGAAATGGGAGCCAATCATCAGAAAGAAATTGATTTTTTATGTACAATCTCAATGCCTGATTTCGGATATATTACCAATTTCGGAAAGGCGCACCTGGAAGGATTCGGAGGAGTTGAGGGTGTAATTAAAGGGAAATCTGAACTATACGACTATCTTAAAAATAATGGCAAAACAATTCTTGTGAATGATAATGATCCCATCCAGTTTGAGAAAACAAAAGAGTATTCAGGAAAAATTACATTCGGAAATGCAGAATCGGATTATCAGTTTGAATTGGTTTCAGAACAAAATTTTGTAGGTTTAATGTATAAAAACCAAAAAGCTGTTTCAAAACTTACGGGGGAATATAATTTTACCAATTTATGTGCAGCGGCAAGTCTGGGGCTTTATTTTGGAATTGACTTTGATAAAGTCATTCATGCTATTGAAAATTATACTCCTACCAATATGCGTTCTCAGGTTGTTGAAAAAGGAAATAAAACTCTGGTTTTAGATACTTATAATGCTAACCCGAGTTCGATGGCTGCTTCCCTCAAAAACTTTATTACTTTCGAAGGCTCAAAAACAATCATCATAGGGGATATGCTTGAGCTGGGAGACGAAAGTGAAATAGAACATCTGGCAATTTTGAAACTTGCCCAGGATCTGGGATTTGATGAAATCATCACGGTAGGCAAAATTTTCAGAACGGTCAATCATTCGCCATTAAGTTTTGAAGAAACATCATCTCTAACGGAATACCTGAAAAAGAATATAATTTCCTCGAAAAATATTTTACTGAAAGGCTCAAGAGGCATCGCTCTGGAAAAAGCAATAGAGTTTATTTAATCTTTGTATTCCAAAATTCTCTGATAATAAGTCTGATATTTTTAAATGTGCTTGGGAAAACTTCTTCTTCGATCTGGAGGGTATTTTTCCAGGCAACTTCAGTAATGCCTTCTTCAATCTGAGGTTTTGAAGTATCTTCACCATCAAAGTTCATTTCAAACCAATGCGTGCATTTCAGTACTTTATCACCGTTTCTTTCAATATAAATATGATAAGTAGTGTTGATGAAGCTTAGCAGTTCCACATTCTGCAATCCTGTTTCTTCTTCAATTTCCCTTACCGCAGATTCTTCACGGGATTCTCCCTTTTCCATTTTTCCCTTCGGCAGATCCCATTTTCCAAGTCTTTTGATAAAAAGGATATCTCCTTCAGGATTACTTACAATACCGCCTGCAGCTTCTATTATCCTGAAAAGTTTCTGAAATTCTGACCAGATCTCATCGATATTTTCCCCGAAAACGTTTAATTCCTTTACAGATGTATTTTCAAGAAGATCAAGAGCGATCTCCAGGCTTGTGACGTTTTCGTATCCAAGCGTTTTTTCTAAGTTTTCAGATTGCTTAGACAACAGTAATTTTTTTTCGTTCACAAAAACTTTATACATATATTTGTAAGAATTAAGAATTTAATACAAAAATAAAAAATGAATTTAGAAGGACGAAAGATTATTGTGAATAAATCATCTAAAGACCTGGTAGAAATCCTGAAATCTCCTGAAAATTACAAAGATTTCATGCCGGATGGTTTACAGAAGTTTGAAACGAGAGAAGACGGATTTAAATTCGGGCTGCAGGGCATGCCGGAAATTGCTCTTAAAATAGATGAAGTCACCAGTGATAAGGCAGTCTTGAAATCGGCAAGCTCCAGTCTTGATTTTTCACTGACAGCAGCTTTGCATCCTGTTAATGAAAACCAGACGGAAGTACAGATGTTGTTTGAAGGAAAGTTTAATCCGTTTATTAAAATGATGGTGGAAAAACCTCTTCAGAACTTTATCAACACCCTTACCGATAAGATCGAAGCTTATAAATAACAGCACCTCCGCAAACGGAGGTTTTTTTATGCAATAATTCCTGAACTGTGATCATTCGGGCTTCCCGTTGCGGAAGCAAGTACGTTAATTTCATTATTCAACCTTAAAATTCCCATCAAAGCAAAAATCAGGGCTTCTTTATAATCGATAATTTCTTTTTCAGGAATGATAATTTCAGCCTGTGTTTTATCCCGGATTTTTTCAATTAAATAGTGATTGTACGTTCCACCGCCTGTAAAAAGGACATTTTTAAGATGATTTTTATTAATCACCTCTGCAATCTGGTAAGCAGTATGTTCGGTAAATGTCGCTATAGCATCAATATGGTCCACGTTTTCAAATAATGGAAATATATTTTCATTACACCATTCAATTCCTAAAGATTTAGGATGGGGCTGATGGTAAAATTCTAATGAATTTAATGATGAAAGAAGGCTTGCATGAATAGTTCCTTTTTTTGCCAAATCTCCGTTTTCATCAAAATCTTTACCTAAATATTGAGCCAGTTTATTGAGAACAATATTTACTGGGGCAATATCAAAAGCAATTCTCCTGCCTTCAGACTGTAATGAAATATTGGAAAAACCTCCGAGATTAAGGCATGCATGATATTCAGAAAAAAGAAGCCTGTCACCAATTGGCACCAGTGGAGCTCCGTTACCACCCATTAATACATCCTGGCTCCGGAAATCATAAACAACAGGAATACCTGTTTCCAGCCTGATAGCACGGCCGTCACCGATCTGAAGGGTAAATTTTTTTTGAGGCTGATGATAAACCGTGTGGCCGTGAGAAGCAATAAGATCTATGTTTTTAAGCCCATGCTTTTCAATAAAGTTTTTTACGGTTTGTCCTAAAAAAAATCCGTATGCAGAGTGCAATTCCAGCAGTTTTTCTGCGGAAAGATCTATCGCATGCTTTAAGTCATTGTAAAGATTTTCAGAATAAGAAACCGTTTCAGCTTTTATAATTTCGAAACTCCAGGAATGAACTTTTTCAAATTTTACAAAACAAATATCCAGACCATCTAAACTCGTTCCGGACATCAGTCCTATCGCATGGAAAGTCATAATGCTATTTTTGTTTTTCAGATAGTTTGTCGGTAGTAAAATCTCCCGAATTCTGGTAAAAAACATATTCGGAAAAATCATCCTTAGCGGTCATTCCGTGTGCCCCGATCAGTGTTGATCCGTCTTTCATCGTTACATATACCGTATCACGGGTATAAATTCTTTTCTTTCGCTGATCCCAGAAAACGGTCTGCATGGCAAACCTTTCATTTTCATTCGTTGTAATTCTTACATCACCTCTGGCTTCGTAAAATTGCTTGTAATCGTAGAATTTTGCATATTTTGCTTTTATTGTTCCGGGTACTTTTGGCTTTTTTTTATCGAAAAAAAGAATATTCACTCCTTTTCTTGCCACGGTATAAGGACTGTCGATAAGCTCATATTTTTCAATAATGGGAGCTTTGGCCCGCATCGTTACAAAACCGGAATCCCGCTGAATAATATTGGCGTTATTGATAATCTGTGAAGCAAAGTTTTTATTGTTTTTACCTTTGTTATTGGTAAGGTCTTCCTCACAGGATGTTACCATAAAAAATATAGCACAACTAAAAAGGTATGCTATATTTTTTTTATATGATATGTTTCTGAAGAACTTCATTTTAGTTGTATAGAGTCTTTCTGAACCACTTATCTGCAAAATTAAAACCGACTCTCAGGTTAATATAGTTTTGGTTGATGAGATTATTTTTAAGTGTTCCTCTTTTTCCGACTTCAAGGCCCAGTTCAAGACCGCTCATCCTTGTGATGCTGCTGTTCTTAAATGGCAGAAGAACTCCTCCGGAAACCCCGAATTTATTGATATTTTGTCCAGCAATCTGTAAGCTTCCCTTTTCATAAAAAGCTCCGTAACGGTATACGATTCTGGAAAAATAACTTCTGAAGTTATTGTAATTCGGCAAATACCAACCTCCGGCAGAAATTCTGTAAGAATCCTGAAGATCCAAGGACTGTCCGAAATAAGCAATGCTTTCTCCCTTTTTATAATCTCCCTGAAGGGATAAGAACCATTTGTTTTCTTCTCCGTATCCTACTCCTAAAGAGGCTTGTAACGGCATAAGATTTTTAGAATCCGTACTTCTTTTCTCAATAATACTTTCATTGGCTTTTATAGTTTGCCCGGCATCAGAATAGAAATAAGTACTGTTTACATAATCAGTGGCCATATTACTGGTATTACCAAAAGTAGTGGTTGCACCAATCGTAAGTTTTCTGTCGGTACTTGTATTTAGGTTCTGATAGCTTGCTCCCAGCGTAAAGTTAAAATTTTTGATGCTGTTTTTGGTTTCATAACCGTTAATAAGCTCTGCGCTGGCATAAGTAAGCTCATTTAGGTCATAAAGGTTACCAAAATAGTAGTTGGCTCTGGCTCCAACGGCAAATTTATCATTAACTTTATAGCCTAATGCAATCTGAGCGGTATTTAATGTTCCGCTTCCTTTAAATCTGTTGGCTCTTTTATCGTATACTACACCGTTTTCGTCTGTAATGTCATCGATATGAACAATTTCATAGCTCTTGGAACTGTAAGGCTGATAAGAAAGCCCCATTTTCAGTTTCGGAGATAATGGAAAAGCCAGGGAAATATTGGATAAATACGTAGAATGTTTGGTAGACTTCGTATTGTTATAATCTGTTTTAAAGTAATTGTTTTCGTTGGTAGCTTCCAGCTTAATACTTGTAAGCTCGAAATTAGCATTGTTTGCAGGGTTTGCAAAGTTGAAATTACTGGTAAAATCGCTTATAAAAGCTGTAGATATACCTCCCATTGAGGAAGTTTCGATCGTATTATCATATTTAATATCCCCGATTCCGTAGGTCGCATAAGGTGAATTACTCAGATTCTGCGCGTTTAGGAAGTATCCGACTGATATTAATGATAGTACAAAGATTTTTTTCATTCTTTATTTTTAAAACAATGCGCAAATATCTTAAATATTAATGAATTGTAAAAATTATAAGAGGTTAAAGTTTGTTAAGGACGATTAATAGACATAATTATGGTTAATGGTCAATCGTGAATTCGCTGTGCTTATGATTTTTTGTACATTATTTTTATATACATGATAAAAATTCAGAATTGATTTATGACGCAAAATTCGCTTACGAAGTAAAAATTCACATTCTACAAATTATAAATTTCTTTATCTTTGAGCCATGAATTGGGAGAACATTGCCGGACAGGAAAATCTGAAAAAACTTCTGAGAGAAAGTATTGCCGAAAACAGAGTGAGCCATGCCCAGCTTTTTGTTGGGAAAGAGGGGTACGGAACCTTGCCCATGGCTTTGGCATATGCAAAAGAAATTTTAAGCAGTGAAAATGAGCATGCTGCTTCAAAAGTAGAACATCTCAACCACCTTGATCTTCATTTCAGCTTTCCGGTTTTTACCGATAACAGAAATTCTTTAAGCAAAAACAAATTTGAAGAATTCCGGGAGATGATTATCAATTCTCCGTATTCGAGCTATGATGACTGGACTGCCTTTCTGGAATCAGAAAATAAGCAGCTTTTTATTTCTGCCGATGAAGTTGATGACCAAAACCAGAAATTTTCGTTAAAAAGTTTTGAAGGAGGAACCAAAATCCTCATCGTTTGGCGTGCCGATAAAATGAACATTGCAGCAGCCAACAAATTCCTGAAGTTTTTAGAAGAACCTCCTGCAAAAACCGTTATTATTCTTACCGCAGAAAGTACCAACGATATTCTTCCTACCATTCTTTCCAGAACCCAGATTGTGGAAGTTCCGAGAATCAACGATGAAGATCTCGAAGCATATCTGAAAAAGAATTTCAATATTTCTCAGGATAAAACAGGAGAGATTATCCATCAGGCACAAGGAGATCTTAATGCTGCTCTGAAGCTGATGCAATCGGGGAATAAAAGCGATGAATTTGAAAAGCTTTTTATTCAGTGGGTGAGGGACGCTTTTATGGTTAAGAAAAAACCGGAGTTCCTGAAAAGCATTATTTTGTGGGCAAGGGAAATTGCCGGCTGGAACCGGGAAAAGCAAAAAAACTTCCTCAATTACTGTTCAGAAATTTTCAGGCTTGCTCTGTTGCAGAATTACCAGTCGGAAGATCTGGTTTATAAAAAAATTGATGCCAATGGATTCAACTGGCTCGGGTTTTCAAAATTCATCAGCGGAGCCAATATCGAAAGCATTCTTGAAGAAATCAGTACTGCCGATCTCCATCTCACCAGAAACGGTAACCCGAAAATCGTGTGGACCGATCTGGGAATAAAATTATCACGCTATATTCATAAAGGTTAATATTGTAAGTAATTATCTCTCACAGCAACTATTACTACAGCGGTAAGATGTAAAAATGGAAAAATATTTAATATACTTACAAACAGTTTTAGCATTAATAACATTTTTATTATTATTCAGAAAAAAGATTAGTAAAAAGCAAAGTTAAGCAAAACGATTAAATCCGTTGCTATACAATGTTTTATAAAGAAGTAGTCTTTATTTGGAAATCGGTGTCTGATAGATTTTGGGCTTGAAATGACAAAGTTAAGTTACTAATTCGTTACCGATTAATAGAGGTTTCTTATTAGTTTAAACGGTTATATTTCAGTGTTTTGCACTTATTTTTGTATTTCCTTGTAACTCAATGTAAATTAATTTTAAACATTAAACATTTGAGTTATGATGCAGACAAAAAAATCAACGTTCAAACTGCTTTTCTACTTGAAAAAGAACGAACTGAAAAAAAATGGTAATGCTCCGATTATGGCACGTATTACCATTGACGGAACACCTAAAACTTTCGGGACAAAGTTAGAAATTGACCCAAGCAATTGGGATCTAAAATATGGAAGAGTTGAGGGCAAAAGCGCAACAGCTTTAAATATTAATAAAAAGTTGGATAACATACGTGGGCGTATCGACAAAATTTATGAAGATATGCTGAAACACGAGGGCTTTGCTACTTCCCAAAAAGTAAAGCTCTCATTCTTGGGTGTTGGTGTAATGGATGATGCAATTCTAAAAGTCTTTAACGATAAAAATGAGGATTTTAAAAAATTGGTTGACAAGGAAGAACGTTCACAAAGCACCTACAACAAGTACATCACGGTTTATAATCATCTTACCACTTTTATCAAAGAACGCTATCATCGTGATGATATGGCCTTTCGGGAATTGACTGGAGATTTTATTAGGGAATTTGATTTTTATCTTCGGTACGATTTACAATCTACACATAATACGGTTTGGGTTTACACGATGCCTGTGCTAAGTCTGGTGGAATTGGCTATTAAAAAAGGTTTGATACGTGATAATCCGTTTCAAGATTATGAAATTAATATGGAAGAAACTGACAGGGGTTATATTCTTAAAGAAGATGTAGAAAAACTGATGATGTGTGCACCGCCCCACCCACGGTATGAGCTTGTGAAAGATCTTTTTATTTTCAGTTGTTTTACCGGACTTGCTTATGCGGATATTAAAAAACTGACAAGGAACAATATTCAGTCTTTCTTCGATGGTCACCAATGGATCATCAGCAGAAGAAAAAAATCAGATATTGCTTCTAATGTTCGGTTAATGGAAATCCCAAAACGTATCATAGAAAAATACCTCGGTAGCACTCGTAATGAGTTTATCTTTCCAGTTCCAACCAATGTAACCTGCAATACTCACATTGGCAAATTAATTGAAAAAGCTGAAATTATAACAGAACAAAAAGTAACTTTTCACACCGCAAGACACACATTTGGAACGATGTTTTTGACCGAAGGCGTACCTCTTGAAAGCCTTAGCAAAATGATGGGACATAAAAACATTTCAACTACACAGATTTATGCTAAAATTACCAGCCAAAAGATTAGTAAGGATATGGATTTGGTAGCTCCTAAATTTAAGGAGATTGAAGAAGCGTTTTTACAGGTTATATAGTTAATCACAATTTGAAATTAGGAGCAGAACTTAACGGTTCTGTTTTTTTTATGCCCATATTTTATAGCCAAAGCACATTTACTTCGCTCTGCTATTCCCTTTCTGTAAAAGAGCTTTTCGGCTACTTCTGGAACAGAAGATTAAAAAATGTTGTCATCTACTCCTCCCGCACAAATACATTTTTCTAATCCTCTGTTAGTGTGGCTTTGATAGCCCCACCGCTTTAAAAAAGTGTTTTAAAAATTCAGCGAATTGGATGTGTATTTCAATTCACTCTGAACCATTTCTCAATGCCATCTTCTTGGCTTCCACATTCATTTTTATCCAAAGACCCGTATGCTTTTTTGTCCCATTTCAAGAGCAAAGGTATTTCCGTGTTCTTAACGCATCACAAAGGTCAAGCAAGTTTGGAAAATAATCTCCACCCGTTGGGTAGTATTTTTTTCCAAAACCTTGGTGATGCTAAACACGAACCTTTTATGCTCGTGAAACGAAACATAGCATACTCCGGCTCTTTAAACGAATAAAAAAAAATGTCAGATATGAAGATTAAAAACATTGGAAATGGTAATGAAACGAAACAGCACCTCCTCTCATTGCCGAATAAATCTAAAAAAAATCAAAATCAATAACTAAAAATTAAAGAATATGAACATCACAGGAAGACTGACAAGGGATGCGGAAGTACGCACAACGTCACAGGACAAACAAGTAGTAAATTTTTCAGTAGCGACCAACGACAGCTACCGAAACAAACAAGGCGAACGCATAGAGCAAACCACCTATTTCGACTGCTCTTATTGGATAACTCCGAATGTAGCCAAGCTACTCAAAAAAGGCACTTTGGTAGAACTATCGGGACGAGTAAGCACAAGAGCGTGGACAGGTAATGACGGAGAGCCAAGAGCAGGACTGAATTTCCATACCTCACAAATCAAATTGCACGGAGGTAGTAAGAGAACCGAAAGCGTACAAGCTACTGCACAAACAGGAAACAACAGTACAGCAGGAAAAGGTACAGAAGACGACCTTCCATTTTAATCAAGAACATTCAATCCATTTTTTAATATCAAAATTTTAAGCATTATGGCACATAATATCAATTTCAACGAGAGAACAGGACGTTATTCATTTTTTAGCGTACAACAAAAAGCGTGGCACGGTTTGGGGCAAATCGTAGAGCAATATCCAACAAGTGAGGAAGCTATCAAACACGCAGGATTAGATTACGAAGTCGTAAAATCCCCACTATTTACCAAAGGTTCCGGCATTATCGAAACCACCAATGGTATAGAGATAGGCAGTAGCGAATTAAAAGTGCCTAATTATTACGCTAACATTCGCACCGATAACAATAAAGTATTGGGAGTAGTCGGCAAGGATTACCACATCGTACAAAATCGTGAAGCCTTTAATTTCTTTGATGCTATTGTAGGCGGTGATGAGGGCATTCTGTACGAAACCGCAGGAGCATTAGGCAACGGAGAACGCATTTTTATCACAGCCAAATTGCCCGACTATATTCGTGTAGGCAATGGCGATGATGTTACGGAAAAGTACATTTTCCTTACCACTTCGCACGATGGTAGCGGAAGTATCACAGCCGCATTTACACCAATCCGTATCGTTTGCCAAAATACCTTAAACGCTTCATTACGCAGTATGACTAATGTTGTCCGTATCAAACACACTTCGGGAGCAAAAGGACGTATCGAGAACGCTCACAAGATTATGGGACTTGCCAACACATTGAGCAACCAATTAGAGGGCATTTTTAATGAGTGGGCAAAAGTAAAGGTATCAGACCGTGAAGTTAAAAAGCTAATCCAATTGGCACTTTGCCCGAATAAGGAAACGCTTGACCTTATCAAAAAAGGTGCAGAAGATGAAATTTCCACCGTGTTCAAAAACACCGTTGAAGATGCTTTTGCATACGCAATGATAAGCGACACCCAACAAATGGATACGACAAAAGGAACATTGTTCGGAGCTTATAATGCGGTTACAGGTTACTATCAGAACGTAAGAAATTACAAGAATGATGAAGCCAAGTTGCAGAGCATTGTATTGGGTGGCACTGCTCAACTCAAATCACAGAAAGCATTTGAATTGTGTAATGGTTTTGCTTTAGATGGTGCAGAAATCCTAAACCTTAATTAAATAACAACAGGCTACCGCTTTAATCGGTGGTAGCCTACTAAAAACAAAAGTTATGGCAAATTGGTGCAGTAATACAGTTGTATTCGAGGGGAAACCCGAAACAATCACAGCAATACAGGAACTTTTTCAATCAATGAAGGAAAAGGAAGAAAAAACCGAAGAAGGGCAACTACCCGAATTTATTTCTAAAAATAATGGTGGTTATTTCTTCAATATCTATTGGAATGAAGGCGATGAAGGGCAATTTCAGTATGAAACAAAATGGTCGCCCAATATAGAAGTAATTCAAAAGATAGCGGAACATTACGAAGTGAACTTTACACAGGATTATGAAGAAATGGGCAATCTTATATATGGTAGGGCAACATTTTATGACAAGCTACTCACAGATATTTATTTGGAAGACGAAGATTTTGAACAATACGGGTTTGATGAAGAAACGGACACCTACCATTTCGAAGGAGAAATTTACGAAAGTGATTACGAGATATTGGAAACCTTGTTGGAACGAAAAATCAAAAATCAGCAACCTTAAAATCTACCGCAATGGAAATAGTAACAATAATAGCTACAAAGTTTGTACGCCAAGATGTACCCGAATTGGCAACCCTGCAAAATGCAAAGGTTTACTTATTAAGGGAAAAACTGAACAAAGGCGAAAAATTGAACCGAGCCGAAAAAAATTGGCTTGCAGAAGCAGTAAACCGAAACGCCTATTTCAAAAGAGCTGTACCGCTTATGGGTTATCGTTTTGGTTTTGAGGATGTTTTAAAATCCTATATCGTAAAGCAGTACGGCAGTTGGTTAGAATACAACGCTCCCGACAAAACAAGTCTTCGAAGTATCATATATGGCAGGATTGACCAAATAGCGGAAATCAGCAAATAACATTTAAAGCCAAGTACAATGAAAATCATAGATAAAAATGGGAATTGGGTTGAAGTTACCGACCTCATAAAAGCTATCCAGCAAACTGGTTGGTATAAAGAATATCTGCACGACCCACCAACAGAAACAGACAAGGAAAGACAGAAATATTGGGCAGATATGCACGAGAAACTTAAAAAAGAAAAAAGTATTAACAATTAAAATTTCAGAACGATGAACACCAATTTTTTCAATCAGATACAGCAGTTGGACTTTACAGGAGTATTGCAACTGAACATTTCAAAAGGGATAGAAAGCAACCTAATTGTAACAGTATTGCTCAACAACGAACAATGCGGAGATAGTGCAAAAAATCTAATTCCCCCATTGACCTTTAACGCCACGCCCCAAGAGTTTGACGAGGGATTTTTTGAGCAGATAACTACACCCATACAAAAGGTATCGGGCTTAATGGTGGATATGGAAAAATTCCAAAAGCAATTGGACGAAGCCAAAGCACAATCGGCAATAGAAAAGGAAAAAACCGAGAAAGCGAAAAAGGACAAGGAAACCAAAGACAAGAAGTTTAAAGATGCTATAGCAAAGGCGGACGAGTTGGAAAAAGAGGGTAAGTTCCGTGAAGCGTGGATAAAAGTTCCCGATATAACGGAGTTTCCCGAAAAAGCAGACGAGATACGCAAACGCAAAACAGCATTATCCGACAAATTCGCAACACCGAGCCTTTTCGGAGCAATTGACGAAACAAACCCCAAACTTCTACAAGCGGAAGAAGTTACTGCCGA
The DNA here is from genome assembly GCF_034651565.1 of Chryseobacterium sp. MHB01. Lineage (NCBI taxonomy): Bacteria > Pseudomonadati > Bacteroidota > Flavobacteriia > Flavobacteriales > Weeksellaceae > Chryseobacterium > Chryseobacterium sp. MHB01. The sequence goes on along the minus strand of NZ_JAYEDA010000002.1, from coordinate 317,997 downwards.
TTATCCTATTGATGAAACACACGAAGATGAAAACGAATATTAATCATTAAAACAGAACATTATGTTATTAGCAACGCAATTAGAAAGAGTTTTTATACTCAAAGATAAAGGACAGGACATCAGACTGACCGACCCCGAACCACGTTGGAGCGTGGAAGCCGTAATGAATTTTTACGCCAATATGTACCCGATTTTGACAACGGCAAAAGTATCTGCACCACAAATAAAAGACGATGCAGTCGAGTACAAGTTTGAGAGTGTAATGGGTACGAAAGGTTAACCAAATATTAAAGCGATGAATTATGCAACGCAACATCATATCGGGAACTATCAGCATACCCGAACAGAAACGACAACGGCAATTGCACCGACAGTTGGGCGAGTTCGCCAATTGGCTACAAAGACCAAAGGACGCAAACCAAGTGCAGAAAGACAAGCAGAAATCCGTACCAATAGCAATGCTACCAATGGTATTCTAAAGTGTACGTTTCTGCCCAAACTAAAAACGGCACCATCCGTACAGGCTTGTCAGAAAACGGAGAGGGATTTTTACAAGTCCCTTTCCAAACTTGCCGAGCATTACAGGATTGAACCAATGCAGACCAACAGTTTTAAGTTTCCCTACAATATAACATTGGCTATGTGGGATATGGAAAACAAAGTAAAGCGTACCAACAGCAATTGGGATGGTTTCAGATTGGTAAAGGATAGCAGGAAAACCTATTTTATAGGCGAGGAACGATACAACACAGGAACAACCTTGTATTACATTCCCGTTGTGCCACTCTTTAAAATGCTCAAAGACCCAAAGCGTAAAAAGACCGCACAGCTTTTACTATCGGTATGTAGTTATCTGTATCATATCGCTCAAATTCCGTATTACAGGCAGGAAGAAAGTTACTTGTATTGGCTTTACGAAATGATGAACGATTGGGTGGAACAGGACGAGGAAACGGAAGAAACTGAAAGCTATAAAAGTGAATTGAGAAATGCCGAATACATTGGCGATAGAATAGAACAAAAGCTATTTAATCGAACTAATCTAAAGGTATTTGAACAGCGTTTGAACCGATTTAAAAGTGTTGATATGTTCGACAAGGAATGTTGGCAAGTGGCTTGTAATGCGTTTGCCCTTTGCACAGAATATCCGAACACCACTATTTTTAGCAACGCAACATTGCCCGAAAAAGACCCTTATGATAATGACGAGAATGAAATAATCGGAATGGAAAAATACATTTCATTTATTGCAGATACTAAAGGCTGGTTGTACGAAAGTCTTTCAGATACCATCAACAATGAATTTAACGAGTACGGAGCAATGGCAGAACCTACTATTTCCAAGCGATTTGACGGAAGTGAAATACCAACAGCAAACCTTGATTTTGAGAACCGTTTATTTGGTTTATTGAATGATTTGAGTGGAATATTATACGAATACAAAACGATAGAAAAATGAATACAACAACAGATATAAAAGACCATTTTGGAACATTGTACTATGCAAAATCCGCTTTGGTTTTCTATGAAACCAAAGGAACAGAAAACGATATGTACGTGGAGCATTTTGATATGGACAGCAACGGAATGCCTATCAATGCCCATCCATTAACCGTAAAGGAAGCCAATATTTTAGCAAAGTCCTTACAGACCGATGAAGAAAAGAACCAAGCCTTTTTAAAACCAAAGGGAATTTTGCCTACCAATATTCTGCATATCAATCCAAATGCGGAAAAAGGTACGGTACTTTGGTACACTAAAACACAACAACGGAAACTGTATTTTGTGGATAGTTTGGGCATACCCAGCGGAATATCACAAGTACCGCCAATGCTATGGTTAGCGAGCAAAAGCAGTCTTACCGTATTTGCTTTGGCAAATGACAGAAGACCCACCGAGAAAACGCCATTGCATTATGCACCTTTCTTCAATATCTACGAAAAGGGCAATGTATGTATGGGTACGGTGAGTGTTGATATTAAAAATTCGGCTTCGGTTGAGGAATTTATACAGGCGTGGGAACATTATTTTTTCAATTCTTATTTCAGTCATTCATTATGTGAAAACCTGACGAAAAAAAACATTGTAAACCTTTGGAAAGACCTTATCAATACGGATAAACCTTTTCCGAAAGAAGTATTAAAAAAGAACAACAAAACCCTTAAAAATCTATTGTAATGAATACAGCAAAAACCGCAGTACATTTTACAGATAATTACCTGCTCAATCCTACCAATCCGATTTCGGTAAACCTTATCGGGGCAGGTGGCACAGGCTCAAAAGTATTGACTGCTTTAATGGAAATAAACGAAAGTTTGATTGCGTTGGGACACGCAGGGTTACAAGTCCGCCTTTGGGACGATGATGTTATCACGAGTGCCAATTTGGGCAGACAACGATTTGCAGAAAGTGAAACAGGATTATATAAATCCGTTGCTTTAATCAATCGTTGCAACCGTTGGGCAGGAACAAATTGGAAAGCCAAAACGGTAAAATTTGAAAAAGACAATTTTGGCAGACTTCCCGAAAAAGCAAGGGCAATCATTACCATTACGTGTGTGGACAATGTGCAGGCGAGGTTTGGCGTTGCTGAAATTCTTAATGAAATAAGCTATCGCAAACACTACCAAGATGAGCCAAAATATTGGTTGGATTTTGGCAACAGCCAAGATACAGGACAAGTGATATTATCCACTATCGGAGAGATAAAACAACCCAATTCTGAAAAGTACGAAACGGTGGCAAGCCTGCCATTTGTTACCGATGAATTTGGCGAATTGCTGAAGCAATCCGAGCAAGAGGACAATACGCCAAGTTGCTCACTTGCTGAAGCGTTGGAACACCAAGATTTGTTTATCAATTCATCGCTTACACAAATGGGTTGTTCTTTGTTGTGGAACTTGTTTCGCAAGGGAATGACCGAATACAAGGGATTTTTTCACAATCTGAAAGATTTCCGCACCCACCCGATAAAAGTTGCCTAAAAGCCGAAATCGGCGGGCAAAAATGCAATTCCTTCCTACGGTCGGAAACGCATTTTTGCATTTAAAATTGGTGCAACCCCTTTCTCAAAATGCACCGTTACACAATCCCTTTCTTCACATTTTAACAAACAGGTTGCGAGATTTTTATGTGGGATATTCGCTATCCCATTTGCTGTATTTAGTATTGACTTCTTTTCTTTTCACACTGCGACCAAAGAAAAGATTCTGTGTTGTAAAACAATTTTTTTTAGTTTTTTTGGTGTTAAATTGTGTACAATAACTATAAATTGTACTTTTGCACCACTCAATGAAAAGAACAGTACAAATATCATCCCAAGTTACTCCGCCTTGATCTTAGGCTAACTGTTATATTTCCCAATTTTAATTTATTGGCTTTTTTATCGTACCCAAAGGTTTTTTCTTTTGGTGCATCTCTTTTTTATTTACATTTTTAATATTTAAACATACTTTTTTATGCAGAAAGTTATTAATCTGTTTGATTTCAAACAGAAAATTAATTACAAAAACGAAATTCTTGCGGGTCTTGCGGTGGCTATGACCATGATACCTGAGTCTTTATCCTTTGCTATTCTGGCAGGGCTTTCGCCTTTGACAGGGCTTTATGCAGCTTTTTTAATGGGTATTGTTACTGCAATTTTGGGAGGCAGACCCGGAATGGTTTCTGGGGGAGCCGGAGCAACGGTAGTAGTACTTATCGCATTGGCAGCATCACACGGTGTGGAATATCTTTTTGCTGCGGTTATATTAGCAGGTGTACTGCAATTTTCAGTAGGAATTTTTAAACTGGGTAAATTTGTCCGCCTGATCCCACAACCAGTAATGTATGGTTTTTTAAACGGCCTTGCAGTAATCATTTTCATGGCACAGGTAGCTCAATTTAAAGTTGTAGAAAACGGGATAGAAGGTTGGATGCAGGGGCCGGCGCTTTATCTAATGGCTGGATTGACATTATTAACTATAGCCATCGTATTTATATTGCCAAAATTTACAAAAGCGGTTCCTGCATCTTTAGTAGCAATAATAGTTGTCTTTGGTATTGTATATTTTTTCGGCATCGATACTAAAAAAGTTATTGATATCGCCTCTGTAGGAGGCTCTTTACCTTCATTTCACATCCCTGCTATTCCTTTTACTCTGGAAACATTGAAAATTATTTTCCCTTATGCCTTGGTAATGGCAGGGGTTGGATTGATTGAAAGTCTGTTAACGCTTAATATGGTTGATGAAATAACCGGCACAAAAGGACAATCTAACCGTGAGGCTGCCGCACAAGGTATAGCCAATATCACCAACGGTTTCTTCGGAGGAATGGGTGGATGTGCAATGGTTGCCCAGACTTTAGTGAATGTAGGAGCTGGAGGAAGAGCCAGACTTTCTTCAATAGTTGCAGCCATAGCAATCTTATTGATCATTCTTGTTGCTGGTCCTGTAATCGAGCAAATTCCAATGGCGGCATTAGTCGGGGTGATGATGATGGTAGCTATAGGTACATTTGAGTGGGTCAGCTTTCGAATTATTAATAAAATGCCTCGACACGATATTTTTATTGGCATGTTGGTAGCAGTTATAACCATAGTATTGCACAACTTAGCTTTAGCGGTTTTGATTGGTGTAGTCATTTCGGCTCTAGTATTTGCCTGGGAGAGTGCTAAAAGAATACGTGCAAGAAAATATGTAGATGAAGATGGTGTAAAGCATTACGAAATTTTTGGGCCGCTCTTCTTTGGTTCTACTGCCGCATTTATTGAAAAATTTGACGTACTAAATGACCCGAATGAAGTTGTAATTGATTTTAAGGAAAGTAAAGTAGTTGATATGTCTGCTATTGAAGCTTTAAATAAAATTACGGAGAAGTATCACAAGGAAGGTAAAAAACTACATTTACGTCATTTAAGCCAAGATTGCAGGCAATTACTTAAAAATGCAGAAACAGTTATTGATGTGAATATTATTGAAGATCCTACCTACAAAGTAATGACTAATAAATAGCATCGGAGTACCCAAGTTTAATATTACAACTACAGCAATAATTTTAAAAAAAATTATTGCTGTTTAAATTTATTATCGTAATATTGCGATATATTTATTTTTATAAAACTGATGGGTGTCACAAAAACCGAAATTTTTACAGAACAGCAGAACCATTTAGCTAGTATTTTAAAGGCACTGGCTCATCCTGCTCGTATAGCTATACTGCAACATATCATTAAACAAAATGCCTGCATCTGTAATGATCTTGTAGAAGAATTGGGATTGGCACAAGCGACAATTTCACAACACTTGAAAGAGCTGAAAAATATTGGTATCATTAAAGGAAATATAGAAGGAACTAGTGTATGTTACTGTATTAATGAAACAGTCTGGAATGAGATTAAGAAGGAACTCAATAGCTTTTTTGTCGAGAATGTAAATAGTAAAGAATGCTGTTAAGCTTTTTTTTAACACCAAATCATCGTAACATTGCAATATAACATTTATTGAGTTAATATTAGAAATATGAAGCTATCAAAAATTAAAGAAATCCTGCCAACATTAGTAAATGTTGGATTTCAATTAGAAAACGGAACCTTAGTTCCAGAACATTTCCACGTTACCGAAGTGGGACAAATTACTAAAAACTTTATAGACTGTGGTGGCGTAATCCGTTCGGAAAAAGTTGTAAACTTCCAATTATGGAATGCAGACGATTTCGAGCACAAATTAAAGCCAGCTAAGCTATTAAACATCATCAAGCTATCCGAAGAAAAATTGGGCATAGAAGATGCGGAAATTGAAGTGGAATACCAAAGCGAAACGATTGGTAAGTATGATTTGGATTTCAACGGAGATACATTTGTACTGAAAAATAAAACAACAGCTTGTTTGGCTCAAGATGCCTGCGGTATTCCTTCCGAAAAAGTAAAGAAAAATTTGGCAGAACTGCCTGTAAATAATGCTAATGCTTGTACTCCAGGTGGCGGATGTTGTTAAAATTGAATTTTTATGTTTTCAAAAATCATTCATACAGATAATTCAAAGACAACAATCATAATCCGACTGATTGTTGGAGGTGTTTTTTTATCGGAGGGCATTCAAAAATTGCTGTTTCCTGCCATTCGTGGAGCGGGACGGTTTGAAAAAATTGGCTTGCCATCGCCTGAATTTTTTGGAAGTTTTGTAGGCATATTTGAAATCCTTTGCGGAGCGTTTATTTTGCTGGGGTTGCTTACAAGGTTAGCAAGTATTCCGCTCATCATCATTATGCTGGTTGCCATTGCCACGACCAAAACATCTATTTTGGCTAGCGAGGGTATTTGGGAATTGCTGCACGGCAGCCGTACGGATTGGGCGATGCTTTTGGGAAGTATGTTTTTGTTAATCAAAGGCGGAGGTAATTGGTCTATTGATAAAATCGTAATGAGAAATGGAGCGTGATATTCAAATAAAGGAAATTGCCAAACTCTTTCTAAAGCTCGGTTTTATTGGTTTTGGAGGTCCCGCGGCTCATATTGCTATGATGCAGCAGGAGGTAGTAGTGAAAAGAAAATGGATGAGCGAACAGCATTTTTTGGATTTGTTGGGAGCTACTAATCTCATTCCTGGCCCCAACAGTACAGAAATGGCGATACACATCGGCTATGACAAAGGCGGTTGGAAAGGATTAATCTTTGCAGGGTTATGCTTTATTTTACCTGCGGTTTTCATTACCGGGATATTTGCATGGTTGTATCAGCAATACGGACAATTGCCCGAAGTACAGCCCTTTATTTACGGTATCAAACCTGCAATCATCGCTATTATCATAGGAGCTGTTTTTCCATTAGCAAAGAAATCAGTAAAGTCCACATTCTTGGCGGTTGTAGGTATTCTTGTTTTGGTACTGTCATTATTCGGCATTAGTGAAATCTATTTGATGTTTGGAGCGGGATTGCTGGCAATGGCCTTGTATTACCTTCAGGATACAAAAAATACGCTCCAAAGTTTTATCCCGCTCGCATTCTTACAAATCGCACAAAGCCCCTTACTGTCTGAAACAAATACCAAATTATTTTGGATATTCCTGAAAATTGGTGCTATCCTCTACGGAAGCGGTTATGTTCTTTTCGCCTTTTTAGATACGGAATTAGTTGCAACGGGCTTACTCACCCGGCAGCAATTAATGGATGCTATTGCTGTTGGACAGTTTACCCCAGGTCCTGTTTTTTCTTCAGTTACGTTTATTGGCTATCAAATCAACGGACTATCCGGAGCAGTTATTTCTACGATTGCTATTTTTCTGCCGTCGTTTATTTTAGTAGCATTGCTAAATCCCTTGATGAAAAAAATGCGCCAATCTAAAGGACTGTCCATTTTTCTCGATGCGGTCAATGTGGCATCTGTTGCAATCATAGCCGCTATTTGTCTTACAATGGGCAAAGAAACTATTACTGATTGGCGGACGATATTAATTGCAATGATAAGTGCGATCGTAGTTTTCAAATTCAAAAAAATAAATAGTGCCTTTGTGGTTATTGGAGGAGCATTATTAGGGTATTTATTTAATCTTATCTAAAGTTATCTTAAACAAAATATTTAAACAATAAAAATTAGACAAAATGAAAATAGCATTATTCAGTGATATTCACGCCAATTTACCTGCATTAGAAGCATTTTTTGAAGATGTTGAAAAAAGAAAACCAGACAGTATTTATTGTTTGGGCGATTTGGTGGGCTATAATATTTGGCCAAACGAAGTGGTAAACGAAATCCGTAAAAGGAGAATACCAACCATTGCCGGAAATTACGATTTTGGCATTGGCAGAATGAGCAACGAATGCGGTTGTGCCTACAAAACAGACAGTGAAAAAGATAACGGAAATATTTCTATTTCATTCACAAATTCTTTGATGAAAGATGAAGAAAGAGCGTATTTGCGTACACTTCCAGCCCATATCAAAGTAGAATTTCAACTGAATGAAGATAAATTGAATTTGCTTTTGGTACACGGAAGTCCGAGAAAAATAAACGAATATCTTTTTGAAGACCGTGAGGAAAAAAGTATGCTTCGCATTATGGAGCAAGCCGATGCAGACATTATGTGCTTCGGACACACACACAAACCTTATCACAGAGTTTTAAATTCGGGTATTGACGGTCAAAATCATTTCAGACACGCCATTAATATCGGTTCGGTTGGTAAACCGAAGGACAGCGATGTAAGAGGCGGTTATGTAATGTTTACGATTAATGAAAACAGTTCTGTGTTGGACAAAGATAGTATCAGTGTAGAATTTATACGCTTTGATTATGATATTGAAAGGGCTGCAAAAGCAGTTGAAGAAAGCATTTTACCAAACGAATACGCAGAAAATTTAAGAAGAGGTTACTAATCTAAAATTTATAAAAATGGAATTTCCAACCGAAAGAAAGTATTCAAAAGAACATACCTGGATAAGCATACAGGACAACACAGGTACAATAGGCATTACAGAATTTGCGCAAAGTGAATTGGGCGAAATCGTATATGCGGATTTACCAAACGTTGGATATAGTTTTCAGCAGGACGAAGTATTCGGCTCTGTTGAAGCAGTTAAAACGGTCAGTGATTTATTTATGCCTGTATCGGGTAAAATCACTGAAACGAACGAACTACTTTTGAAAGCACCAACACTCATAAACGACCATCCTTATAAAGACGGTTGGTTGATTAAAATTGAAATAAAAGACATTACAGAATTAGAAGACTTATTGACATCAAACCAATATAAAGAACTTACAAATTAGCAATGCAACCAAAATTAAAATTCTTAGACAGATACCTTACTTTATGGATATTCCTTGCAATGGCAATTGGCGTGGGTTTGGGTCATTTCTTTCCCAATATTTCTAATGTTACCAACAGCTTATCTGTTGGCACTACCAATATTCCATTGGCAATAGGATTGATATTAATGATGTACCCCCCCTTGGCAAAGGTTGATTATTCCTTATTGCCCAAAGCATTTAGAGATAAAAAAGTAATTGGCATATCCTTATTGCTCAATTGGGTAATCGGCACGCTATTGATGTTTGGATTAGCGGTTTTGTTTTTACGTAACGAACCCGATTATATGACAGGCTTAATTCTTATCGGTTTGGCAAGATGTATTGCCATGGTCATCGTCTGGAGTGACTTAGCTAAAGCAAACAGAGAATATACAGCTATGTTAGTTGCATTAAACAGCATCTTCCAGATATTTACTTACAGCTTTTTAGTTTGGTTATTCATCAACGTATTACCTGCAAAATTAGGATTAGCCAATTTCAATGTAAGCGTATCCATGAAAGATGTTACCGAAAGCGTATTGATATATTTAGGTATTCCATTCCTAGCAGGTTTTTTAAGCCGTTACTTCCTTATAAAATCAAAAGGTATAGAATGGTATAACCGAAAATTCGTCCCCGCAATATCGCCAATTACCTTGTACGCTTTACTGTTTACGATAGTATTAATGTTCAGCTTGAAAGGCGATAAAATATTGGAATTACCAATGGATGTAGTAAAAGTAGCCATACCGCTAATCATCTATTTTGTGTTGATGTTTTTCGTGAGCTTCTTTATCAATAAATCTCTTAAAGTTCCTTACGACAAAAACGCATCCATCGCATTTACAGCCACAGGAAACAATTTTGAATTAGCAATAGCCGTAGCAATATCGATTTTCGGCATTCATTCGCCACAGGCATTTGTGGGTGTTATCGGCCCACTGGTAGAAGTTCCGGTACTGATATTATTGGTAAAGGCAAGTTTATGGCTAAAGGAGAAATATTATAGTAAAAAAGACTGAATTTAAATTTCAGTCTTCTTACTCTTTCTTCTACTTGATAAATTCAAAATCACATATCCTATTATACCCGCAATGAGTGATGTTATTAAAACAGATAGCTTGGCCTCTTCAATGAAAACCTGATTGTCAAATGAAAGCATAGATATAAATATGGACATTGTAAAACCTATTCCAGCTAATAATCCTAAGCCAATAATGTGAATAAAGTTACTGTTTGCAGGAAGTTGACCTATCCCTAATTTAGAGCATATCAAAGAGGTTACAACAATGCCAATGGGCTTACCAAAAATCAATCCCAGTGAAATACCTAAACCTAAAGGGGAAGTCAGTCCTTCTATCATTTCCTGATGAATTGTAATATTTGTATTGGCGAATGCAAAAATGGGAATAATTAGAAAGTTAACAGGTTTTACAAGTGCATGTTCTAGTTTCTCTAACGGAGATTCAACTTCTGTATCATTGGTTGGCAAGGTCATCGCTACCAGTACACCTGCTATAGTGGCATGAATGCCAGAATGATGCACAAAATACCATATAAACACTCCTGGTATTAGATATAGATAGGGATTCTTAATATTGAATCGGTTCATCAAAATCAGTACTAGTATTCCAATTCCGGCATAGCCTAGATAGCCTAACTCAATTCCGGATGAATAGAAAATGGCAATTACTAAAATAGCTATGAGGTCATCCACTATCGCCAAAGCCGCTAAAAATATTTTTAAACTGGTTGGTACTCTTTTGTCTAACAGCGAAATTACGGCCAATGCAAAAGCAATATCGGTAGCCATGGGAATACCCCAGCCGGAAGCTGTCGGGGTTCCTGAATTAAAATATAAATAAATCAATGCGGGGACAACTGCTCCACCGATAGCAGCAAGGATAGGCAAGATTGCTTTTTTAGGAGAAGAGAGTTCTCCTTCAACAATTTCTCTCTTAATTTCCAGACCTACCAACAGAAAAAAGATTGCCATCAATCCGTCGTTGATCCACATACTTACGGAATAATTGAGGTGTATGGCTTCATTTTCATACCCCAGCTTTGTGTCCAATAAATTTTGTAGCGGAACGGCCATTGATGTATTTGCCACTATCATTGAAATCACTACGCATAAAAAAAGGAGGAAACCTCCAAAATTACTTGATTGAACAAAGTCTTTGAAAATATTTAGATTGATCTTATCCTTCATGTTTTAAATGTAAAAGTTAAATATCGCAATTTACCAATATTAACTTACTCTGCCTCATAGATGGGTTCTAAATCTATGAAATAAGCTTAATTTGGGTAATAAATCCGTGTCACTTTGTAGTGAAGATCTATTAAAATTATGCATGTAAAATCCTGACATAATAGCTAGTAAGCTAATACACTTTAAAATTGTAAGGAACTGTGTTGGGGCTATTTCCTTAATTATGGTAATGTTATAACTTCTGATGAGATTATTTTGCGTTCATATTCTGAATCATAATAGGCATTACTTTTCCATAATATGTATGTCAATTCCAATAATTTCCTTTGGATGGCAACTATAGCCTTCATTTTAATCCCATGCCTTGAAACTATTCTTAAGAAAATATCTCTGAATATTTCATCAGTCCTGATTGCAGCCAGTGCCGGAAAGTGCATTACTTTCCTTAAATTCCGATTACCCCGCTTGGATATTCGGGGTTTGGATTTCACTGAGGTTCCAGATGTTTTTTCTCTTACATCTAATCCTGCATAACTGACCAATTGTCTTTTATTCTTTATTAACTCGAATCCGTTAGTTTCGGCTATAATGGTTACAGCGGTTAAGTTTCCAATTCCAGGAATAGAAGATACCATATTCATCTTTTCTAGTAGAACTTCGTCTCCTTTGATAAGTATAGCAATTTCTTCTCTTATCTCTTTTTCCTGCGAATCAATAAGAGCTATTCTTTTTTTTGTTCGTTTCACTGAGCTTTCACTTGATGTTTCAGAAGTACGTTCTGCATGCAGTTGATTTTTTAACATTGTACGCTCATGTACCAACTGCTCTCGTTCCCGACAAAGCTGTCTCAAATCATTGAATATTTTTAAAGGAGGTTGCCAAACTTCCAATTGCCTTTCCAAACCGAATCTCGAAATGGCTTGTGAAGCGCTCTTGTCAGTTTTGGTTTTTATGTCAAGTGTTCTCGCATAATTACTAATCTTGTTTGGCAGAACGATACTGACTTGTTTTTTAATACTGCATAGGTAATAGGCTAAGGATTCATGATAAACGCCTGTTGCTTCCATTACGTACCGTACTTCTGTTGTAATTGATGTCTGCTTATTTACCCATGACACAAGGCTTGAAAAACCCTTTCGAGTATTGGGAAATACTTTGTATGCATAAACTTCTATGCTGATTTGTTCATCCATTCGACCAAGCGATACAACTAATTCATTTTGTGCTACATCAATTCCTACTGTCTGCTTTAATAATACCTTCATCTTATCTGGTTTAGGTAAGTGGTAACCTTTCTTCATCTTTTCTCCTGACTGGATATACTGGCTATAAGACTCATCATAATGAGCAAATTCCTTACATTCTGTTCAGATTCTAAAAGGTTAAAGAAGAGGAGGCAGTTTCTTTTCTTGAATATACCATATAGGCTATTTAAAGCAAAATCTGCTCTCGCCCTTCTTCACTTAGATTATATTATACAAACATAGGAGAAGCAAAAGAACGTCGCCTGATTAATGATGGTTTATAATAGAATATTTGCGATAACCCTAGCATCTAATTCATTAAATTTGTCCTTAAAACAAATAGACTAATTCCTATACAAAATACCCAAATTTTCTAAATTAAGGGGTTAGCGGTATAGCTATAATACAGGTCATAAAGATGGAATACTTAGTAAAAGACGAGGAACTTGAATTGAAATATGAAGCAGGTAAAGGTGCTTGGACATATCACATCCAAGTACCTAACACTAAACATATCGTAGGAAAATGGGGTTCATTGAAAGTATCTGGTACAATTGACAACTACACAATTGACAGTATTAATTTGTTTACAATTGGGGGACAAGACAAGCTAATTTCAATTAATGACAAAATCAGGAAAGCAATCAGCAAAAGTGGTGGCGACACTGTAACTGTTACACTTTACTTATTGACTTCAAAGGAGTCGATTACAGAAAAAGAAATTTTAGATACTTTTAGAAAATCGGGGGTTTTAAAATCGTTCAATAAATTACCAAAAGAAGATAGGATTAAAATTATTGAAAAAATATCCTCTACAAAATCCGAGGACAAACAAGTAAATATAATTTTGAAATACATTGACCAATTGGGTGACGACAATGATTAAGCAGTCTTCACTTGATTTCCTTTCTACTCTCAAGCAGAATGGTTTGAAAAAAAATGGCATTACTTTAAAAACTGTCAGTAAAAATAAATTTCAAAATGATTGAAACAGAAATCTCAATAACCGTAAACAGAAAATCCGATATTACCTTATTAGCGCAAACAATTGTCGGGAACAAGTTCCAATTTCCGGTTTACATTCGGGAATATGAATTTAGCTATCAAATAAATTTCACAAGTGATTATGAGGAATGGGAATTAGACACAGCTATTCTCAATTCTTTTCCTGGATATGAATTTACCACCGACCTCGAAAAAGGACGGAAGGAAATACGGGTTCAAATATCCCGATACCAATCTGAATTATCTACTGATGGCTGGGGAAGACGGATTGAAAATCCTTTGGATGAAACGAAATATCTTGTGAAAGCATCGGCAAATAAGTCTGAAAAATTCAACTCTAAAATTAAAGTTTTGTTCGAAGATAAAGAGCAGTTCTACTTTGTAAACATTGTGGATGGTGTTAACAGTACAACCGAAGAAAAAGGTTTTTTGCTTCTGGATCATTTTAAAGCCAATGAAACAGATGAAGCAACTTTTTTTAAAGATAGATTATACAAATCTCCATTAGAAGCTTTTCATTCAGGATACTATAAGTTATCTGAATTGGTTGACAAGGATTTTAGCACTTATCTTGAAAACAAAAAGAAAGAAATCAGAGAAATTCAAAAACAACCACGAAAAATCATCAGAGATTTTATAAACGCCTGTAACAGTTCCGATGAAAGTAGTATCCTGAAAAATCTTGACGAAAATATCGTTTTTGAAGTTCGTAAAAACTGGAAAACAATATTTGAAATCGAAGGGCTTTCAAAATTCAAAGAATATCTGAACTCATCCAATCAACAATTGTGTGGTAAGAATTTTAAAATCAGGTCATCTTGGAGTTTTAGTTTACCAAACGTGACTATTGGAGTAAAATATTTTCCGCCAGTTACAGAAAAGGATATGCACCCTACTCAAAAATATGAGCAGATAAGGTTTGTACTAAATGATAAAAAAATCGCTAGTATTTTGTATGAGAATTAGTGAATTTTATCCTAATTGATAACGGCTTCTATTACTTTTCTAAAATATTCCGCATCATTACCAATCAGCAAGTAACTTGAAAAACCAATATCTAAAAGATATTTACCTACTTTCTCATCATCAATATCACTATGTGCAATAAGTTTTATAGTTGGATATTTTGTTCTTAATTCTTGAAGTTCAACAAAAACATTCTTGTTGTAAAAATCAAGGTCGATAATACAAATTTTTGGGAGTTCATTTAATGAAGATAATTGTGATAGTCCATCTTCAATGCTTTCCGAACGAAATAAGACTTCAGTTCCTGAAGCAATGAGGTCTTTACAAATGAAATCTAAAATTGGGCTTTTATCATTGATAAAGGCGAGTGTAATTTTTTGTTGGGATGTACCAGTTTTCATATCATCATACTTTTTTAAAGTTGATGTAGCCCTGCACAAAAAGAAAGCGCAGGCCACTACACTTACCGCACATTGAGGCACTGGTATACCCGACAACGAATAAGCGAGCGCCCACGCCTATGGCATGAGCGTTCTTCCTTATCGTCCCGTTGTCTAAAAATTACCAGTTTTCAATGTGGGACTTAAAGCAAAAACACTTTAAGTATTTCTATATTTTACATAGCAAAGATACTAAACTCTTGCTATTAGATGTATTAATGCAATAAAAAAGCTTAGTCTGAATTAGTTTTGTGATTGATATAATTCTGCTCCAATATTGTCATCAAATCTGTTTCCTTATAAATAATTTTGCCACCAATCTGAATATACGGCAGGATATTATCATCACGATATTGCTGTAAAGTGCGTTTGCTAATGTGTAACAGTTTGCATACATCTTCGCCCGACAAATAAATTTCTCCATTCATTACGGGACGATAGTTTTTTAATATATTTTCAATACGGTCTCTCAATATCAAAATCATTTCTTGATGGGAAATGATTTCTTCATTATCATTCGTCAGTAAATCCATTATCATTGGTATTGTACGGCTGTCCAGCTTCGAGCAAAGCCCGTACGTCCGAGAGTTTATAATAATTCTTGCGGTTCAGTTTGGAATAAGGTAACAGCCCTTTGTCCTTGTAGGTCTGCAAAGTCCGTTTAGTAATCTTCATCATCAAACAAACTTCCTGGTTATCTAGCCATTTTTCTTCTTTGAAAATTGAAATGTATTTCATTGTGGCATTTTCGGTCAATTCCAAAAGTGCTTTCAGTTCATTTGTCATTCCATCCAATGCGGATTTTTGTATTGCGATAACTTCCATAATCTGCTCAATTTTGCTGTGGAAGTCGAATTTATCAATTATTTGTAAAGGCTTGTGAAATGTTGTATTGATTGTCGTTGAAAGGTAGTATTTGTCGCCACGATATAAATTTCAAGATAGTTTATTTTGTAAATTTGAAGAATATAGGTTACTGATAAATTAATTTTAAATGGCAGTATTACAAAAAGGCAATTCAAATTATCCGTTTTGGGGAGCATCAATAAATCTAATCACTGGACTTGACCCGTTAGGCCTTCAAACAACCTCAGAAGCGACTTACGCCACTATGTTGCCTGGAATTTCCAATTTGACTAATCGTCTCCGTTATTATGGGTTTTATTGTTGGCTTTTAGACTTCTATTTCAAGACCGAGAAGAAAGGCAACTCAAAAGAACAATATCGTTTTATCCGCAGAGCTGAATTGATGATTGCCATAATTATGCAAAGCGAGCGTAAAGGAGTTCAACAGATAACAGGAAGTAACTTTGCTTCAAACCTAATAAATACAGCTGAGGAAACTTATTTTGACTTAGCCGAAGGAGCAGACAAGGACAATACCGATAAAAATGTTTATTGGAAATATCCATCCGGTGCATTCGGACAATATTATTACGGAGCAATGCAGGCACTTTCCTTAATTATTACAGCAATAAATGATGATGGAGATGTTATTTACAACATTAGTAAACCACACCCAAGACAAAAAGTTTCTGGGGAACAATTAGCCGAGGCTTTTGAAGGATCATTGTCACCACAAATAAAAGAGTTATTTTATATTAATATCAAAAAAGGAAAACTCTACCAAGATGATATTTCAGAACTGATAAAGTATTTTGCGATTGATACGATACAAACAGAAAATGCCGAATGGCAACTATATGTAGAAATGCTTTTGGACAAAGACGATCCAAGTCAAGAAATGGAAGAACGTTTTACTTTTCACAGAAGGGAAACAATTTTGTCGCTCTTAAATACAGCTGTTAAAAATGAAAATAATTACGACTGGTATAGTTTTCTATTGGAAAGTTACCGAAAGAAATTGGGAACAAATGGTTATCCTGAAACGGAAACTAATATTGGTTGGTACTGCTATCAATTAAATGAGTATTGGCAGTACAGTTGCGGAACAATATTTTGGGCTGTATTACAACATCTTTACGATTTCCAACAAGACCAATATCTACCATTGTTTGTAAAGAAATTTTCAAGCAGTATTACAAATGAAATATGCAAAGAGCTAAAGCAAGCTACAGAGCCAACAAGTTCACTTGCAGAAATTTTGGAGTTAATCCCTGACACAGAAGATGAGGAAAACATCAAAAAGGAAATTGATGCAACAAACGACCCTGTTATAGTAGCAAAATATGGCTTTATGCTTTTGCTTCAAATATTCAAAAATAATAGAGAGCAACTTCATCCATTGAAAGAATTTATGAGCAGAAAAAAGATAGAAAGGGATGGGAATATGGTTGATGGCATCTTGACAGTTCACACAGCAGAAAATGATACACTTCAAGATTTTGTTGAACAATTTATTTTACGCAAAATTATTTACAGGCACTCAATGGTTGCACTCAGAAAAATGGGCAACGGCTCACAGGCTACTCACAAATTTTTTATTGAGGAACAATACATCCGTTTCATAGATACATTTCCACCAAGAAACACATCGCCAAGAATGAACGCCTTGCAAAACATAATGTTTGATTTACATGTAATCAACAACCAAAGGATTTTATTGCCATTACATAAGAAAATTCTGATTGACTGATGATGTTAGAAAGAGAAAACATACTAACATTGATAGGAAGCAGAAGATATCATTCTGCAATTCTTACTACCTTCAGCTTTGACTTTTATTTTTTTGAAATGAAAGCAATGAAATGGTTGCGTTCTTGTGGCGTGAGAAACATCAACGTTTTTATTGATGGACATTATTATTCAGAGTTAATGCAACAAGCTACAGGAGAAGAAATGCAACTTTCTGCCGGTTATTCACTTTATCCTGTTTTCCAAAAGTCAGTATTCCATCCAAAAATTTGGATGTTGTTTGGTGAAAAAGAAGGATTGCTTATTGTTGGTTCTGGAAACCTTACAAATTCTGGAAATGGTAACAATGATGAGATTTGGGGAGCATTTCATTTTGATATTCGTTCAACCGAAAATTCATCAATCTTTTCGTCAGCTTGGGATTATCTATCAACTCTTTCATCGTCAGTTAAAGGACAGATGAATGAAAAAACTACAAAATGGATACTTGAACATTCTAAATGGCTGAATGAATTGCCAAAGACAAAACCATTTCAATTTTTCGAAACGTCGCAAAAAGAGAAGGTCGCTTTCCTGTTTAATACTGAAACAACTTCTATTTGGAACGAACTTTTAAAACATCTTAGCAATGAGAAAGTAGTAGAAATAACTACCATTTCTCCATATTATGACAAAAATGGGAAAGTATTGCAAGAACTTAATTCTCTTTTTCCTTCAGCCATAGTAAAAGTCATATTGGATGAAAGTGGTTTAATCCCTTCTGCAATGCAAGTGAGCAAAGCGTTTACATTTTACGATTGGTGTGATGCAGGCGTAAGCAAAATCCAATATGCAAAATCTGGAAACTCAAAATCAAAACTTCACGGGAAGATTATTCATTTCAAGACAAAAAATGGAAAAGAGTTTTGCTTGTTCGGTAGTGCCAATATTACACCCGCAGGATTGGGATTATTGGGCAAAAATTCAAATGCAGAAGTTTCACTTCTTATTCAGTCAGAAAAAGGTGGATTGTTAAATCAATTAGGCATAAAACTGAAAACAAGCAATAGTAAAACCCTCGATGAATTTACAACGACTACAATTAAATCAATTTATGAAACTATAATCGAGAATAATCAATTTAAACTGCAACTGCTATCGGCAGAGTTGATTTATGATGAATTTATACTTCATTCCAATGGCACCTATACCGATGAATTTAAGGTTGTTTTCTTCGATAAACAAAACCGATTTTTGTATTCCAAAACATTCTCAAATTATGAGAAAGAGCTAAAAATAACAGTCAATTTAGAATTAGGCAGTTTCCTATATGTGCAATTGACAAATGTTAATGATGGGATTATCTCAAATAAACTATTAATTTCCGATTATTTCCTTTTGGCGAAAACGCATCCTAACCCAAAAACAGAGGAAATTGAGAAAATTTATAGCGAAATTCAAAATGGCGAACTAAGTAAAGTTCTTGACTTGTTGCATTACGCCATCTTTGACGAAACAGAAAATGAGACAGGAGCCAGCTTTTTAGATAGTAGGAGAAGCACGTTTACAAAGCTGAATGATGACAAAGAACCTGAAAAACTTTACGATCTCTCTTCCTATAAAGCAATAGAAAATTCTGGATTTGAAAAAAACCTTCTACTCTCTTCTCTTTCCCTACGTGTTTTAGATGTTTTGAAGTTCATCAATTTAAATGGAATTTCAACAAATAAACAAGCTGATATAAGTATTGATGAGCAAGAAGACGATTTAGGCAACATAAATGGAAATGAGGAAGGAGAAGTGGCAACGGTTCGTAACCTCTCTTTTGTCATTCTTAAATCTGAAAAAAGAAAGTTGATGAACTACTTTGATAACCTTTACAATTACCAACAAGAAATTCTCTATGGGAATAGTCGACCAAAAACATATAGGCCTACACTTACAGATTTGACTAAATATTTAATCGCTCTTGAGTTGATAAGTGAATACGGAGGGAAATCTGCAAAGTATGACGAACAAGACACGCACCATTTTTTCAGTTATTTACCATTTGTAGACGATTATGACAATAACAATGTAAAGGGTTGTTGTTTAAACTTAATTGGCGACTTTTTGATGCTGGCAAGAAGCGGATTTAAAGCGTATGAATTTGACTATACAAAAAAGAAAATCGAGGAACTAAAAAAAGAGGCACTCATAAATACAATTGTTTGCTTAATTAACAATCGATGGAAAGATGATGAATTACATTACTTTTTTACTATGGCTTTAAATGCACTTCATTATTTAGGTTGTAGGAATGTAGATGATTTCAATAGCAATTTTGTAGAATTAAAATCCAAAATTAATATTAGAATTTCCGAGCTGAAAAACAGAACAAAAGGATTTGAAAAAAACTTAGAGATATTTTACGAAAGACTATGTCCTTCGTTTATAAAAGTGATTGAACAGATTGAAGATAAGAACTTTGATACATCAGCAGTTAACGGGCAAATTATTTACAAATCGCCTTGGGGTTATAGCTACGTTCAGTACGTAAATAAAACAAACGATTTTACTTTAATCAGACCTGGCTTTATGTGGGACTATGATAAAGAAGATTACATAAAACACAGTCCAGACGAAATTTATTTACCTCTAAAACTCTCATCTTTTATATGCACCGATTTGTAAGTTAAAAAATCGGATAACTTTTGGGTTATCCGATTTGCGCTATTTAAGTCCTGTTTTGTAAGTGTTATCAAGTTTGTTATGAATAATTGTGGCTACAACCAATACTTCAGTCATTTCTGAAAGTTGAGTGTCTTCTAATATTTTCGGGTTATGCGCTTTTGGATTTCGGTACATAGAAAAAAATCCTTTACAGAAGTTGCCGAAACCCTTATGCTCACTTTCTTCGCTTGGATTATTCAGCATATTAAAAGCAAGCATAGGTCTTTTGTCTTTTCCTAAAGCAAAACAATCATCAACCAGATCTGCTCCATCTGAAGTATAGCCACTTTTCTGCCTAAGTCTTTCCGCAACACTTTTTGTGATTTCTAGTATAGAGTGAAAATAATTTTCTTTCAGCCATTCGGCTTCGCAGTATGGTAAAATTTCTGAATGAACTCCGATACCGTGTACTTTTTCTTTGATTTTAAGTGACCTGCTTTTAGCTTCTGAAATGGTTTTAGCCTTTTCAACTAGTCGGGGTTGTCCGGTTTTATCAATTTCTATCCCTTCGTAAACTAATTTTTCATTGATAGTTGTTCTGTCTCTTTCAAATTCGTCTTCGGAATTATATCTTTTAGGATTTAATAACCTAACTACAAATGCCAATACATTATTTCCACAATTGTCTTGTATTTGCTTTTCTTTTAATGCATAAAAAAGTCTGTCGGTTTTGTTTGTACCAATTTGCGATTGAGAAATATTAGCACCAGCTAAATGTTCTGTGATTTTTGTATGCGTTAATAGATTTGATATAATGTCAGATATATTTCGCAAGGTTATGTCATCAAAGGATTTTGTCATTTAAAAATGATTAATTCTGTTTCTGGATTTCCATGTTTTGGATTTCCCTATCTTTTTTCTCACGAGAATAAACCCAAAGTGATAAAAGTCCAAATATAATCAATCCATAAGCTATCCATTTACCAACCTTTTCAATAAATTTAATGAAAACCGAACTTTCATAAGATGAAAAACCTTCGGCTCCCATCGGACCACGCCTGTAAAACTTTCGTCGGTTAAGCCAATAGCGAAGTCCTAAACCTGCAATCAAAAATATTATTCCTATAACCAATGATGCGACCATAACAAAACACTTAAAATCTACTTTTTAAATTTACAAAAAAAAACAGTTTTAATATTCCTTAAAAAGAGAAATCCTGCTTTTTGTGGCAGGATTTCATTGTTTTTAATCAGCACTATTAAACTGAAAACTTATCTGTTTTTCATTTCCAAAGCTGTCCGAAATCCAAACATCAAAGGATTGCGAAACGGCAGATGTTGAAGTATAGTACAACCGAAATTGCTCTGTGGGTAATGGGTATAAATCGTTCGGTAAATATGGTTGCTCATCGTAATACCGCAATGTGCCTTGTCCGTCAAATTGGAAATAGCGAAGAAAATACTGTGTGTTGCTGTAATTGCCTGTTCGCTGTATGGCAATGCGTATTTCTACCGTTTGTCCATTGGCTACATCTTTTGGAACTGGCATCACGTTTACCTCGAAAGGAAAATCGTTCTGTATTTCGAGTTCATCATCTTTACTACAAGACACTAAAGTTACCGAAGCTGTTAGGATTGCCAGCATTACATATATCGGCACTAATCCTATTCTGAATTTATTAAATATTGCTATCATTGTTTTAAGTTTTTAAAAATTAAACCTTAATCCCACACCTGCGGATGGTCGGACTTGCTCTAAGTCCGTACCCCAAAATACTTTTGTGCGTCCTTGCAGGATTAACACAAAACGGTCTGATAGATATGTTTCAAGAGTGAGCCGTCCACCAGCTCCGTAGATGAAGTTATCCTCGCTCAAAATCTTTGCTCCGTCATACAACATCGCTTCGCCACGATTGATGCTTTCATAACCGACAACACCTGTTATTCCGAAGTTCAGCGTAATGTTTTTACGAGCATCGCCCAAAAGGAAGAAACTGTAGCCGCCTTCGGAAGTGTAGGTTTCCTGCGGTATGCGGAGGTCTTTGTAGTCGTGGTATTGGTGGGTGTATTCCAATGCCCAAAGCTGATAGTTCCCGTTTTTACCGTTCACGGTCATTCCAATATTGAGGTAATAATCATTGCCAATTTTATCGTTGGATACTACACCTGTACTTACTTCCAGTCCTTTCTGTTTTGGGAGCATTCTTTGTGCCTGTGTAACCGTGATGGCCATCAAGATGAGCATCACGGTATAGATATACTTTTTCATATTATTGGATTAAAATGTTATTAAAATTTTAGGTGCATATCGTTTATTAAACGAGCTTTTATCAAATCCGAATTTTCTACCTGCAAAGTTTGATGTCTGCCACCGTTCTTCTCGAAAATCTCAATCAACAGTACCTTGTCATCGGCAATGGTAAATTGGTCTAACAGGAACACGTTTTGTTCGGTTAGTTTCCCGCCAATCTCGTCCAAAGGCTTGTAAGTTCTGAGGGGTATCATCGGGCGTTCTTGTACCACAGTACGTTTGGCTACCTTTTTATCTACTACTTTGAAATTGATAAAATCAATCTGGAAAGGCACATTGGTTTTATTTCTCAATTCCGTATGGAAATAGTATTTGCCGTTGTGGATATAAATGCCTTTGAGAATAAACTGAATGCCGAAACTCTTAGCCCCAATGTGCTTTACAATCCGATTATCATTTTTGTAAATTGTTTCTAATAGCAAGCCTGCTAGTGAAGGCGAATTATTGCCCAATTCTTCAAAAAGCACATCGTTTCCATTGGCTTTATCCACTGCCTTTTGCATTGTAAGTAGGTCGTAGCTCATTGCCTCCGGGTAAGAACTGTAATACACATTAAAGCTGTAAAAACGTCCGTCATTCGTAATGACCGAAAAATTGGTTTCAGGTTCGAAATCCCTTACCGTTGCTTTTACACGCAACACGTTTTCCGCATCTTCTGCTTTTCCTGCAATTAGATATTCGCTTCCCAAATCCACATAACGGATAGCGGTCGGAAAAATCAAGTGCGAAGTTTTATCGTAGGTAACTTCCATTTTATACGGTTCTATCTTGCCTAATGCAAGCGGAGTTCTGATGCTGTCTTGTGCAAAAGATTGTACGGCAAAGCCGAGTATCAGGGCAATTGCCCAAAAGGTTTTTAAATGATTTTTCATTATTAAAATTATTTGAGTTCAACATTATTTTTTAGATACCAAGAAGACTTGATATCCTGCTTTCAGCGTAACTTTTGGGGTTCTTACCTTTTTGGCGAAGTAGCCCGAAATTCCCTGTACCACGCCACGACTAAGGTCTGCTGCAACCTGCTGTCCAGCATTTTGCGTGAGCATTACGCTTGTTCCGCCTGTCTGGCTCATATTGCCTGCCATTTCAGTAAGGGCATTCATTTCGGGCGAATAAGGAACGTACAAGCCTTGCTGTCCGTCCAAATCGTAAATGGTTATATCTACCGGGATGATATTGCCCTCCAGTTCTATCGAGGTAACTTTTAGTTGTAAACGCCCTCCCTGAAATTTCGCATTAGCCGTTAAAATCGTTCCTTTTGGAATGGTACGGCTCGGTGTTTTTGCAGGCTCTAATAATCGTAAACGCACACCTGTTTCGCCAACTACTGTTTGGGCATCGTGTACACAGGCTTTGATACTGTTTTTGGGTTGTGCCATTTGTTCCAAAGAACCAGCGGTATAAAACCCACGGTTCTTTGTTTCGCTCCAATCCGCTAAAAAAGCACTGTCCGATGGTTCACGGTAAAGGGCTGATACTGTATTTTTTCTTGCTGATGTGAACGATACAAAATGCTCTTTTTGGTTAGTAGCCATAGCACTAACAGCATCCGGAACAGCACCATTAGCAGGTGTTGAATTTTCGGTATTCGCATTTTTTGGCAGATACTTTGCTGCCATTTCATAGGATTTCTCCATTAGCTTCAATTGGTCATCAACTGTGGCCACAGGTGGCACATCCTTTTCTGATAATTTTTCTTTCAATTCGTCCACCTGCTTACGCAGTTCCATTGTTTCAGCGTTATCATCTTGATAAAAGGAACTCAATGCGCTTTGGCTATTTCGATAGCTGTTCAAAGCAGGGTTACTGCTTCTTGCCGAATTTCTCCCACTACCGCCAAAGCTGTTGTTTTCCCCTTCTTCATTAAACGGTTCGTCGGTTGGCTCTTCTTTGTCTTCTGTATTCCAGTAGTCTGAAAGTGTAGCCAATGCATTGCGTTTTTCCTGCTCTTTGCGTTCGAGCATTTCCTGTTCATACGCCTTGCCTTTGTCTGCAGGCATTCCAGTTCCAGTAGCCTCTGGTACCGCATCGTTCAGCCCTACATTTTCAATTGTCTTTTTGTCTTCGGATGGTTTAAATATGAGGTACACACAACCCACGAAAACAATCGCCATTAAGCCGAAAATTAAGGGCTTTTTGAGCTTCTCCTTATTATTCTGTGTGCCGTCTTGCAACACATCAGCAGTTGCTGTCGAGTTCCCCTCCGTTACCCGAACAACCGATTTTTTGTTCTCATTTTCTTTCATAAATTTGATTTTTTAAAATTGTTGATACACTATCCTGCAATCTTGCAGGACTTCCATTTTTTTTGAGGACAGGATTTTCGATATGCTCTATGATCATATCGTTTCCAGACTTTGAGGTATCGTACCAGACTTTGAAAATTACACCTGCGGTAAGCAGTAGATATCCCACAAAAAAGTACAGGGTATATTGGTGCTGCTTGCGCACTGGCAATGCCTGCCAACGTTCGTCGAGCTTATCAAAATACCTATCCATATTTGCTCTTAGTTTTTTCATACTCTTAATTTTTTATGATGATGTTAGAGCTTGAACCGCTTGGAGATTTTACCCACATTTTGCTTTTGTTCATCATTAACCAAAGCAATAACCTCAACTGCATTGGGTACGACTATTAAAGAGAGGTTTGTCAGTTCCGATTTTTTTAGCAATTGCCCAAATTGGTCTTTTCTTGCCACCTCCATTCTGTTGAGTGAGAATTTGCCGTTCAGATAATTTACCCACATACTGCATTCTACACTTGGCTTGTCTTCTCCCGACCATTGTAGGTAGCCTGTCAACAACAAGTCTTGTTTAGGCAAAGTATCTGCACCTTTTTGGCAGCTTTCAAGGTAATCGCTGATACTTTCTTTCAGCTTTCCGGCATACGCACCCTGCGTATGAAAATAGCCGTTATATCCTTTTTCTGTAAGGATTTTTGCGAACGTGTTTAAATCTGATAATGTTTCCATAAGATTGTTTTTTAGCGTTCGATGACTTCTATATCCCTGTTTTCCACGACTGCAAATTTTTCGATATTGAAGCCTTGTGGGTTGTTGTCAGAGCGAACGGAGTTGACTAGGTAGCAGGAAGTAATTAGGTTACGCCTGGTTACATTGCTTGACCGAATGATGAATTGTTTTGCATACGTTCGTACCGCATAAGGATGGGTATCGAAATTGCAGACCACACTATCTACTTCGATGCGTTGCTGTACGTTTCCTGATATAATACGACTGTAATAGCCTTTTTCCGACAAGTCTTTGTAGTAATCAAAGGCACTTTTGTCGGCAAGGTTGAATGCCCTGCTCATATTGCTTTCAATAGCGTTCTTATCAGGCGCAAGCGTAAAGAACAGTTCGTGAAATCTCCTGACGTGTTCCCTTGCTTCAACCGGGCGGTTGATGCTCGCATCCTGCGACAAGGCAAGCATCAGGGATTTACCATTATCCAGTACATAGATTTTTTGGCGTTGTTCTTCTGCAAAGCGGTAGGAACGCCATACGGCGTAACCTACCACGCCAATGCAGAGAACCGCAAACACAATGGCATATAGTCTTATCTGCCTAAAGCTGTTTTCGATATTTCTTAGCGTTTTAAATTCCATTTTTTAGAATGATTAATGATTATTTATTCATCAGTTTACCGCCGATGTTTCCAACTGTTGAGCCTGCGCCTGCTCCGGCGATATTTCCGGCTTTCATCGCTGTGGAGTTTACATTGCGGGTAAAGTTTCCTGCGCCTCCGGCTTGGATTACCCAACCTGTTACTGTCGGGATTGTGAAGTACCCGATGATGCCGATAATCATAAAGATGATGTACACGGTATTGCTCGTATCAGGTATGTAGGTCGGGTCGGCAAGCATTGCTATATCCCTTTCGAGTATGAGGGATTGTATTCTTGCCAACATTGAGCTGAACAAATCCGAAACGGGAAGCCACAGGTAAACGCTGACGTACCTCGTGAGCCATTGCGTGAGCGTGGACTGAAAGCCATCCCATACGGAAATAGCAAAGGCTATTGGTCCGAGTATGGAGAGGACTATCAGAAAAAACGTTCGTATGGTATCAATGACCAAAGCCGCCGCCTGAAAGAGTATTTCCAGTAGATTGCGAAACCAGTCCTTTATGGCTTTCTCTATCTTGTAGGCTTGCCTGTCCATATACATACCCGCCATTGTTCCAATGTCGGAGGGCGACCATCCCAGTTCGTCCAGTTTTTTATCAAACTCTTCGTCTGATACCATATAGGCGGTTTCGGGGTTTCTTACCATTGCCTCGTATTCCAACTGGTCTTTCTGCTGTTGCAGCTTGTTCAGGTCAAGCACCTGGTCTTCGAGTATTTGGTGGGTTCCTACTACCACAGGACTTAGTACCGCATTGATGGTTCCCAAAACAATGGTGGGAAAGAACATTATGCAAAGCCCCAAAGCGAACGGGCGAAGCAAAGGGAACATATCAATAGGTTCGGCACGGCTTAAAGCCTGCCAAACCTTTAATGCTACATAGAACAATGCTCCCAATCCCGCCAAACCCTTAGCGACTGCCGCCATATCGCCTGCAAGCGGCATCATATCATCATAAAGCGACCGCAGGAGTTCGTGAAGATTATCCCATTCCATAGTTTACCAGTATTTTTGGTTAGCAGTTCCGTAGAGTTCAAGCACTCTTTGGGCATCGTTTTTCTTTTTCGCTCTTAGGTAGCTTACAGAAATATTTTTGTTGGTGTAGTAGCGTACAAGGCTGTGGTAATCCTTTACCTCTTTATACACACGGTCAATAACATCCATACGCTCTTTGTCATTGAGTGAAAGGTCTGTGGCGGTTATAATCTGCTTCAACTCTTTTAGCAGTTCGGTACTTTCATTAAGCAATGCCGAATAACCGTTGCCGATAGCGACCAATTCCTGCGGTGTGAAATTTGGGTCGTTCATCATCTTGCCGAAGTTGTTCACGTACATTTCGGACACATCGCCTACCAACAATACCGTTTGTTGCACCTTACGGGCATCTTTCACAAGGTTGTTGATAGCTTTCAGCTTATCGTAATACTCCTTGCCCTGGTCGTACACTTTCTTCACTTCGTTGAAGTTCTTTATCACATTGCTCACGGTCGAAGAAGTCTGTATGATTTCGTTCGCAGAGTTGATAATTCCTGAAGCCAAATTTGCGGGGTCGGTTACAACCCACTGGGCTTTTGCTGACGGTGCTACGGCGAGCATCACTGCCGTACACACCAGATACAATACTTTTTTCATTGTTTCTGAATTTTAAAATGTTAATGACTATTGATTTACTTTGTCCCGCCTTTGCATTGCGATATGCTTAATGGCGAGTTCTACATTACCGTCCAGTTCGGATGCGAGCTGCATCACTTCCATTTTTTCGGTTTCTTCGGTCGTGTAAGCGAGGTATTCCTCCAAACTAACTTCGGTGGCATAGACTGCCGAGTGCGTACCACCTAAGCCAATCCAAACCTCTTTGTAAAGGCGGCTGGCATCGTTGTTCATATTGATGGAAAGTACCTGCCCTTTCTCTTTGTCCGTAAGTCCGAGCATCGCCTGTATATCATCAAACTTGTTCATATACTTGCGTTGGTCAAGCAGGATTTTACAGTCGGAGTTGTTGATGATACTTTCTTTCACAATGGGCGACTGGATAATGTCATCGACCTCCTGCGTTACTACTATCGCTTCTCCGAAGAATTTACGGACGGTCTTAAACAGGTACTTGATGTACTCCGCCATTCCTTCTTTGGCAATCGCTTTCCAAGCCTCTTCAATCAGGATGAGCTTGCGAATACCTTTCAATCGGCGCATCTTGTTGATGAACACTTCCATAATGATGATGGTCACAATGGGAAAGAGGATTTTGTGGTCTTTAATAGCATCAATCTCAAACACGATAAAGCGTTTGGATAAGAGGTCTAACTGCTTATCGGAGTTCAGCAGGTAATCATATTCCCCGCCTTTGTAATAGGGTTCGAGTACGTTCAGGAAGTTGGCAATGTCAAAGTCTTTTTCCCTGACCTGCTTTTCTTCCAGCACCTTGCGGTAATCGCCTTTTACATACTCATAGAAACCGTTGAATGACGGGGACACATCTTGCTGTTTGATACGTTCGATATAACCGCTTACAGCATTGGAAAGGGCAACTTCTTCAGAACGGGTTGGCAGCTCATCGTCACGTTTCCATAAGGTTAGTATCAAAGTCTTGATACTTTCCCGCTTCTCAATATCGAACACACCATCATCGGTATAGAAAGGGTTAAAGGCAATCGGATTATCTTCGGTATAGGTGAAGTAAACACCGTCTTCGCCTTTAGTTTTACCTTTAATGAGTTCGCATAATCCTTGATAAGAATTACCAGTGTCAACAAGCAAAACGTGAGCGCCTTGTTCGTAATACTGTCGTACCATATGGTTTGTGAAGAAAGATTTACCACTTCCCGATGGACCGAGTATGAACTTGTTACGATTGGTAATAATTCCACGTTTCATCGGCAAATCCGAAATATCCAAATGGATAGGCTTTCCAGTCAGGCGGTCAGCCATCTTGATACCAAATGGTGATGGCGAATTGTGGTAATTGGTTTCTTCCGTGAAGAAGCATAATGCAGGTTCGATAAAGGTGTAAAAACTTTCCTCTGCGGGAAAATCACCTGCATTACCCGGTATTCCTGCCCAGTACAATGTTGCTACATCGGTAGTGTTGTGTCTGGGTTTACATTCCATCAATGCTAAAGCACTACCACAATCATTTTTTAGCTGTTTCAGTTCTGCCGGATCATCCGACCACGCCATAATGTTGAAGTGAGCACGAACAGAAGATAGCCCAAAACTGTGGGCTTCGTTTAGGTACTTTTCTATCCACTCTTTGTTGATTTGGTTGGCACGACTGTAACGAGCCAGTGAGTGCATATTCCTTGCGGACTTCTCAAACTTTTGTAGATTGGCTTCGCTGTTATCCAAAAACAAATATTGGTTGTAAATGTGGTTGCAGTTTAACAACAAGCCCACAGGTGCGGCGAATGACAAACGGCAATCACTTCGGTCGGTAGATAGCTTTTCAAAACGGGTATCAGCCGATACCGTTCCGGGTAAATCGTCAGTATCGGACAAGGTGTGCAGGCTCAACCTTTTGTTCCCGATACGGACTTCTTCCGTTCCGAGAGCGATGTCCTGCATCGGTGTTCCAGCTTCCCTTGATAGCGTAAGGTACTGTTCCAATAATCCCTGTTTTTCGTCCGTTCCGATAATGTCATCTTCGGTAAGACGTTTCAGGGTTATGAAACCGCTATCGTTCACGATACGTTCAAACTGTGCCACCGCTTCCATAAAGCGGTGTATTGTTTCCTTGTTCCTGATTTCCTTTGGTATCAGCGAACCTTTGCAAAGCGATGAAAAATTACTTTGCATACGCATACGCTCTTTAGTTGTCTTGGTTAAAAAGAGGTAGCAGTAATGGTTTAGGAACGGTCGCTCATTAAAATGACGTTGGTAAGACTTCGATAAAAAGCTCTGGTCTTCGATTGCCAAATTGGGCGTATAGCTTTCCTTAATATACCAATCCTGTTTGTGAATAACTGTAAAATCAGGCAAGGTCTTGATAGCCTTATGCCAGGCGGAATGAATGGCTTCATATTCCGCAGAAGCTACAGTAAACAGTTCCGGCAAACGAACCTCAAAGCAGGCGGTAATATCTGCATCTTTGGAAAGAATGCAGTTGTTTTCTACCGCCAATAAAGGAAATTTATTTTCCAGCGTTGTTGTTTTAGATACATTTCTCATACTGCATTCTGTTTAGATGTGAATTTTAAATAGAGGTGTACAGGCTTGCGACAGATGATGTATCGAGGATGCCTTTTATTAGCGGCTATCTTCATTAATCCGTGTTCGCCGTATTTCCTGTTCAGTGAAAAGGTCTGCCACACAATCAGCGAAGCACCGCCTGCTCCGAGAAAAAGGCAGATGTAAGAGTTTAAGCCAGTCATATATAGTATCATCACGAAGATGAGCGTGCCGAGCAGCCCACCTGCGAAAATGAACAGGTATTGTGCTTTCAGACCCTTAAATTCCACCGTTCTTCCTATGCCTTTGTTTATGTTGTAATTGTTCATAAACTAGAGGATTAAAGAAAGAATGAACGCAGGATGGTAGCTGCCACGATTAAAAAGATACACGCACCAAACCAGCTTGCCGCAGTTTTGGATGTATCGGGGTCGCCCGAACTGAATTTGTTGTACACTTTAACACCTCCGATGAGTCCTACTACGGCACCAATAGCGTAGATAAGCTGTGTGGCGGGATCGAAATAAGAGGTGACCATTTGGGTAGCTTCTGTGATACCTGCTGTACCATTTCCCTGGGCGAATGCACCGATTCCTGAGAGCATCAATGTAGCTGCCAGCAAAACTTTTTTTCTTTGTTTTTTCATGATTAAACACATTAATTTGTTATTGTATTCCCACTTCTCGCGGGCTTTCTGAACAAAGGTGTTTCAGAAATCAAGGCGTTATAATAAAGTGACAGTCAAAGGAATGATTTGGCAGTGAGTGGCGTTATAGTTGATAATGGAGCATGAAAAAATGCCAAACATTTCGATACAGAATAGCTGATAAAATTTCTCCCTTATGATTTTATAAGTTTTCCATTATCCTAAAAAGACA
Source organism: Chryseobacterium sp. MHB01 (assembly GCF_034651565.1). Classification (NCBI taxonomy): domain Bacteria; kingdom Pseudomonadati; phylum Bacteroidota; class Flavobacteriia; order Flavobacteriales; family Weeksellaceae; genus Chryseobacterium; species Chryseobacterium sp. MHB01. The sequence goes on along the minus strand of NZ_JAYEDA010000002.1, from coordinate 287,157 downwards.
CTGGGTATTTATTTATCCCCTTAACAAAGTCCCAAGAGACCCACCGCTTAAAAAAAAGATTTATTAAAATTATCATTTAAGTATTTGCTTAAATAAGAAAACTATTTGTATTTTTGCTGCGTTATTAAATCCTAAACAAGGAAATTATGGAAAACAATCAATCGTGTATCCGTGTGTTTGCCGACAAGGTTCAAATAGACAATTGTAGAGTAATACTTCAAACCAACGACAAGGCATTCAGCCAACTGAGTGGACTTTTAGCATTGGCAGGAAACGAAGTAAGGTTGAAAATCTTATTTCTCTTAGAAGAAGAAAACGAACTCTGCCCTTGCGACCTTTCAGACATTCTCGGAATGAGCATTCCTGCCGTTTCGCAACACCTCAGAAAACTAAAAGACGGAAACGTCATTGAAGGGAGAAGAGAAGGACAAACCATTTTCTACTCTTTGAAACAAGAGCAACTGACTTTACTTCGTCCATTTTTTAAACACATCATAAACAATTCAAAAAAGGAAACAGTATGAACAAGAAAAACAACAGATTTGTCGGAGCGGGAGTGCTTTCGGCAGTAGCAGCATCACTTTGCTGCATTACACCTGTATTGGCTCTTATTTCAGGAGCGTCAGGAGTGGCATCTACATTTTCGTGGATGGAACCAGCAAGACCTTATCTAATCGGTATCACTGTTTTGGTGTTGGGTTTTGCTTGGTATCAGAAACTTAAACCACGAACAGCCGAAGAAATTCAATGTGATTGCGAAGAAGACGAAAAGAAACCCTTTATGCAGACCAAAACATTCTTGGGAATTGTAACCGTATTTGCAGCCTTGATGCTCGCTTTTCCGAACTACGCACACATTTTCTATCCTTCAAACGACAACAAGGAAGTTGTAATCGTCAATGCTTCTGACATCCAAACGGTAACTTTTGATGTAAAAGGAATGACTTGCAATGGTTGTGCTTCACACGTAGAAAATGATGTGAACAAATTGCCAGGCATTGTTAAGGTAGATGCGATTTATGAAGAAGCGACTGCCAAAGTAGAATTTGACCAAACCAAAGTGAGTCTTGCTCAAATTGAAGAAGCCATCAACGGTACAGGTTACAAAGTGGTTGGCAAGAAATAGTATTTTTTTGCCCCTCGTATTTAAGAACTTAATTAAATAATTATACTATGAAAAAGAATTTAATTCTATTGAGTGCTTTGTTCCTAATTGGAATTGCTCAGCTTAATGCTCAATGTTGCAAACCGACTGACAGTAAAGCACAAACAGCAAATACAAACCAGCAAGAAGGTAAGACCCTGCAACTGAAAATCACGGGAATGACTTGTGCAGGTTGTTCCAACCATATTTCAAATGCCCTCAAAGAAGTGGACGGCATTATTGAACACAAAGTGGAATATCCGGGCGATTTGGCAACTATCCAGTACGACCCAAGCAAAACAAATCCTGAAGCTATCATAAAAGTAATTGAAAAAACAGGTTATAAAGCCGAAATCATTAAAGAAAATTCTAAATAATATGAAAACTGTAAAATTAATTTTAGGCATTGTTACTATCGGGATGATAGTAGCTAGTTGTAATAAAGAAGTACAGGAACCGGAAGTAAAACCAACAAATTCTTCAACTCCCGGTACTAATTCTTCCACCCCAACAGGTACTTCGACCATTTCTTACACAGATTTGAGTGCGGAACAAAGCACCATTGCGATTGGGGCAACCACAAAAGTAACAGCTACAGCAACAGGAGATGGTCTTTCTTATATCTGGAGTGCATCAGATGGCGATATTATAGGAAGTAAAGCATGTTTGCAGTAAAACCCAAAATAGAAAACTTATGAAAAATCAACGAAAATATATTGACGGTCAATTAAACGACATTCTTTTTTCTGAATTTAAGATAAAGAATAGCGATTTTATTTTACGAATATTTCAAGAATTGATGCAAGGCAGTTCTATATCTAAAAACAGATTTTATAAACTAATAAAAGTGTCCAAAGATAAAGCGGACGCTATTTTGAATAAACTGGGCGAAACCGATGTACAAGGAAATATTATTGCATTTTCTGGTCTATCTACAGTTCCTACCAAACATCGCTTTATTGTAAATGGTAAGATGTTATACACATGGTGTGTAGTAGATGCCATTCTGTTTGCTGAATGGTTAGATGTGGAAGTCAATGTTCATTCGTCCGACCCAATTGATAGTTCTCTCATAGAATTACAAATAAACGGAGGTCAGCTATTATGGACAACTCCTTATCCTTTATTTATTTCTTGGGTAGAATCTGTTGACACCTGCAATATTAAAGGGTCGCTATGTAATCACGTTTCATTTTTTGCAAGCGAAAGAACAGCAAAACAATGGTTAAAAAATAATCCTGATGGAAAAATATTGACGCTTGAGGATTTCTTTGAGCCTAAAAACATAGGAATGAAATGTTGTTAAGTATAGTCCTAAATAAATTAAAAAAATAAGATGAAAGAAGAAAAAATAAAATTGGAAATTGCAGGTATGACCTGCGACCATTGTGCCACAGGAATAAAAAAAATGCTTTCACAAAATGAGGGTGTTAAAGAAGCCAATGTGAGCTACCCAAAAGCTACTTGTGAATGTTCTTTTGACCCTACCAAAACAAGTAAAGAAGAAATCATCAATACCATTAACGGCACAAAAAACTATCGTGTAAAAAGTGAAATTTCTGAAAATGGAAATAGTAGGAATAATCAATTTGATTTAATAATTATCGGTGGTGGTTCGGCTGCATTTTCGGCAGCTATCAAAGCCGAAAGTTTAGGTTTATCGACCTTAATGGTAAACGGTGGTTTGGACTTTGGCGGTACTTGTGTCAACGTGGGTTGTGTGCCTTCTAAAAATCTTATTCGTGCAGGCGAGTCGGCTTATCACGCTACACATTCCAACTTTGAAGGCATCAAGCCAAAAGGAGTTGATATTGATTTCGCTCAAATCATCAAAGACAAGAAAAAATTAGTAGCCACACTTCAAGAGAAAAAATATATGGATGTGGTAAGCGATTTTGAAAACCTGACTATGCTAAAAGGTTGGGCAAAATTCAAAGACAACAAAACCATTTTGGTTGATGGCAAGGAATACAAAGCCTTCAAATTTTTAATTGCTGCGGGAGCTACGACCAACATTCCGACTATTGAAGGATTGGACAAAATTGACTACTTGACCAACGTTTCCCTTTTCGACTTGGAAGAAAAACCCGAAAGCTTGACCATTATGGGAGCAGGTTACATAGGTTTGGAAATTGCAATGGCGTACAATCGTTTAGGCGTTAAAGTCCGAATCATTGAATTTACCGACCGTGTTCTACGGACACAAACCCCAGACATCAGTGAAGCATTGGAAACCCAAATGCGAAAAGAAGGCATTGAAATCTTACCTAATTTCAGAGCCGTGAAATTCGAGAAACAAGGGAATGAAACCATCATTCACTGTAAATGTGCTGACGGTTCATTTACGCAAATTATAGAAAAAGGTAAGGTAGTAATTGCCACAGGCACAAAAGCCAATACAAGCCAATTAGGGTTAGATAACATTGGTTTGGAACTCACCAAAAGCGGACATATCGCTGTAAATGAAAAAATGGAAACCAATCTACCTAACATTTACGCAGCAGGTGACGTAACCAACACCCCTGCATTTGTTTATACAGCCGCTTTTGAAGGTAAAATTGCCGTTGAAAATGCGTTCTCAGGAACAGATAATAAAGCCGATTATTCTTCTTTACCTTGGGTGGTGTTTACTGACCCACAAATTGCAGGGGCAGGTTTAGATGAAGCACAGGCAGAATCAAAAGGCATTCCATTTGAAGTTTCAAAACTGGAACTTAAAGACGTACCGAGAGCCATTGCAGCAAACGACACAAGGGGTTTTATCAAACTCATTCGCAATACCGAAACTGACAAACTGATAGGTGCAAGAGTAGTTGCACCCGAAGGCGGGGAACTTATTCAACTATTAAGTATGGCTATCAAATACGGTATTACAGTAAGGGAATTGGCTGAGAGTTTCTATCCTTATTTGACATTAGGAGAAGGCATAAAATTAGCAGCCATAACATTTGGAAAGGACGTCTCAAAGTTGAGTTGTTGTGCGAGTTGATGAATAGGTTTGTGCTTTTAGCCCCTAATTTCCACCGTTTTCCAAAATTGATAGTGAGAGGAATTACTTGGCAGTGAGTGCCATTTTAATTGGTAGCTATTAGTAAGAAGCACATCGAACAAAATGATGTTCGACGTGCTTCTTACTAATCCTCTTTTAAAGAGGTTACATTTTTCGCCCTTTGCTTCCTTGCTCTTTTTTTGAAAAGGAAACAGACTTGTTTTGGAGTTTTTTCTTGATCGTTTTTTCTTTCAGCACCATCAGATTTTCTGTTATTATTTGTGGTAGGAATGTTTCCTTCCAGGGAATTGTCTTTGCTTCAAAATGAGATTTTAGACCTATACGCTTTAAATCTTCTTTGATATTCCAACCTCCGTTTCGGTTCCAACCAATTGGATCAAGATCTCTTTGAAAAGGAAATTGAACGGCGATAAGGTCTTTTGGAAATACCAGAATACTATCATAATCTAACTCTTGAAATTCGCGTGTTTTAGGGTTGTAGGGAATGATGTAAGCATTCGCTTCCTCGGAGAAATAATGATCTATTTCATCAAAGACAATTCCTTTTGACAAGAAATCATCTTTGGGGCGAAGCATATCCATGCGTATATCAACATAAAATGTATGACCTTCAATATTGATTGTAGGAAGCATTCCCTTTTGGGTTCTGTCATTGAATGCCGTCTGATCCACCATCAAGTCGAAGTCTGTTTTATTTTCTAATTCTTGGGGTGTTAGCTTATACTTTTCTGCCATTCCTGCTGGATCAAGCACAACGAGTTCCGGTATCTTTACTGAAGTGTCTTCTCCGTTACTTATAAGGTTCGGAATGTTCTTCTCCTGTAGACTATAGTTAAAAGCGTAGCCATCTTCTACATCGCTCATTACGTAAATTGAAATGGTATTGACTGGATTGTTTTTTTCCCTTAACTCGACCTTATTTATATCGATCAAGAAATCTGTTCCCTCGATATTTATACTGGGCAATTCTCTTTCCATACTTCGTTGTTTTAAAAGACAAAGGGAAGTCTATACAAACTCCCCAATGTCGAAATTTTCCAAATCATTTTTCCGCAAAGTGGAAGAACTGGTTTCCGTTTCAGAAGAAAGGCTACTATCCAATAGCTCTGCTATTTTACGAGAAGTGCCTTCCATAGAATTTTCCAAAAGGCTGAATAATTCGGTTCCCTGTATTTTCTGAACTATAGCTATCGCTGTTTCCTTTTGAGATTGCTCCAGTTTTTCTTTTTGAAGCAGTATCCCCACGGAGCTTAGTTCTTCAAAGGTAACCCCTTGGGCGAAACCGTTATCGCCATCGGATAATTCGTACCTATTCCATTCTTCCTCCTCTTCCCCAAAATCAGGCATATTACTGAAAACTTCGTCCAGCTCTTCCTGCGGAATTTGAATGCCGACGTTTTCATTTTCGTCGTATTCTATGTCAAAATTATCAGGATTTATTTCTGGTTTTTCAACTTGGCTTTCGGTGGCATTGTTTGGCACCGAAAGGCTTCTCTTAGGTCTAGGTTGCCCCATAATATCGGGCAGTTTAGGGTTGCTTTTTTCCTGTATCGGTTTTCTTTCTGAACTTTTTTTGATTACAATCTTGTCCTGCACAAGCAGGGCAATCACAATCAGCAGGCATATCACAATTACTATTTCCATAACTATAAAATGGGTTTAAAACGTTCGTTGAAATAATCAGTAATATCATCCCCAAACTCCCTAAAGTGGTGTTCAAGGATGTTGTCGATATAAGAATAGAGTGTAGTCTTTTCTTCTCTTGTTAATTGCACAATGCGGATTAACCTTTCGTGGTATTCGGGACGTATGTAAACGACCTTGCCGTTACGCCCCGATGGAAACCGATTGACCAAAAACGTTTCCTCATAGTCCGCTTTCTTTGATGAACTGTTACGGACTTTTTCCCTGGGCTTTGTTTCCTTTGGTACATCCTGCTTTTTGTTATTGCTCGGTGGAGCAACAGGCTCATCGCCGCTTATGATGTTCATAAGGTATTCCTCATCAACATTGGGCTTTTCAAAATCGTTGTTTTTGTTATCTGAAGCCATACTTTACTATTTTTATAGATGAGTGATTTTTAAAAATTCCTCGACAAACAAATCCATTTTAGTTGTTTTCATTAACTGTGGTTCGGCAGGCAGCAAACTTGACCGGAATACATAACTACCTGTATCGTCTGTTTCCTTTCGGAAACGCTTGCTATCCATTATTCTTGTTTCCATTATAGGCAGGTTGAGTTCTTTGATGACACTTTGATACGCATCATACAAACCTGTTTTTTCCCTGCCGTCCACTTGGTTCCAAAACAGCCACATCTCTTGTTCGGGATTGCCCTCGTCCGTTTTTGGAAGTCCGAGAAAGGCTTTGGTAAAGCTCAATGTACTTTCCACTACCAAACGGTCGGCAGTAATGGGCGAAAAGATGAAGTCCATTTTTTTTAAGGTAGTCAGTACGCCTTTGGTATTGGCTGTTCCCGGCAGGTCGAAGAAAATAACATCCGGTACAACCACCGACTGGCTTCTGTATTCCGATGCTTTCTCCAAAGCTGTTTCAGCTTTGCATTTAATAATCGGGTACGCTTTTTTGTTGATGGCTTGAAACTGCTTCATTGCCGCCTTTTTATGGTAGTCGTTCTGCATTATGGTTCTCTTATCCCGTTCACGCATATTGGTCAGGCTGTGCTGCGGAAAGTCACAGTCCATCACCAGCACATTAAAACCTAAACGGTAGTGAAGCACACTTGCCAGCAAAGTGGTCATTGTAGATTTTCCCACACCGCCTTTTTGGGTGGAGAAGCTGATTTTTAAAGTTTTCTTTGTTGTTTCCATTATTTAAAAATTTATTGTTACACACTTTATTTGTTTTGCAGGATTGAATATTGGTTTATCTGATTATTACCTCATTCCTATATTCCTGCATTCCCTTTTGGGTACTTTCCTGCACAGGTATCTGCTTTCATTTTTGCCTTGTCAGGTACATTCTTTGGCAAGTGGAAAAACTTGCAACAGGTAAATTGCTTTACCGCTTTTATGCTTTTACACTTTTATTGTTTTATGCTTTTAAAACCTTATGCTTTTATTCCAAACTACCTGTTTGCAAACCTGATTTTCTTCTTTGTTTAGATACATTTTTTATTACCTGCACTAAAATTATACGGCAAATAAAGCGATTGATTTAACCGCTGATTGAGCTGTGGCAGTGTTTGGCGTTCAAAGGCACTGTTTGGCACTACTATACAATACAATGCTTTCGTAAACAGGGCTTTACTTTGTACAAATATTTTTATTAACGGATTTATGCAAAAGTCTTTTTACAAAACGGAAGGTAACGGGAACGGCATCGAGCCGTTTTTCCCTATTACATTTAATCCGTCCCGCAGGGCGGATTTTTGTGTTCAACAGAACACGGCAAGTTGTGTTTTGAGCATCTCGGAATGATTTCCGATGCTCAAAACAACTTGCCCTTTGCAGGGGCAGAAAACACCTTCCGAAGTCAGGGTTTTGTATGGATTTAAAATGGATTAGTGATGAATGATAATAACAATAAGCAACAGAAGAAGACCGGACGCCGCCCGAAAAAAGACCCGGCGAACATCCGATACACGATTTCCTTTAACGAGCAGGAACACGCCCGTTTTCTTGCTCTTTTTGACAAATCAGGTATGCAGGTAAAGGCGCATTTTATTACGTCCTGCATCTTTGACAAGACCATAAAGACCATTCAGATTGACAAAGGAACAGTTGATTTTTATATGCGGCTGACCTCTTTTCACAGCCAGTTCCGTTCCATAGGCGTGAACTACAACCAAATTGTAAAGCTGTGGTACAAGAATTTTTCGGAGAAAAAAGCCGCAGCATTCCTGTACAAACTGGAAAAACAAACGGCTGAAATGGCGATGCTCTGTCAAAAAATCATTCAGATGAGCGAGGAATTTGATGCAAAATACCTCAAAAAATAGCGGTAGAAATGATAGCAAAGATTGGCAGAAGCGGGAATTTATACGGAGCATTGGCGTACAATCAGCTCAAAGTAGAAAATGAAAACGGACAAATTTTGTTCGCCAATAAGATAATTGAAACCGCTAACGGGCATTATTCCGTTGCACAATTAGCCCAATCTTTTGCGCCCTATCTGATTGCCAACCGAAATACCGAGAAACATACTTTGCATATTTCGCTCAACCCCGACCCGAATGACAAGGTAAGCGATGATAAATTTCGGGAAATAGCAGAGGAATATATGCGTGAAATGGGTTACGGCGAACAGCCTTTTGTAGTATTCAAACACACCGATATTGACCGCAGCCACATCCATATTGTATCGGTTTGTGTTGATGAGCAGGGCAAAAAAATTTCGGATAAGTTCGAGAAAATGCGGTCTATGAACCTGTGCCGGGAGTTGGAAAAAAAACACGGGTTGATACCCGCAACAGATAAAGAGCGCAATCAGAATGATAAGGTTTTCCGTCCGGTAGATTATAGGGCAGGCGATGTAAAAAGCCAAATCGCTTCGGTAGTCCGACACCTGCCGAACTATTACCAGTACCAAAGTTTGGGCGAATACAATGCCTTGCTATCTCTTTTCAATATTACCGCCGAGAAAATCGAAGGAGAATTGCAGGGAAAAATGCAGCAGGGTTTATTGTACATTCCATTAAATGAAAAAGGCGAAAGAGCCGGGCATCCGTTTAAGGCTTCCCTCTTCGGCAAGGGCGCAGGGCTACCTGCTTTGGAATTGCATTTTGCGAAATGCAAAACAGCTTTAAAAGACCACCCAAGCAAGCAAACCCTAAAAGCTGCCGCTACCATTGCCCTGAAAACAACGAGCGATGAGCAGGCTTTCAAAAAGCAATTGGCTGAACAGGGCATTAACGTAGTGGTACGCCGGAATGATACAGGTCGCATTTACGGAATGACTTTTATAGACCATAATTCTAAAACGGTTTGGAACGGTTCACGCTTAGCAAAGGAACTTTCTGCCAATGTCTTTAATGATTATTGGAACAATAACATCAAACCGGAGATAAAAGAACCTGCTTTACAGCAACCCAAAATATCCACATCAAATGATGCGGATCTTCCTGCGGAAGAAGCACACCATTTGTTCGATTTCTTAACTACGGAAAAACACGAAGACGGTTTGATTGAAGCATTGGGCGGTTTGCTACCCGAAGCCCAGGGCGAGGATTATGAAGAATTGGATTTTGCTAACAAGATGAAGAAGAAACGCAAACGCCAAAGAGGTCAGAAATAGTAATCAGCCAAATACTGCCACACAACGCCACTGGCTGCCACTTTCTTATAGCCACTCCATAGAGCCTTTAAATTCACGCCCGAACATTAAAACTTAAAATAATGCAGGGAGAAGACGATTTAAGAGGGCTTGCCAAGATAATGGCTTTTATGCGGGCAGTCAGTATTCTTTTGGTACTGATGCACCTTTATTGGTTCTGCTACGGTTTCTTTTTAGAACGTGGGTGGACGTTGGAAGTAATCAACAAAATACTGGGCAATTTCGACAGAACGGCAGGTTTGTTCTCACATACCTTATACACCAAAGCATTTGCTTTGGTTTTGTTGGCTTTGAGTTGCTTAGGAACGAAAGGCGTAAAAAATGAGAAGATAACCTGGTCTAAAATTTATGTGGCTTTGGGGGTAGGCTTTGTGCTGTTTTTTCTTAATACCTCATTATTAAAGCTATCTCCGGCAACAGGCACATTTCTGTATATCCTTACCATCTCTTTAGGTTATATCTCCTTATTGATGGCAGGTGTATGGATGAGCCGTTTGCTCCGTACTAACCTTATGGACGACGTTTTCAATAATGAAAACGAGAGCTTCCAACAGGAAACCAAGCTGATGGAAAATGAATACTCCGTCAACTTGCCCACCAAATTTTACTACAAGGGCAAATGGAACAACGGTTGGATAAACATCGTAAATCCTTTCAGGGCATCTATCGTGTTGGGTACTCCGGGTTCAGGAAAATCCTATGCTATCGTAAATAACTACATCAAGCAGCAGATTGAGAAAGGCTTTAGTATGTATATCTACGATTTCAAATTCGACGACCTTTCTACCATTGCCTACAATCACTTACTGAAGCATCGCGACAAGTATAAAATTCAGCCGAAATTCTATGTGATAAATTTTGACGACCCACGCAAGAGCCATCGTTGCAATCCACTCAATCCCGACTTTATGACGGATATTTCCGATGCTTACGAAGCAGCTTATACCATAATGCTGAACCTCAACAGGTCGTGGATACAGAAGCAAGGGGATTTTTTCGTGGAAAGCCCAATTATCTTGCTTGCAGCTATTATTTGGTATCTGAAAATCTATGAAAACGGCAAGTATTGCACATTCCCGCACGCCATTGAATTACTGAATAAAAAGTATTCGGACGTATTCACAATTCTTACCTCATACCCTGATTTAGAGAATTATTTATCGCCCTTTATGGATGCTTGGCAAGGCGGCGCACAAGACCAGTTACAGGGGCAAATTGCTTCTGCAAAAATTCCTTTATCAAGAATGATAAGCCCGCAGCTTTATTGGGTAATGACTGGCGACGACTTCACGCTCGACATCAACAACCCGAACGAGCCGAAGATTTTATGCGTTGGTAACAATCCTGACCGTCAAAATATTTACTCCGCAGCTTTGGGTTTGTACAATTCAAGGATTGTAAAACTCATCAATAAAAAAGGGCAGTTAAAGAGTTCGGTTATCATAGATGAGTTGCCCACAATTTATTTTAGGGGACTGGATAACCTTATCGCAACGGCGAGAAGTAATAAGGTAGCCGTTTGCCTGGGCTTTCAGGACTTTTCGCAATTAACGAGGGATTACGGCGACAAAGAGAGCAAGGTAATACAGAACACGGTTGGTAATATATTCAGTGGTCAGGTGGTTGGAGAAACGGCAAAAAGTTTATCTGAACGCTTCGGCAAGGTGTTGCAGAAACGCCAAAGTATGACCATTAACAGAAATGATAAATCTACTTCGATATCCACACAGTTAGACAGCCTCATACCTGCATCAAAAATCTCAACTTTGACACAAGGTATGTTTGTAGGTTCTGTATCGGATAACTTTGATGAACGTATCGAGCAAAAAATATTTCACGCCGAAATTGTGGTAGATAATGAAACAGTTGCTGCCGAAACAAAAGCCTATCAGAAAATACCGGAAATCCTGTCCTTTGTTGATAAGCAGGGTGAAGATAAAATGAAGCAGGAAATTGAAGCCAATTACAAACAGATAAAATCAGATATACTAAATATTGTTGTAAGTGAAATGGAACGCATCAAGAATGACCCCGATTTACAGCATTTGGTACAGGAGTGATAAAATAAAAGGGAAGTCTAACACCGTCTAACACCTCCCTTTTATTTTGCCCGTATGCTATATTACTACAATATACCACGAGGTATATGAATACCTTTTGCCCGTACAATGCTTTCCTGAACCATTGGGGTTTCTTTCTGCTTTTCCACTTGTTCCGGAGTATCTGCTTTTGTTTCCGGTGTAATGGATAGCTGTATTTTCCTCTCAACAGCAGCCAGTTCCGTTTTAAGTTCGCTCAATCGGCTTTCCTTAGCCCACGTACCGTTAACCACTTCCTGAAGTATGGGCAGGTCTTTTTGTATTTCAGAAATTTTCTCCTGCTCCTGCTTAATAAAGCCCGGCAGCTTTTCTAAAGCCCTCAAAAAATTCATTGCTGCGGTTTCAGGGTCTTTCGCCATTATGCCGTTGTTGTAGGTGTATTTGATGTTGCCCTCGCCCTGAACCAAAAAACGGTTTACCCTAATATCTGCTCCCTCTTTTTCAGAGATTTCAGTTTTAACCAACAGCGTAAAACCATACAAGCTGCCGATTTCTTCATATCGCCCTGCGGTACGAGCTTTATCCGCAATCTGGTTGAGTTTCGTACCGATTTGTTTCGGGTTTGCATTCGGCGGTAAGCCATCCAACAGCACCGGATTTGCGATTGTTCCGTCTGAATGCTTTTGTAGGCGTTGCTGCAAGTTTTCCCAGTCTGTACTCATCCGGTTCAAACGGGATTGGGTACTTTGCAACATTTCCGTATAATCCTGCACCTTAAATTTGGCACTGGATTTAGAACGGTTAAACGCCTGCTTTTCGCTTTCCAATCCGGCAATCTGCTTTTCAAGTTTGGCTTTATCCAACAGGTCTGTATTTCCTGATAGGATTGCCACATATTCCGAAAAGTTCATTCCCGATTTTTCGTCCATACTTCCCTCATCAATCGTTCTTTTGCTTAGGTTATTAGTCTTTAACTGGTCGATAAAAAGTTGCTTGTTATACAGCAGGTTGAACTTATAACTATCCAAAGATTTTTCAACGGCATAGATAATCACAGCAACTTTATTATCAGCGAAGAATTTGGCTATCTCGTTGCCTTTTCGGATAGCCCGCCCGTCCCTTTGTGCAAGGTCGCTCGGTCGCCACGGCGTATCTAAATGATGAACGGCAACGGCTCTTTTCTGTGCATTAACACCCGTTCCCAACATACTGGTAGAGCCGAACAGCACACGGATTTTACCCTCGTTCATTCCGTTGATGAGGTCTTTACGCTGCTTATCATTTTTGGCTTCCTGAATAAACCTTACTTCGTTTGTAGGTATGCCGTGGTCTTCCACGAGCTTGCGTTTTATTTCGGAGTACACATTCCATTCGCCTGGCTTGTAGGTTCCCAAATCAGAGAAAACGAACTGTGTTCCTTTTTGTGCATTAAACTGGTTGTAATACTTGGCAATATTTGCCGCACAATGCGAAGCCTTGTTGTCGGGATGGTCGTCATACATTCCGCTTACCATTCGCATATCAAGGGACATCTTACGGGCGTAGTCCGTAGCAATGAGCATCTTTGCTTTTTCTTCCCTTTGCGATAACGGTAATCTTCCGAGCAAAGTAGCATCGCCCGTTTTAGCAAACTGCATCAGGCTTTGGATAAAATCTTCTTGGTCGGGCGTTGGCGGTATATTGTACAATACCTCATTCTTTTCGGGGCGGTCAATACCAATATCCTTTGCCGTCCTGTAATCTGTGATTTCAGAATAGAACTGTGCCAGTTCCGGCACTTTGATGAAGTAGCGGAAACGCTCTTTAGCGACTATATTATTGGCTACCGAAAATTCATAATCGGTCGTTTTCCTTGCATAGATAGCTGCCCACGCATCAAAAGAATGAATGCCCTGTTTTTCCAATGCACGAGGGCGCAGGTATTTGAACAGCAGGTACAGTTCTGTTAAGGAATTGCTGATGGTTGTACCTGAAAGAAAGGTTGCACCCATATCCGCATTGGTTCGCTCCTGAATGGTGCGGATAGCAAAGAGCAGGTTAAGTGCCTTTTGGCTCCCGTCCACATTACCCAGTCCGGCTACCCTTGTATGACGGGTGTTGAACATCAGGTTTTTGAACTGGTGGCTTTCGTCCACAAACAAATGGTCTATACCCATCATTTTGAAGTCCACAATATCATCCTTGCGGTTTTCAATATCGTGTTGGAGTGTTTTCAGTTTTACTTCAAGATTTTCTTTCCTTTTGATTACACCCGCAAGCATCCCTCTTGTTACTTCCTTACCTTGCGATTGCAGGGCATCGAGGTTGCGCTCTACGCTGTCTAATTCTATTTCGAGGATTTCCTTTTGTATTTCGGGCGATTGCGGTATCATTCCGAACTGGTCGTGCGTGAGTATCACACAATCCCAATCGTTGTTTTTAATATCCCCGAAAATCCGGAGGCGTTTTTGAGGTGTAAAATCATCAATACCTGGATAAAGGATTTTAGCGTGTGGATAGGCTTTGCGGTAGTCTTCAGCAATGGCAGGTATATTCGCTTTCAGCCCAATTATCATTGGTTTATGGGCTAAGCCCAACCGCTTCATTTCCTGTGCTGCTGTACACATTATCAGCGTTTTTCCTGCACCTACTTCGTGGTCGCAGATAGCGCCGTTGTTCAGTTTTATCATCCAAACGGTGTCCTTTTGGCTTGAATACAGGTCTTCAATACCTGCTGCCTTTCGGTCTAATCCCGGAAAGTCCTGATGGCTGCCGTCATAGTTCGGGCGAACAAAACAGTTAAAGGTATCGTTGTATTGGTCGGTCAGCCTGTTTTTAAACTCATCGTTCTGTGCGTGTAGCCAGTCGGTAAAGGCGGTACGGATTTCATCAATCTTGGTGTTCGCCATTTGTATGGCTTCCATATCCCGTACCTTGACCTCTTGGTCGCCAACCATTACTTTTTTGGTAATATCCGGCGTGGTATTGACAAGGGCGTGTTTGAGCAGCGCAATACCATCAAATGTTCGGCTTTCTGCCTTGACTGCATATTTTTCCCAAATGTGCATATTGCCCTGATGACACTTTACGGAAAAGTCGTCGGAGCTTTCCGAATAATGAACCAGTACATCGGCATCAAACAAATGCGAAGCAAACCGGGCATAAATTCCCGTGGGTATCCACCGTTCACCGAGGTTAAAATCAAGTTCCTCAAATTCAATCCGTCTTGGTCGGGCTTCTTCTAAAGCGGTAAGGCTTTCTTTGGCTTCCTTATCATCAGGATTGTTTTCGAGATATGCTCGTACATCATTTGCTTTCTCAACAACATTGCCCGCTATCCACCGTTCAGCAATTTCATATTCCTGTTGTAGCGGATTGTAGAACAACCGCCCGTGCAAGGCTTCTTTCAGCGTATAGGCAGGCAGGCTGCTGATTTCGGACATAAAATCCAAATCCACGCTTCCGTATTTGTTCAGCGATGACGCTAAAGCCTCTTCGGGATTGTCGGTTGCTAATGTGGTAGTAGAAAAACTAACGGGGCGGCTGAATATATCTGCTTTGTGAATTACGCCCCCGATAATACGCTCCAGATACGGTATTTCCTTACCTGCGCTGTCTGTCTTTATGAGCTTGGCATTGTCGGCAGCATTCAGATTGCCGTATTTTTTAGTAAAGGCATCATAAAGGAGGTTCAGCGTTTCCCGTTCTTCCTTGTGTTCGGTTTGCCTTTCAGCTTCTTTTTGATAGAGGTTAATATAACTGTCCCTTACGGCAATATAGGCTTCGGCTCTTGCTTTTTGTAAAGTCGGTAATTGCAATGTATGAAAGGTTGCTGATGATTTTTCTTCGTTTCTTTCGACATCTTGCAGATAACCAACCCAACCATTATCCGCAACAAGGCAATCATTACGGTGGAATGATTGCAGTTCGCCACTATACGGGGTAGGTTCGGGAATGGCGTTATTAATGGCATTGGGAACGGCTGACTTATCAGTCTGGCCATTCCCGTTTATTTGTGAAAACAGGTCGCCAATTGCTTCCTGATTTTTGCTGTTTATCTTTGGAGTACCGTTAGCAGTACCGTTGGTTTTTGGCGGTATATAGGTTTGCTGCAATGCACCACTGAACAGATCGGTTTGGCGACCTATTGTATCTCTGCTTTTTCGGGTGCTTTGCTTTTTGCTTCGGGTAGTTCTTTTGGGTAACGCAATTACGGCAACAGGTTCGCCCGCACTTTCAAACAGGTCGAAAATGCTTAGTTGTTTCAATTCCTGCGGGCTTTCCTGACGGACTACCGGAGTTGGTTCGGGTTGTAGTTTTTGCCGAATGGTTACAGGCTCTATTACCGGAGGTATAACCTTTGGCTCAATCGGAATTTGTATAATAGGCTCATCGTTCCGTTTGCCTTTGTATAAACCCAAATTCAGATGCTTACCGAAATCTTCGGAAAGCATTTGTTTCAAATCTTTGGCAATCCCATCAACACCATTTTTATGCGTATAGATTAAGGCAGGCTGTCCGTATGGGTCAGTATCTAATTTGTAGTCTGTATGCACAATCCTTGCACTGTTTTGAAACAAGGCATTGCCTGGTGTATTGTATTCGGTTGGATTGCTTCGGCAAAACAGATCTTCCCTGTCGGTCAGATTTTCTTTTGCCGTATTTTTTTGCAGGATAATCAGGTCGCTTCCCACTTCCGTACCTGCATATTCTGTAAACAGGTTGTTAGGTAATCTTACAACCGATACCAAATTATTATCCTGCATTAACGCCCTGCGTATGGGTTCGTTTTTAGGGCTGTTCAATATGCCTTGTGAAGTGATATAAACTAACAAACCACCCTCACGGAGCATATCAGCACCTTTCAGAAAGAAGTAATTGTGTATGCTTCGGGCAGCCTGTATTTTTGCATTGTCCTTGCTTCGGGAATAAGAAAGGTCGAATACGGAAGTATCGCCAAAAGGAATGTTACTGGCTACTACATCATAGCTGTTTTGTTCCCTTTCGGGAATTTCCTCAAAACCGCTTACACGTACATTGCTTTCGGGATAGAGCTGCTTTAAAATCTTGCCTGTCAGCAAGTCCTTTTCATAGGCAGTAACATTGGCTTTTTGACTTTCCGAAAAGGATTGTATGAATGAGCCGATACCTGCGGAGGGTTCGAGGAATTTATCAATATGCAGACCGCTATCCCGCAAGGCTGATGAAATGGCATCTATGACCTCTGGCGGGGTATAAAAAGCCGTTAAAACAGAACTTTTCATACTATCCACATACCTGCGGTATTGCTTATCGTCTTCGGAATTTTCTTTGAGTAGTTGGTGGAGTTCCTGCGTAATCGGAAAGAGGTCGTGTTCCGTTTTTCTCCAATTATTGATGTCTATTTCATTTTCAAAGGGGTTCAGAACGAATTTAAGACCGCCAAATCCGCTGTATTGCATCATTAGCAGTCTTTCGCCTACGGTGGCTTGCCGTTTCTCCTTTTCCAGTTTAAAAACAATTCGCAGGGCATCAATATTCTGTTGGAGATGGAACCGCTTACTGAAGCCCATTTTCCTCAATCCATATTGCGATGGTTCCGGTCAGTTCGGTATAGAGTAAATCGAACTCAAACCCGTGGATGAAATCATCGGTTAATTCATATCCTGCAAATACAGGTTCGCAAACAGGAAACATTTTCAGGGCGAACGGTCGCAGTTCCTCATCTGCCATTATGGTATCAAACTCATTGCATACCACTTTAAAAACCGTGTCGAACTTGGAGAAGTGTAAGCCCTCAAACAATATGTAATTAGCTATTTCATTGCATTGCTCTAAGGCGTTTCCCGACCGGAACGCCCCCTCATAAGCGTTGGCAGCCCACGAAGACCGTTGGTCTATAAATTTTTGGTCGTGTACCTTTTCGGGGAAGCTGCTGTTTAATAATTCTTGCAGTCGTAATCTGAAATACGATAGGTCTTTTTGCTGTACGTCCATACTATATTTTGTTTAGAATTTTACTTAAATCCTAAAATTATAAGCGAAAGCAAATGCCTTTGTGAATGTTGCAGGGTTTGGCTTTGAGAGGCGGTATTTGGCGTAATGGACAATAAAAAACCTCTGAAAAATTCAGAGGTTCATTTTTATGGCTTGTTAAGGATTTGGAGCATCCTGCCGACTTCAATATCCATTCGAGAAAAGGCAAACCATTTTTTGCCCAGGTCTTTGAGCGATGCCCCTATATGGTAAAGCTCTGTATTGTCAATAATTAAAAAACGGTCGTGGGCATCGGAGAAAATCTCAATATCTATTACAGTATATTGGCTGTTGTAGCGTTGTAAATCCAACCGTAACTGGTGACTGATACTTTTGGTAAGGATAGTGGCAGTTACATTATCATTGCGCTTACCCAATAAAGTAAGCACCGTATCATCCACATAATTATCAAGCAGGATAATGGAACTTCCGGCACTACGGATAATATCAGAAACAAAAGCATAGGCATCAAAAACCTGTCCGTTGTAAAAGATACCTTTTTCGCTGTGCAGCTTGTCGCTTTCCAAAGCCTTAAAAATCTCTTCAAATTTTTGGTCGGCTTCCAGTTGTTTCAATTCAATATTATCTAGCCGATGAAACAAAGAAGCATTGCTAATGAGCATACGCCGCATTTCTACAAAGGCTTCCATTATTTGAACACTCATTCTTACCGCTATGTCCGAACGGAGTATGGCAGATGCCATTGCAACCCCCTGTTCGGTAAAAGCATAGGGTAAATAACGTCTGCCACCGTAATTTAAACTTGAGGTTCCAAATTGGAACCTCAAGTTTTCAACTTCCTTTTCAGTCAGTTGAAAGCAGAACGAAGCAGGAAAACGCTCGATATTCCGTTTTACGGCTTTGTTGAGGTTCTTTGTTTCCACCTGATACAAGGCAGCAAGGTCACTATCCAACATTACTTGTTTGCCCCGAATAGTATAAATCAGGTTCCTTATTTCTTTGGGTATAATAGACGATTTATTTTCCATTACGCTTATTGCTTTTGTTTTTTTCAAACTCAAAGGAGGTTTCTGCATTTTCTTTCAGCACGATATAAGCATCGAATTTCTTTCCGGCTTTGCTCGTCATTCCTTTGATTAAAGCCGTTTTACCCTTATTGATAAGGCTTACAATATTTTCGATACTGATTTGTACCCCGCAGACGGTACGGAACTGCACCCAATTACAAGCCTCATCAGAACATTTCACAATCTTGTCACGAATGATGAGTTGCTGACTTTTGCATTTCGGACAGGTCAATTTTGGCTGATTAGTATTTGCAATAGAAGTTTGCAGCAGTTCATCGGTAATAGATTTCGCATAGGTTTCCATTTCCTTTTGAAATGCTCCGGCATCCGCTTCGTTGTTTTCAATTTTCTGCAATGCCAGTTCCCATTCTGCGGTCATAGCTACATCTGCAATCTTGCGTTCTTTAACAAGCCCGTACACCTGCAATCCTTTTTCTGTAGGTATTAAAGAACGCTTATCCCTTTGGATATAATTACGGGTAAACAAGGTTTCGATAATGGCGGCTCTTGTAGCCGGAGTACCAATACCAATATTTTTCAGGGCTTTCCGTTCTTCCTCGTTTTCAATTTCTTTTCCGGCGGTTTCCATAGCCGATAGAAGCCCGGCTTCGGTATAAAGGACTGGTGGTTTGGTCTGCTTTTCCAAAACGGCAGCTTCTTTTATTTTGAGTTCATCGCCTTTAGTCAGTTCGGGTAGTTCCTGCACTGGCTCTTCGCCATCATCGGTAAAACTTCCTTTGATGGAACGCCAACCTGCTTCCTGAATTTTACAACCTTTTGCCGTAAAATCGTAGTGCAACACCTGCAATGATACATCGGTTATCTCTTTGACACAGGCTTGTGATATGGCTTCGAGCAGGCGAAGTGCAATCATATTGTAAATCTTATCTTCATCTGCATTCAGTACAGACGGCACTTTGTCGGTAATCAATAAACCGTGATGGTCCGTTACACGGAGGTCATTCACGATACGTTTATTGAACCGTCCCCATTTGATTTTGGTAAGGGCTTGTTTGCAATCTTCACGGTTCTGCAATGCCCGCACAAGGTTGGGAATTTCTGCCCACATATCTTCGGGTATGTATTTGCTTCCGGTACGGGGATAAGTAATAAACTTCTTTTCGTACAGGCTTTGCGCAATATTGAGCGTTGCTTCAGCAGATAATTTCAGCCTTTTGTTGGCTTCTTTTTGCAAGCCCGTCAAATCAAAAAGCAAGGGCGGTTGTTCTGTAACGCTTTTGGTTTCTACCGATGTAACGGTTGCAATTTCATTGCGCTGAATGGCTTTCAGCGTATCATCAGCAAGATGCTTTTCATCCCACTTGGTAACGGAAATACTTTTGAAATCAACCTGTGCTTTGTGATGTAGCAATTGTATCTGCCAATATTTCTTTACAGAGAAATTTTTGTTTTCGAGATAGCGTTTGCATATCAAAGCCAACGTCGGAGTTTGCACTCTTCCGAGCGAGTAAATACCATTGCCTGCGGCAATGCTCAACGCCTGTGTAGCGTTGATGCCTACAAGCCAATCGGCACGGCTTCTGCCTTGTGCAGCCTGATATAACCCGTCAAATTCTTTTCCGTTTTTAAGGTTGTCAAAGCCCTGCCTAATTGCCTTTTCTGTAAGCGAACTAATCCAAAGGCGTTCAAACGGCTTGTTGCATTTCAGGTATTCATAAATGTACCTAAAAATGAGTTCGCCCTCACGACCTGCATCTGTCGCCACGATAATGCTATCGCTTTTATTGAACAATTCTTTGATTACTTTCAGTTGCTTTAATGCGCCAGCATCGGCAGTATAGCCTTTATCTTTTTTGACTTTGCGAACGGTCAATAAAAACGGGTTAGGCAATATAGGCAAAGCGGCTTTGTCAAATCCCGTAATCCCATAATCTTCGGGCATTCCCAGTCCTATTAAATGACCGAATGCCCACGTAACAAAATAGCCGTTACCTGTCAGGTAGCCGTCCTTTTTTTCAGATGCTCCCAACAAGCCGGCTATCTCCCTTGCTACGCTTGGTTTTTCTGCTATAATTGTTTTCATACTGTATTACATTTTTCTGCCTTTGGATTTTGCAGGAGTTTCGGGTTTTTCTTGTTGTTCCTGCTGCTTTTCATTTTTCGGTCTTTGTTGCCCGGACTTCAAAGGCTCTTTGATGTTCTTGGTTGCTTCATTGGTCTTACCCTCTGAATTAACGGCAGTCTGTGTTTTATGGGTTTCGGCAGTTTCTACCCGTGCTTTATACTGACCGGGAAATTCAAAGTTGGTCTTTCCGGTATCTTTGTCGAAAGTGATATAACCCTTGTAGGGTTGGTCTTTTTTATCTTTCAATTCCACATATATGGTTTGCCCGGCTTTGAATTTGTTGTACTGCTCATCGTCCAGTTCTTTGCCCCTGAAAGTTTTCGGAGCTTCCTGCGGTTGGCTTTGCTGATTATTCTGCTGATTGCCCTGTTGATTGGTTTGTTGGTTGGTTTGCGCCTGCTGATGGTTATTGCTTCTGTCAAACAGGAACTCTACATATCGTTTGTCCGCATTAAACTGTACCATTGCAGAAAACTCTGTTCCTTTGGTAGAAATCATACCTTGCAGATAAAGCGGTTTGCCTTCCATTAAGGTTTGCTTTTGCTCGTCATTCAGTTTCACACCTTTTAACTCATCAGGTATTTTTATGAAATCAGTTCGCAATGCCACTACATCATTGGTAAGCCTGTCAATGCTGATAATAGACGGCATCAGTTCGCCCGTTTTAGAATTTACCAAATTGACTACACGCCCCATATTGCCCGTTTCAAGCAGGTTTTTCTTGTCTTCGTCCGTAAACTTGTGACCGAAAAACTCAAAATGGAGGTTAGGCTCTTTTTTGATACCGTGTATTGCCACGATAACATTACCGTCTTCCGCTTGCTGTAAAGACAAGCGGGCATCCGTGCGCAGAATAGAACCGCCGAGGTTAATGCCTATCGGTAAGAGTTCATTGGTTTTGTAACCTCTTAATAGAGGGTCAAGCAGGTTTCTTTTTTCAAGATACTCTTTGCTTAATCCGAGGTTTTTCATTGTGTCCCAATCAATCTGCTCCGGCTTGTAGCGATATTCACTCGTTTCCGTTGTTGTTTGTGCTGTTGCCATATTATTTTGATTTTCTTGTTTTTTGTCCTGTTGCGGTTCTGCCTTTACTTCGAGTTCTTTCAGCACTTTCTCGCCATCGGGAGTGGGCTTATCTACGTGCTTTTGTAATTCCTGTGCTTTTTCAGCAGCAATAGGGGCGGGTACTTTGAAGAAAGTAAAGTTTGTAGGGTTCTTTAACTGGCTGAAAAAATTGGAAAAGAAGTTGGAAAAGAAATCGCCGCTTTTGTCCACACGCATAAACTGGTTTTGGTTTTTCTTCGTGGGTTCGACGGTTTCCATTTTCCCGTTTTCGTCGATACTCTTCACTGCCTGGATTTTCATTTTTTCTTTATCCAGTACGAGTAATATGTCCGAAAGCTGTTCGGGCATTTCCTGTTTATTAGTTGTTTCTTCACTCATATTCTGAAAATTTTAAAAGTTCGCTGTCGAATGTAAAGGAAGCCTGCACCGTATTGCACTATGTGGCACTCAAAGGCAGTGTTTGTCACTTATTGGCATCCAGTTTGGGCAAAGGCGGGTTAAAACTTTCCCTGATGAACTGATGCACATCGGATAGTTTGTAATACAATTTTCCGCTGATGGTATAGTAAGGCAGCTTACCGATGGAGCGATACCGTTGCAGGGAACGGTTGCTGATTTTCAGCATTTGTAATAAATCCTGATTATCCAGTAATTCTTCTCCGTCTATGCTATTGCGCTTCTTTTGTAAATCGTCTATGTGGTTGCCGAGAATGTCAAGCCTATCCATTATGCGTTCCATCCACGCCACAAATTCCATTTTGTCGATATTCATACCCAAAACTTTTACTTATTACCTGATTTTAGCTTTCTGCCTTGTTTAATGTAGCTTTTGCCTTTCGCCATAAGCTGCTCCACATACTCATCGGTAGTTTGTACGGCATTGGCGTTAAGCATTTCCTTGATAGCACCAATCGTATAGTAATACTGCCCGTACATTTTTGAAAAGGCTATCTGCCCGTTGGTGCGCATACGCCACAATGTTTTTTCGCTGATGTGGAGGTACTGGCAGACTTCGTGATTGTTGAGCCACAAACTATCATAGCTTGTATCTTCCAGTTTCAGGATATATTCGCTAATGGCTTTCAACCGTTCGTTAAGGTGCTGCCACACTTCTTCGTCAACTGTTATTATATTCATTGCGCTGTCGTTTAATGTTCACAGGGCAAAATTCAGAATTGTGGCAGTGTTTGTCCGCCAATGCTTGCCAATTGAAAAAGCGGTTTTTTGAAAATTTTACAATTTGCCGGAAAGCCTTATTAAATAAGCGTTTCGGCAGATTTTCCGATTTTGGGATAAGGAAATATGCCCGTTCGCCAATTGCCATATATTGGCGAACGCAGGCACAAAAAAAAGCAATACGGAATGCGTATTGCTTTCAAAGCCTTTATTGATGGAGTGTTTATAAGTCTTTATCCATATATTCTTCCAGTGCTTGTTTCAACTGGTCTAAAAACAAGGTGCGAGAGCCTGCACGGGTTTTCATACGGTGGAATGCGTGATGCACATCGGTCAGTGGTATTCGGAACAACACTTGTGAAATAGCAGTGAGCTTCCGGATGCCTAACTTACCTCCTGAAATAGCACCTGATGCGTAGAGGGCATACGTTAGCTCAATCAGAGCATTCTTGCTGTCCGTCCAGGATAGCTCTTTAATTTCGCTGGCGCTACTGAAAAATGTATCGGAATTTTCTTCGGGGCTGATTTTGGTTAAGAGGTAGGCGTATAAGAGGTCGTTGGCGAGGATGCGGGCTACTTTGTAATCGTAATAGGTAGAGAATTGCGGGTCGATTTCAAATACGTAACTATTAAGCCCATCGAGGTAGTTTATCTGCCCACGCTTAAAATATTCGTGGTCTTTATCCACCCTGCCCGAACGGTAGTAGCGATAAAAATGGGAGTTGCAGATGTGTTCCCTAAACTCAATCTTTAGCTCCGTTAAATGGTTCGAGAAATAGTTATGATATATTTTCCCGTTATTGACCGGGCACGAGGTTTCTATCCGGTAGAGCTTGTTATAATAGATGAGTTTGCCCAGGATTTGGGGCTTAATCATTTTAAAGAACTCAATCTCTTTTGCATCGTTCTCAAATTCCGAACTTAGCACACATTCTTTTGCCGAAACCAATAGCTCCTGAAGAAAGACCGTCATTTGAAAAGCCTCTTCAATTAGCCCCGAGCACGTAATTGACAGTTTCCGTTCCTGCTCCTGAATTTCGGTAACAATAGTTCCTAATAACTTTCTCATAGTAGGGAGGATTACGTTATCAATATCAGAGTACCTTAGCAAATGTTATTAATAAACAGCACTTTAACCGCCAATATTCCCCTACAATGGGGAATATTTTAGCTATTTTCCCCTATGAAAACCGTCGTTTGCATCACTTAGTCACTCATAATCAATAAATACTTAATTTTTAATCTTAAATTTGTGGTTGCGTATTGATGCAACAAAATGAATTGTGATTTAGCGAAATATGAGTACATTATTTATCAAAAATATGGTCTGCAACCGTTGTATTCTCGTAGTTCAGAACGAACTCGACAAACTCGGCATAGAGGCTACCAATATAAAACTGGGCGAAATAATCCTTAAAAAAGATTTAACCACAGCAGAGCGTGAGGCATTGGAAAACGTTTTAGACCCTTTGGGTTTTCAGGTCATCGACGACAAGAAGAGCCGGATGATTGAGAAAATAAAGAACGTTATCATTGACCTGGTGCACCATCAGGACAACGATGCGAAAACCAATCTTTCGGATGTGTTGAGCGATGCGCTGCACCACGATTACAACTACCTTAGCAACCTGTTTTCCGATATTGAGGGTACGACCATTGAGAAGTACTTTATCGCACAGAAAGTAGAAAAGATAAAAGAACTGTTGGTGTACGATGAGCTGTCGTTAAGCGAGATTGCCGACCGTATGAATTATTCGAGCGTGGCATATTTGAGCAACCAGTTCAAGAAAGTAACAGGGCTTACACCGAGCCATTTCAAGCAGATAAGGGAAGACAAGCGCAAGCCACTGGATAAGGTTTAAGTAAATCTTACAAATCAAACCCAGAATTTCACAATAGAACTCCTCTTTATTGTTGCCACCTTTGCATTATGAAAATAAAGCAATCGAGATATGGCAACCAATAAAGAAACAATTTACATTCCTTTAGAGGATGTAGAAAGCGAGCACTGTGCATTAATCGTCGAAAAAGGACTGGCACAGGTAAAAGGCGTAGAAACCCACAAAGTAGAGCTAAATAACCGCAGGGCGGCTATTACCGTTAATGATAACGAGGTAGTAGGCGAAGCTGTAAAAGCAATTAAAGATTTAGGCTACGGCGTTCCCACTGTTAAAAAGACTTATCCCGTTTTAGGTATGACCTGTGCATCTTGTGCAGGCAGTGCCGAGAGTATGGCAAAATATACGCCGGGCGTAGTAAGTGCCGAAGTGAATTACGGTACGGGAAACCTCAACGTTGAATTCCTGCCGAATATAACCAATTCCGAGCAAATCAGGAAAGCGGTACAGGACGGCGGTTATGACCTATTGCTCGAAGACGAGAGCAAGCAACAGGAAACTTTAGAAGCTATCCACGCCGAAAAATTCAGAAAACTTAAAAACAAAACCATTTGGGCAGTAATCCTATCGCTACCGGTGGTCATTATCGGTATGTTCTTTATGGATATGCCTTACGGTAATGAAATAATGTGGGCATTCGCCACTCCGGTAGTTTTATGGTTAGGTAAAGACTTCTTTATCAATGCGTGGAAGCAGGCGAAACACCGTTCTGCCAATATGGACACACTTGTCGCATTGAGTACAGGTATCGCCTATATATTCAGCGTATTCAATATGCTGTTTATGGACTTTTGGCATCAAAGAGGTTTACACGCACACGTGTACTTTGAAGCCGCAGCCGTAATCGTTGCCTTTATTTTATTGGGCAAGCTATTGGAAGAAAAAGCCAAAGGCAATACCTCATCAGCCATTAAAAAGCTGATGGGCTTGCAACCGAAAACGGTTATCGTAATAGAAGCAGACGGCACGGAAAGACAAAAAGCCATCGAAGATGTAAACGCAGGCGATATTATTTTGGTTAAGCCGGGCGAAAAAATTGCGGTGGATGGTACAGTTGTATCGGGCAATTCGTATGTAGATGAAAGTATGCTAAGCGGCGAACCTGTTCCGGTACTGAAAAAGGAAAACGAAAAGGTATTTGCCGGAACCATCAACCAAAAAGGTAGCTTCCAGTTCAAGGCGGTAAAAGTGGGTAAAGAAACAATGCTTGCCCAAATCATCAAAATGGTGCAGGATGCACAGGGAAGTAAAGCACCCGTACAAAAACTGGTGGATAAAATCGCAGGTATTTTCGTTCCGGTAGTAATCGGTATTGCTATCCTGACATTTATTCTTTGGTTCTTCTTAGGAGGCGAGAATGGTGTTGTACAAGGTCTTTTAGCAGCCGTTACTGTATTGGTTATTGCTTGTCCTTGTGCTTTAGGCTTGGCTACTCCTACCGCTATTATGGTGGGCGTTGGTAAGGGTGCAGAAAACGGCATCCTGATTAAAGATGCGGAAAGTTTGGAATTAGCGAAGAAAGTAAACGCTATCGTGCTGGATAAAACAGGTACGATTACCGAGGGAAGACCACAGGTTACAGGCATCCAATGGCTGAACAATGACGATGCGACGAAAGATGTTTTATTGAGCATTGAAAAGCAATCGGAGCACCCATTAGCGGAAGCCGTTGTGAAAAATTTGGAGGGCGTTTCTACAACTTTATTATCAAACTTCGACAGTATAACAGGTAAAGGCGCAAAAGCCGATTACAACAGCGACACTTACTATGTAGGTAATAAAAAACTGTTAGCCGAAAACAACATTACCATTGCCGACCAACTGCAAAAGCAGGCGGACGAATGGGGCACACAGTCTAAAACCGTTATATGGTTTGCAAACAGTAAACAAGCTCTTTCTGTAATCGCTATTTCCGACAAAATTAAAGAGACATCGGTACAGGCTATCAAAGAAATGCAGGATGCGGATATCGAACTGTATATGTTGACGGGAGATAATGAGGCTACCGCCAAAGCTATCGCCGAGCAAACTGGTATCAAGCATTACAAAGCCGAAGTTTTGCCACAGCACAAAGCTGATTTTGTGAAAGAACTGCAACAGCAAGGCAAAGTAGTAGCAATGGTTGGCGACGGTATCAATGACAGTACAGCACTGGCAACTGCCGATGTAAGTATCGCAATGGGTAAAGGTTCGGATATCGCAATGGACGTGGCGAAGATGACCATTATTTCATCAGACCTTACCAAAATACCTCAAGCCATAAGACTATCAAAACAAACCGTATCAACCATTAAGCAGAACCTGTTTTGGGCATTTATCTATAACCTTATAGGTATTCCGATTGCAGCAGGTATTCTTTACCCAATCAATGGTTTCTTACTAAACCCAATGATTGCCGGAGCCGCAATGGCGTTGAGTAGTGTAAGTGTGGTAAGTAACAGTTTACGTTTGAAATGGAAGAAGTAAACCGATAAATCACACAAAGAATATTAAAATAGATAGAAACGTTTTGCTGCTGATATTTGCAGCAGTGAAACAATAATCACAAGTAAATATGGGACAAGACCACGGACACAGCCACTCGCATACTGCGAATAAAAAGACCCTGACCATTAGCTTGGTAATCATCACTACATATATGGTAGTGGAGGTAGTGGGAGGTTTTCTGACAAACAGCCTTGCCTTATTAGCCGATGCCGGACATATGTTGAGTGATGCAATATCGCTTTTCATTGCGCTGATGGCCTTTAAGTTCAGCAGTAAAATAGCCGATTACAGTAAGACCTACGGCTATAAGCGCTTTGAAATACTTGCAGCAGTTATCAACGGTGCAACACTTATCCTGATTTCAGTTTATATCATTTACGAGGCGATAGAACGCTTTCAGAGCCCACCGGAAATTCAATCAGGAGGTATGCTCATTGTAGCAATTGTAGGCTTATTGGTTAATGTGCTTGTAGCCTGGATAATGATGCGTGGTGCTGACGTAAAGGAAAACCTCAATATGCGTGGAGCCTACCTGCACGTCATCAGTGATATGCTCGGTTCGGTTGGTGCAATTATCGCAGCGTTGCTCATTATGTTTTTCGGTTGGGGGTGGGCAGACCCGTTGGCAAGCGTTATTGTTTCGATACTGGTATTGAGAAGTGGGTATTTAGTTACTAAATCATCGGTACACGTATTGATGGAAGGCACACCCGAAAATGTTGAAGTGGATAAGGTCAATGAAAAAATCCTTAAAACCGATGGTATTAAAAGTATTCACGACCTGCATATTTGGACAATTACAAGTGGATTGAATGCACTTACGTGCCACGCCGTTGTAAATGAAAAAATGACTATCGAAGAAAGTGAAATATTACTTCGTAAAGTAGAACACGAATTAGAGCATATGAATATCCATCACGTTACCATCCAGTTGGAAACACCAGCACATCTACACGATAATTCGGTGCTATGTATTGTAAAGGCTGAACCGTCAGCACACGACCATCATAATCATTAATCTTACTGGAATAAAATCAAGTTTTTAATCTCTAAAAAATAAATAGAAATGAAAGTGAACAAATTATTGATAGGCGTATTTGCCTCCTTAGCGATTTTCTTAGCATCTTGCGGGGGCGATACCAAAACAGCAAAAGACGGACACGCACACACCGAGGGCGACGGGCACGACCACGCTACGGAACAGGTGGTTGAAAAACCCGCCGAAAAAATTACAGCAAAAGACAGGAACGAAAAAGGCGAGCTGATTGATGCCCACGGACATTTGATTACAGGCTGTCCCGGTCATAAAGAAATGATAGGTTCAGAGGGTGATATGTGTCCGAAATGTGAGTATATGACTATGATACCTATCACTTGGGATATTACCGGGGTTGATACCGTAAGGGTAACAACATTGTCTGATTACAATCCTCCTGCCGACAAACTGAAAAAATAATGTAGAACTTAGCTTTATTGCGTTTGCTAAAACGGCGGTTCCTTAATTGGGACTGTCGTTTTTTTTATTCTAATTCTTTACAGAAATAATATTAGGTAGGTTTTATTTATATAGCCTTATATTACGAAATATCAAATCAGTAAATCTTACAATTCAAACAAGGAATTTTACAAAGCATTTCTTTTGCAAGGGACTGATATTTGTTAGAAACAGTATAAAATCTATTTCTTAATTTTTTAAATTTTATATTATGATACAAACAAAATTTCAATCGTGTATCGAGGCTTGCCTGAAGTGCGTAGCTATCTGTAACCAATGTGCCATTGCTTGTTTAAATGAAGATGATGTTGCACACGTAAAGAAATGTATCCAGTTAGACCTGGAATGTGCAGCTATTTGCCAAGCGGCAGCAAACGTATTAAGTCTTGATGGTAAATTTAGCAAAGAGATTTGCAAACTATGTGCTGACATTTGCAACGCTTGTGCTGAAGAGTGTGAGAAACACGCTGCAATGGGTATGGAGCATTGTAAAGAATGTGCAGAAGCGTGCAGAGCTTGTGCAAAGGCTTGTGAGGAAATGGCAGCGTAATACTGGCATTTTTTTTTGTTTAAAATTTAGAGGGTTATTGCAGCCCTCTTTTTTGTGCCCTGTCCAATCAGTAAATATCACAAATCAAACAGGGAAAAGCGTAATGAGGAAGTGACCTTATGTACTGAAATTTGCACTATCAGATAACAAAATAAAATCTCAAATAGAAATGAAAAAGTTAGTGTTAGCATTGTCGGTAATCGCATTTACTGCCTGTAACAACAATCAGCAAAAAGACAAGACCACACAGGAGAGCAATCAGCCTGTAATAGAAGAAACAGTTGCCCCCGCAGAAACAGGGAACGAAAATGTAATTACCATTAGCGGCGGCGATGATATGAAATTCGACAAAACCGAACTGAAAGCCAAAGCAGGCGAAACCGTAAAGCTCATTTTAAAGCACATCGGAAAAGCACCGATTGAGGCAATGGGGCACAATGTTGTTATACTTGCCCAGGGCACAGACTTCAACACTTTTGCCAATGCTGCGATAGATGCTAAGGACAACGGCTACATACCTAAAGGAATGGAAAACGCCGTAATCGCAAAAACGGATATGATTGGCGGTGGGCAAACCACAGAAATTACCTTTACGGCTCCGGCAAAAGGCTCGTATGATTTCCTGTGCTCGTTTCCCGGTCATTACATCTATATGAAAGGTAAATTAATCGTGGAATAACACGGCGATTTCAAAATCAGTAAAAATCACAAATCTTACAGGGAATACCATAATAGTAACACCTCGTTTAATACGGAAATTTGTATCACAATAAAAAATAAGTTCAAATGAAAAATGTAGAATTAAGCATACCAGATATGCAAAGTGCACACTGCCAGTCGAGAGTAAACGGAGCAATCAAAGACATTGACGGCATTAAAGTAGAAAAACTGGAAGCAGGAAAATTATCTGTTTCAGTTGAAAACGACGAAGTGAAAGAAGAGTTGGTTGAGGCGATTGAAAAAGCAGGCTACAAAGTTGGCGGCGACGACAGCGGAAAGGCTTCAAGTTGTTCAACAGGATGCTGCGGATAAGTTTTGGACAGTCCCGGAGCAAGCACACCAGTACTTCTCCGGTATTTTTTACCAAAGCTACCCAGCGTATGAAACAGTTAAATCTCGTTCCATAAATAAAAAGCAATGTTACAGAAACAAAATTCAGGCGACTGTTCGGAGATAATGACGAAAGTTTGCAATGTAGCAGACCGGATTATACAGAACAGGTTGGACACAGGTAAATCTGCACCGTTTGCCGTACAGCTTACAAACGAATTGAAAGCAGATTATCACCAGTTGAACAATCTGTTCCTTGTTAAATATGATATGAGCCTTGAAATTATCTATATCAGGCGCATTATCGAAAAGGTAAAAGAGTTACTGGTGTACACCGAGCAATCGCTGTCACAAATCGCAAAGGCGTTAGGCTATCAAAAGCCGACGGAACTGTCCGAGCAATTAATGACCTATACGGGATTAACGTCTGCCCATTTTAAGCAGATACGAAAAAACAAGCTCGAAATCATC
This sequence comes from Chryseobacterium sp. MHB01, assembly GCF_034651565.1. Lineage (NCBI taxonomy): Bacteria > Pseudomonadati > Bacteroidota > Flavobacteriia > Flavobacteriales > Weeksellaceae > Chryseobacterium > Chryseobacterium sp. MHB01. Next base: position 256,369 of record NZ_JAYEDA010000002.1, on the reverse strand, counting down.
AGAAGACAACAGGAAAAGCAAAACGAACTATAATTATCAGAACAGCAAACTTTTAAATAGAAGTCTTTATGAAACCTCGCTTTGTGTACAGGAGCAGAGGTTTTCTTTTTATCAGCAATGCAAGACATTAAAAACCGAGGGATGAAGAAATACACGTGGCGAACACATAAAATTATAAAGGAAACCGAAGATACCATTACCCTATACTTTGACACGGAGCAGCAGGCGTTTACCTACCTGCCCGGTCAGTACCTCAACATCAGGCTTACCGTAAACGGCGAACTGCTCATACGTTCGTATTCGTTCAGTTCTGTGCCGTCTGACGAATTTCCCGCCATTACTATTAAAAGGGTTACAGGTGGAAAGATGAGCAATTACATCTTAAATAATGCAGACAACATCGAAGCCTGGGAAATAGAAGCCCCATTTGGCAGCTTTGTTTTAGAAAAACCGATAGCCGAGCAATCCCAAATTGTTTTACTGGCAGGCGGTAGCGGTATTTCCCCGTTATACGCAATGCTGAAAAGCGTTGAAAACAGCAATCGGATACCCTTACTGGTGTACAGCAATAAAACACCGGAAGAAACCATATTTTGGAATGAACTGGAAGCGATGCAGGCAGCGCAAGAATTGAATATTTGTTATTCCTTTACTGCACCTGATTTTATTTCCACCAAACTCAACCACGTTGCAGGCAGGTTCAATCTGCTTGTTTTACGTTCGGTCATTAAAAGACTGGTTGGCGATGTTGCTGCAGCCCATTATTACATCTGCGGACCCAACGGGCTGATGGATTTGTACCAGGATGCCTTAACGGGCTTGTACATTCCCGAAGACCATATCCATTTGGAATACTTCGACCCGGTTCCGGGGAATGCGGGCGATTTGGAAACGGACGGTACTGTTAAAGATGTGATTGTAAACTATTACGAGGACTACTACGAGAACGAGGAAAAGCAAACGTATGAATGCACATCGCTCATTGAGGTACAGCCGAAGCAGTCGCTTCTGGATGCGATGAAAGAGCACCATATCAAAGTGGCGAGTTCCTGTAAGAATGGAACCTGCGGGGCTTGTTGGGCAGTAAAAACCGATGGCGAAGTTCGGATGCTCCATAACGGGGCACTGACAGAACAGGATATCGCAGAGGGAATAATTTTGCTTTGCCAAAGCTACCCGATGAATGCCGATGTTTGTGTGACGGTGCAGTAAATACCGGGTATAGAAAAAAGGCAAAATATCAGTTTCAGCTATTATTTTGCACTTTGTTTTTTTAGAAATCCATTACCGCATCAAGACCCCTTTTCAACCCTTTGAACGTGCTTACTTTTTCGATGGCAAGGATTGCGCCCTTTACATAAGGTTCGGCACTGTTTCCCGCATCGTGCCTTAAAATCAGCTTTTCGTCCGGCATTCCAAAGATGGCTTCAATACCCAACACGTGACCCGGAAGCCTTACAGCGTGCACCTGTACGCCCTCAATATCTGCACCCCTTGTTTCTTTGCTGCCAATGGTGTCCTTAACGGGAACCGTAATATTCGATTGCTGTATGCCCGACAAACGATGCGCCAGTTCCGCTACCGAGCCGCTCGGCGCATCCACTTTGTTTTGGCTTGCGTAGTCTATGAGTTCATAATTGGGAATATACTGCGCAGCAATAGAAGCGAACTTGAATAGCAGGACGGCTGTAATGGCAAAGTTGCCTGCGGCAAGTACTGAAGTGTTATTATCGTTGGCTGCCTTTTCTATTTCGGTATAATCTTCATTAGTAAGTCCCGAAGTACCCACCACAACTTTTTTTCCTTTATTTAAGGCTGACAGGATATTCTTTTTGGCAATATCTGGTTTGGTAAATTCGACAAGTACATCAAAATCCACTTGCTCCAGTGCCTCTTCTATGGTTCCGAACAATGGGATTTCATCATTTCCGAAATCCAGGATTTCGGCTAAATTCTCTTGTTTATTGAAGCGTGACAAGCCGCCTGCCAGTTGCATTCCTTTTTCGTTATAAACACCTTTTGCGATTGCCGAGCCTGCCCACCCGGTGGCTCCGGCTATAAACACTTTTATCATACTTTAAAATCTTAATCGTTTTTTAGTGCCAGTTTGCGGAGCATTGCCGTACTCATACTATCGGTATAAGCACCATAAGCCGTAACCAAAATTCCTTTTAAACCGTCTTTCGAGGCAATGCCATACACCGTAGCCTCATCGCTTGGGTTGCTTTCGCCCTCATAGCGATAGACCTGCTCAATCTCAAAATCATCAATGGTATATTTGTTATCGCCGCAGATTAAACAGTTCTCTTCGAGATTGAAATCCACGTTATACCCCTCGTTGCGTAGGTTCTGTATTGCTACCAAAACCGTAGCGTATTTGTACGTTACATTTGTCATAGTAATAGTATTTTAAATTGCTGCTTACCGCTCCCGACTGTCCTGTCAGAAATCTTCTTTCAGCAGGTCTTTGAGCTTCCGGTGCTGTATGCACAGTTCGGCATACATTGTTTTCAGCCTGCTGTTTTCTTCGTTTAAATTTACCAATTCTACAAGAATATCCATCCCTAAATCCTTGTATTTGTGTTTCAGTTCAAAAATGTTCGTGCCGTAAACGCCGTATTTCTCGAAAAGTTCCAGTCCGCTTTTACCTGCGTTGTAATCTTTCAGCACCTTTAAAACCTGATGTTCGTTGCTCTTTTTGTTCTTCATTTTTATACGGATGTTGTCTATTACAAAATTCCGTAAGATGGTCGGAAGTAGCTATGTACTTTTCCTTATTTAGTTTATGATATTTAATGTTACTGCACCGATTTTCATAAAATTTCACAAAACAAAGCCGGAATATCATAATAGTTTGTCGGGGGCAAATGCAGAATTTTGACCATTGAATAAAGGAACTTATACATTTTAGAAGATATGACACTATTAATAAAAGGAATGGTGTGCAATAGATGTACCTATGTTCTTGAACAGGAATTGACAGCTTTGGGTTTTGAGGTTTTGGATATAAAACTGGGGCAAGCCATCATAAAGGATACGACAGACTTTTCGCAGAAGTTGGGAGTAATCAAAACGATGCTGAAAGGCATCGGCTTGGAACTGATGTATGACAAAAACCAAAAGACAATAAACAGGATAAAAGAGTTGGTGGAGAAAGGTATCACGTTGCAACTGCAAAGCGGCACACCTACCAAATTCACAACCTTAATCAGTGGCAAGCTGCACAAGAACTACGATACATTGAGTGCCTTATTCTCTTCAGTGGAGGGAATTACACTCGAAAAGTACATCATTCGTCGGAAGATTGAAAAGGTAAAAGACCTTTTGGTACATACCGAAATGTCGCTGACCGAGATTGCCCACGTACTGGGGTACAGCAGTCAGGCATACCTTTCCAACCAGTTGAAAAAACACACGGGCTTTACATCAAGCTATTTCAAGCAGGTAAAGCAGGAACACGGGGAAGCCGTTACTATGCAGATGGACGAAGCGCAACCCCCGCATTAAGGGTTTTCCAATCCATCCCCCAAGCATTTTGCTATTTTTTTAATGCAGGCATCGGAGCTACTGAAACATCAGTAGCTCTGTTTGTTTCAGGCAGATACCACCAAATCAAAAAAGTAAATTTCACAACTTTTACCCGTCATTTCGTATAGCTGCACCTTAGCTGTAACCCGACCTTTGCCCCTGTATTTAAAATTTTCAAAGTTTAACTAAACAAAGAAGCGTAACAAAATAAATGTAAGATGAGAACAAGTAAAATTGGTTTGTTATCCCTCTTCCTTATCGGAGCCGGATTGATACAGAGTTGCAAACAAAAAGAAGAAAAACAGTTAAAAGATGAGCCTCCGGTAGTAACCGTAGCCACTATCAACAGTTCGGAAACCGAGCAATCCGTTTCCTATTCGGGTTCCATTGTTCCCGACAATATGACTACCATAAGTTTTGCCGTTCCCGGCACGATTAACAGTGTGGGTGTAAATGAGGGGCAGCGAGTGAGCAAAGGACAGTTTCTTGCAAGCATTGATGCCACCGAGTACGAAGCGGCATTGCAGATTGCCAATGCCAGTTTAGAGCAGAGCCAGGATGCGTTCAGAAGATTTGATGAACTGTACAAAAAAGGAAGTTTCCCTGAAAAGGATTACATCGACATCAAGACCAAAGTAGCGCAGGCAGAAGCCAACAAAAAAATCAACCGCAAGCGCATTGCCGACAGCCGTTTGCATTCGCCTACCAATGGTATAATTACCGTGAAAACTGCCGAGGTTGGCGGTATGGCAGCACCGGGCGTTCCTGCCTTTACCATTGTAAAAACAGATATGGTATATGCGCAGTTTGCCGTACCCGAAAGCGAAATCGGCAGCTTTAAACAAGGGATGCAGGTAGATGTGAATATTCCTACATTGCAACGCAATTTCACGGGTAAAATCACCATCATTAATCCCGTAGCCGATGAAATTTCAAAAGCATTTACCCTTAAAGTACGCTTGGACAATCCGGGCGGCGTGCTGATGCCGGGAATGATTACCGAAGTGCTTGCAGGCGTCCCGGTAAAGGTTAAGCAGGTACGTGTACCACTTACCGCCATCATCAACAATGTAGATAAAATCCCGCACGTGTACGTGGTAGATAAGAACAACACCGCTAAGCTGACGAGGGTTACAGTGGGCAAAATCGTAGGCGATGCGGTTATTATAACCGATGGTCTTAACGAAAGCCAGACCATTATCCTTGCCGGGCAAAATAACGTGAAAGACGGGCAGAAAGTAAAAGCGCAAACTACATCGGTAACAGCATCAGCCCCAAAATCTGAATAATTTATGAAAAGAAAGATAAACCTCATTGAAGCGGCAATGAAATTTCCGCAAGTACCGATAGCGATTACCGTTATTATGGTGTTTGCCGGGTTAATTTCATTAATGACGATGCCGAGAAGTGAAGACCCCCGTGTAACAGTTAGACAGGGGCTTGTTGTGGCTTTCTACCCCGGAGCCGACGAAGAGCAGATAGAGAAAGAAGTAACCGACAAGCTGGAACAATACCTGTTCGGTTTCGAGGAAATCAAAAAAGAAAAAACCCATTCGGAAAGTAAGCCCGGACAGGTGGTTGTAACGGTAGAATTGCAGGACTATGTAAAGGACACCAAAAAATTCTGGAATACTTTACAGCACGGTTTGGATGCCAATATGCCTTTAGCATTGCCACGGGGCGTACAGGGACCGTATGTGAACAGCGATTTCGGCGATGTGGTTGTTCAGATGATTGCCGTATCAGCCCCCGGTCGTTCTTACGCCCAGTTGGAAAACTATTTGGATGAACTGGAAGACGGCATTAAGACGATACCGTCCGTTTCCAAAATCAAGCGTTACGGCGGACAGAAGCAGCAGGTATTTATTACCCTGCGAGAAGATGTATTGAAGCAATACGGTTTCGGTATCAACGAAATCACAAACACATTAAGCCAACAGAATGTAACTATTCCGAGTGGCGATATTGAAATTGACAAAAACCGTTTCCTTATTTTCACGGATGCGCAGTATCAGAATGAAAATGAAATCGGGAACCTGATTGTATATAGTTCCCCGCAGGGCGGCAATATCCGTTTGCGGGATATAGCCAACATCGAGAGAAGATATGAAGACCTGAAAAGCAAAATTACCGTTTCAGGAAACGATGTAATGATGCTGACCGTAGAAATGCAGCCCGGACAGAACATTGTCGATTTGGGTAATGCGCTGACACAGAAAGTTGCTGAAGTAAAAGAAATCCTGCCATCAGATGTGCAGGTCAGCACCATTGTTGACCAACCCGAAGTGGTTGATATGAATTTGGGGCATTTCTTTATCGAGTTCGGTATCGCCATTGCAGCCGTTATCTTGGTCGTAATGCTCCTGCTGCCGTTCAGGGTTGCCACCATTTCAGCCATTGCAGCACCCGTTACCATTGCCGTAACATTTGCTATCCTCAATTTGTTGGGTATCGAAATGCACCAGGTTAGTTTGGCGGCAATGATTATCGTACTGGGGATGGTGGTCGATGATGCCATTATCGTAGTGGATAATTACATCGAGAAAGTGGACGAAAAAATACCGTCGTGGACTGCCGCCTGGCAGAGTGCCACGCAGTTGATGGTTCCCATTTTCACGGCTACGCTTACCATTGTCCTATCGTTTCTGCCGTTGGCATTTACGCTTACCGGGCTTACGAGAGAGTTTGTGCAATGGATACCGATTACCGTAAGCATAGCTTTGGCGGTTTCGTTCCTTGTAGCCTTGTTCCTTACGCCGTATATGTGTTACCACTTCCTGAAAAAAGGATTGAAAAAGCACGATGATAAACCCAAAAAACGCAATTTCTTAGACCGGATGCAGGACGGTTTCGACCGGGCAATCGAGTTCTGTATGAAATGGCAGAAAACTACGTTGGTAGCAGGTTTGGTTATCTTCTTACTGTCTTTCGTGGTAGGTAGTCAGGTTAAAACCGAATTTTTCCCTATCGTGGAAAGAAACCAGTTCAACCTTGAATTGTGGATGGATAACGGTACGAATATCCACGAAACCGAAGCAGCCGTTAAGAAGATAGAAAAGGAAATTGCAGGCGATAAGCGCATTGTAAACACAGCAAGTTTTATCGGTACAAGCTCGCCACGTTTCTACTCTACCTATGCACCGGAGCACCCACGGGAAAACTTTGCGCAGGTATTCATCAATACCACAAGCAAAGATGCAACGGCAGAAATGATAGACGAGTATGTACAGAAATTCAACAACTACCTGCCGAACGGTTATGTGCGGGTTAGGCAGCTAAGCAAGAAGCAGCAGCACGCACCGATTGAAATCCGTGTGATTGGCAAGGATATGACCGAGCAGAAAAAAGTAGCCAAGCAGGTTGCAGCATTACTGGAAAACACTAAAGGTTCTAACTGGGTGCGCACCGATTATCAGAATGATTATGTAGGGCTGAAAGCCGTGGTTAAAGAAGATGTAGCCTTGCGTTTGGGCGTTACCAAAGCGCAGATAGCACAGGCATTGGGTGCAAAGATAAAAGGATACCCGGTATCGCAGATGTGGGAGGGCAATAAAGCCATCGACATTGTATTGCGTACAGACGAAAGCGACAGGGAAAATCTGGATGCTTTGGGCAATATGTACATCAATTCAACATTCGGTGCTAAGGTTCCTCTAAAGCAGGTGGTAGATTTACAACCGTCGTGGCATACTGGGGCTATTGTACACCGTAACGGGTTAAGAACCTTAACCGTTTCTTCCGAAGCGCAGTTGGGCAGAAAACCCGCAGAAGTATTTGCAGAAGTACAGCCTAAAATTGACAGCCTGAAACTGCCTAAAGGCATTAAGATTGCCTACGGCGGCGAGTATGAGGATGGACTGGAAAGCGGTCCCAAAATGGGAAAGGCTTTTATGATAAGTTTCGTTCTCATCTTCCTTGTGCTGTTATTCCAGTTCAAGCGTGTGGGTAAAGTATTCATTGTACTGGCTTCGTTCCCGTTGAGTTTACTGGGCGCAATGTTGGGCTTGTTCCTTACAGGGTACGAGTTCGGGTTTATGGCAATCATCGGTATTACCGCCTTACTGGGTATCGTAGTCCGTAACGGGATTATCCTCGTGGACTATGCAGATGAACTGGTAAGGGAGCACGGTCATACGATTAGAGAAGCAGCCCTGTTTGCAGCTAAACGAAGAATGCGACCAATCTTCCTTACCTCAATGGCGGCAGCAATCGGTTTGATACCGTTAATGGCGAGTGGCTCGCCGGAATGGGGACCGATTTCAAGTACCATTTCAATCGGTATTCTGGTATCAATGATTACCACATTATTTATCGTTCCGGTACTGTATTACAGGTTCGTAAAACCACCTAAAAACAAACAATCGGATGAACAGCACGAGCGCAATACCGATACCGATGTTCACCACCAAAAATATTTATCATAAAAAGGGATTATGTTACAGAAAAGATATAAAACAGTCATAAAGGTTTTTATATGCGGTTTCGTTCTTTTGCAGGGAACAAACAACCTCTTTGCACAACAGCAGCTAACCCTTGCGGAAAGCAAAGAACTGGCATTAAAAAACAATAACAGAATAGGCAAAGCTAAAGAAGACGTAATTGCCACCCAATCCGACAAGCTGATTGCGGATGTGGCAGGCAGACCAAAACTGGATGCTTCGGCAACCGCCTTTTACTTTGGCGAGCCATTGAACACAATGCTGCCCGAATACGGGTTTGCACCGATGGTCAGCGTTACACAGCCGATTTACACAGGCGGTAAGATTAAGTACGGCAAGCAGATGGCAGAAACCAATATACAGATGAGCAATGCGCAACAACGATTGGTGGAAGACGAAGTATTACTGGCTACCGAAACCGCTTACTGGCTTTTAGTGCAGGCTAAGGAAGAAATCAAACTGGAACAGCAGGTTAAAAAGCAACTGGCTTCGCATTATACATTCCTGAACAACCAGTTTGGGGCAGGATTGATTTACAAAAACGATGTATTGCGGGCAAAGGTGCTCCAGAATGAAAACGAAGCCCGTTTGCAGGCTGCGGAGAATAAGCTCATCCTGGCAAAAAGAAGATTGAGCCAGTTAATCGGGATGGAAGCCCCAACAGGTATAGACGTAGCCGATACATTGAGTACGGGCGACTTTTCTAAGCAGGGTGTTTTGGATGCTGTCGATGCGAACCGACCGGAAATTGAGTTGGCAACCAATGGCATTAAAATGAGCCAGCTTACCAAAAGTATGCTCAAAGCCGACCTGAAACCATCGGTAGGCTTATCGCTCAATGGAATGGCTGCCTTTGGAAAAGAGGGTATTAACTTTGGCGACCCGACCAAAAACCATATGCTAACCTACTTTGGTATGCTAAGCGTGAAAATCCCGGTTTTTGACTGGGGTAGCAGAAAAGAAAAAGTAAAACAGCAGGAAGCTAATATACGTTCGGCTGAATACGGTTTGAAAGAACTGAAAAGCCAAATCACGGTGGAGATTGAGCACGCAATGCTTAATCTGCAATTGCAGGCGAATAACATTGATTTGATGCAGGCGTCATTAATTGAAGCCGACGAAAATTTGAAGTTGAGCAATGACCGCTTTAAAGCCGGAACCATTACCGGAGAAGATGTGCTGATAGCTGAAACGCTTTGGCAAAGAGCATACAGCAATATGTTGGATGCAAAAATACGGTACAAAATAGCCGAAGCTGTGTACCACAAAGCTACTGGGCAGATAAAATAGTTTTTGTTGGAGTGAGATACACTCAATTTGCGGGGGACGGTAACAAGCCCCTGCATTTTTAATGGTTAATACGATGATATAAATGCAACACGATACTGCCAATAAAAACGGTATGATAATGATACCCGACATTTCAGGCTTTACGGATTTCGTTATCAAATCAAATATGTTTGTTGGAAAATACATAACAGAAAGCCTGCTCAAATCAGTAATGGATAGCAATATCCTTTGCCTTGAAATTTCCGAGGTTGAGGGCGATGCGATACTTTTTTACAAGTACCACAACCTGCCCACCTTTGAAGAAACATTGATGCAGATAGAACAGATGTACAACGATTTTCAAAAGGAATGCAAACGCCTCGCATTACAACTGGCAATAGAAATTCCTTTATCATTAAAGATAATTGTACACTACGGGGAATTTACCAAATACAAAATCGGGAAATTCGAGAAGCTCTACGGAGCACCAGTGGTAGAAGCCCACAAGATGCTGAAAAATCACATTGCGGAATACCCGCCATATGCGTTATTTTCTAATGCGTTTTTGGAAATCAATTTTGACCAACCCGAAAAAGCAACCGTTGCGTATGACAACTGCGAAGACTGTAAATACCTGCCCGAAATAGGTTATATCCATTACCTATAAAACCTAACAGTAAAAATCACAAATTTATCAAAGGAAATTATAATACTTGTGCATAGCAGCTTCTATAATTTTACATTAGATTTTAAATACGGTTCTAAAACCGACAATGACAAAATGAAAGATTTAGAAGAAAAACTATTGCGCAGGAACATAAAACCAACTTCGGTTAGGCTGTTAATCTTTAGAAGAATGTCTGACTTTAAAAAGGCTTTCAGCCTGACTGATTTGGAAACCGAACTGGAAACGGTCAATAAATCGACCATATTCAGGACGTTGACCCTCTTTCACGATAACCTACTCATTCATACTATTGATGATGGCTCCGGCGCAATGAAGTATTCTATTTGCAGCGATAACTGTATGTGCACCGTTGGCGACTTGCACGTGCACTTTAACTGTAACCGATGCAAGAATACCTTCTGCCTCGAAAGTATTGCCATTCCGCCTATCCAGTTGCCCGACAAATTTTTGTTGGAGAGTATCAATTTTGTAATGAAAGGAATGTGCAACGAATGTTCGAGGTTCGTTAAAACAAAATAATATTTTATGATACTCATCTTTAAATTTACAAACAGCCATATTTCCCGATATGGCTGTTTGTATTTGCAACCAGGTTCCCAAAACCGACTGATAATTTTGCCTTGTAAATTAAAATAATATGACAATGGCAATAAAAAATCATTATTCAGCAGATATAGATACAGCCTACAAAAGCAACCGCCTGTTTGATGTAATTTCCTTTGAATGTGCAGTACCCGAAAAAGAAATCGTGATTGCTTATACGGCAGCAATGCAATCCCATTCCACGCACCGTATAGCAAGCAGTTTGCTCAAATTTCTTCCGGGTATCACGCTATCCGATTACAAGGTCGAAAAATTTGAAGAGATACCTGGTTATGGTATCAAAGGATTTGTAAACGGGCACGAAGTCATCATTGGCAATTTAGCCCTGATGAAATCTTATGACTTCTTCTACGATGAAAGCCTCGACGAACTGCGGGAGCCTGTAATTCTCATTATGATTGACGACCGATATTCCGGCTGCTTTTTAATGATGGAATATCCGCAGTAGACACCAAATACAAAACATTTCAGGCTTAATACAAATTCAAATGTTAGATAGTATAATTAAATTCAGCATCAAGAACAAAATCGTCATTGCTATAATGACATTGGTTCTTATCATTTGGGGCGTATGGAGTGCAACCAAATTGTCAATAGATGCCGTACCGGATATTACCAATAATCAGGTACAGATTATTACTGCCTGTCCTACACTGGCGGGGCAGGAAGTGGAACAGTTGGTTACGTTCCCCATTGAGCAGAGCATCGCCAACATTCCCGATTTAGTAGAAACAAGAAGTATATCCCGGTTCGGGCTTTCCGTCGTTACGGTAGTGTTCAAAGAAAATGTAGACATCTACTTTGCAAGGCAGTTGGTCAATGAAAAACTGAAAGAAGCCGAAGAAAAAATTCCGAAAGGTATCGGCACGCCTGAACTGGCTCCGGTAAGTACAGGGCTTGGAGAAGTCTATCAATACATCATCCACCCCAAAAAAGGCAGCGAGCATAAGTACAACGCCAAAGACCTGCGTACAATGCAAGATTGGATTGTTGCCCGCCAGTTGTACGGCACGCCAGGCATTGCCGAAGTAAACAGCTTTGGCGGAGAATTGAAACAATACGAGGTTGCGGTAAACCCCGACCGATTGAGAGCGATGACCGTAAGTATTCCCGACATATTCAACGCACTGGAACAAAACAATCAGAATACGGGCGGTGCATATATCGACAAGAAGCCTAACGCTTATTTTATCCGTGGTGTGGGCTTGGCTACTTCGTTGGAAAGATATTAGAAATATACCCGTAAAAATCACGGGGCATACACCCATTTTTATTAAAGACGTAGCCGATGTGCGTTACGGTAGTGCCGTGCGTTACGGCGCACTAACCTATAACGGAGAAGTAGATGCCGTGGGCGGTGTGGTAATGATGCTCAAAGGCGAGAACAGTAACGAGGTGGTAAAACGGATAAAAGAGAAATTACCCACCATTCAGAAATCATTACCGGAAGATGTAACCATCGAGCCGTATTTAGACCGTACCGAATTAGTAGGCAGGGCAATGGACACAGTGGAAAAGAACTTGATTGAGGGAGCTTTGATTGTGATTTTTGTGCTTGTGCTGTTTCTGGGCAACCTAAGAGCCGGGCTAATCGTAGCATCAGCCATTCCGTTAGCGATGCTGTTTGCATTGGGGATGATGAACGTGTTTGGCGTTAGTGCCAACCTTATGAGCCTGGGAGCGATTGACTTCGGTTTGATTGTGGACGGTGCCGTTATTGTCGTGGAAGCAACCCTACACCATTTGGGCTTGCGGAAATCCACCAATAAACTGACCCAAAGCGAAATGGACGAGGAAGTATTTTTGTCCGCTTCCAAAATCAGGACAAGTGCCGCATTTGGCGAAATCATTATCCTTATCGTATATATCCCAATCCTGACGTTGGTAGGCGTTGAGGGTAAAATGTTCACACCGATGGCGCAAACCGTAGGCTTTGCCATTTTCGGCGCATTGATATTGTCCTTGACCTATATCCCAATGATGTGTGCGTTGTTCCTGCCGAAAAAAGGGCACGACAAGCCGAATTTCAGCGACAAGTTTATGGATAAGCTGCAAGGCTTCTACCAACCTTTGTTGCAGAAAGCTATCAGGGTTAAATATTGGTTAGTGGGCGTTACCACTGCGGTATTTGTAGTTGCCGTTATTCTGTTCAGCAGAATGGGCGGCGAGTTCATCCCGCAGTTGCAGGAGGGAGATTTTGCCTTTCACTGTATTTTACCTCAGGGAAGTTCGCTCAATCAGAGTATAGAAACGTCGATGCAGGCATCCCGCATTCTTAAAGAATTTGACGAGGTTAAAATGGTAGTCGGCAAGACCGGAGCTGCCGAAGTGCCTACCGACCCGATGCCGCCTGAAGCTACGGATATGATGATTATCCTCAAACCGCAGGACGAATGGAAAAGCAAGAAAAGCTACAACGAGTTAGGGGATGAAATGATGGAAAGGCTGTCCGTTATTCCGGGCGTTTTCTTTGAGAAGAACCAACCGATACAGATGCGTTTCAACGAATTGATGACAGGTATTCGTCAGGACGTTGCCGTTAAGATATTCGGGGAGAATATGGACACGTTAAGCGTGTATGCCAATAAGGTTAGCGAAGTAGTACAGCAGGTAAAAGGAGCCACACCGCCACAGGTGGAAAAGGTAAACGGCTTGCCGCAGATTAACATCGACTACGACCGTACCCGGATGGCAAATTACGGGCTGACGATACAACAGGTAAACGATATTGTGAGTACCGCATTTGCAGGTAAAGCAGCCGGGGTTATTTATGAGAACGAAAGGCAGTTTGAGCTTGTGGTAAGGTTGGATAGCGTACACCGCAGCAGCATCGAAGATGTAAGGAACCTGATGATACCAACTAATACAGGCTTTCAGATACCCATATCGCAGGTTGCTGATGTCAATTACAAATTGGATGCCGCACAAATCAGCCGTGAAGCGGGAAAACGCCGCATTGTGATTGGCTTTAACGTAGCCGGACGTGATGTGCAAAGCGTTGTTACCGATATTCAGCAGCAGCTTTCCGAAAAAGTAAAATTGCCCACAGGGTATTACTTTACTTACGGCGGTCAGTTTGAGAACCTGAAAGAAGCCAGTAACCGCCTGATGATTGCCGTACCAGTATCGCTGTTATTGATATTCGCATTGCTTTATTTCACATTCCGTTCATTCAAGCAGGCAGGTTTGATATTTACTGCCATCCCGATGAGTGCCATCGGCGGTGTGTTTGCTTTGATGCTGCGGGGAATGCCTTTCAGTATTAGCGCAGGTATCGGCTTTATTGCCCTGTTCGGTGTTGCCGTATTGAACGGTATTGTATTGATAGGCACATTCAACCAACTGAAAAAAGACGGTTTGGATGATGTGATAAAACGGACAATCGAGGGAACAAAAATCCGGTTACGTCCGGTATTGATGACGGCAACGGTAGCATCACTGGGCTTCCTGCCGATGGCAATCAGCACCAGTGCCGGGGCAGAAGTACAAAAGCCATTGGCTACAGTAGTGATTGGCGGATTAATAACGGCTACATTTCTTACCCTGTTTGTATTGCCATTGCTCTACATCATATTCAATTCAAAATTTAATTTCAAAAACAGTAAAGGTGTGAAAACAACCGTAATCGCTCTTTTACTGGGTATCGGAGGTATGACCACTGCCAATGCCCAGGAAAGGGTAAGCATAGATACTGCTATTAATACCGCATTGCAAAGCAATGGGCAGGTCAACGTCAATAAGTCGGAGATTGATGCGGCTAAATACAATGTAAAGACCGCTAACGATATACCAATGACACAGGTATTTGTAGAAAATGAAGATTTAAGACCATCGGACAAAACGGGTATATGGAAAATCGGGCTTACGCAAAGTATTGCGTGGCCCGGCTTATATGCTGCCCGCAAGGACTATTTAAAAGCACAGCTAAAATATTCCGAATTGAATACAGAGGTTATGAATGCCAATATCCGAAAAGACGTTAGAACCGCTTATTACCAGTTGTGGTTTTTGCAGGATAAAAATCTGTTACTGAAAAGCCTTGACAGCATTTACACCAACCTCTTCAATACAACACAGGTTCGGGTTAGAACGGGCGACGTCGCAAAGCTCGACCAGATTGCGGCAGATGCCCAACTCAAACAGTTAAAAGCCTACGTGGAGCAGAACAATAAGGAAATTGTAATACAGCAACAGCAATTAATGGTATTGCTCAATCGTAACGAATGGATACTCCCAATAGATGAGCCGTTACAGAAATTGGAAACGAACTTGTATGATGAAAACAATGTACACCCGGTATTGCAGTTGCAGCAGCAAAATGTAAGCGTTGCGGCGGCAAATATCAAGATACAAAAGAAAAGCAATTTGCCCGAATTTTCAGCAAGGGTATTCAGCCAGAGATTGTACGGCGTTTCAGACCCGTTTACGGGCTTTTCGGTTTCGGTAGGCTTCCCGTTGTTTGGTGCAGGTGCGTATAAAAACAAAGTGAATGTAGCCAACAAGGAAAAGGAAGTACAGGAAAACCTATTGTCTTACCAAACGCAGGTAATGGCAACGGACAAGAAATCTGCCATCGCAGAAATGGAAAAGAATATGGCTTTGTTGAGCTTCTTTGAAACATCGGGACTGCAACAGGCAAAGGATATTACCGAAGCGGCGTCACAAAGCTACCGCTCGGGAGATATCAGCTTTGCAGAACTAAGCCAGTTCTTAACGCAGGCAATCAATATCCGCCAAAATTATCTGGACGTTCTGAACAGTTACAATCACTCAGCAATTCAATACAATTACCTTAATAACAAATAAGATGAACAATATATCGAAAATGTTTTTAGCAGCACTCTTTACAGTTTCCCTGACCGCCTGTGGAGATAGTCAAAAAAAGGAAAGCGAAGACGGTCATAACCACGAGCACAAAACGGAAGCAAAAGCCGATACAGGGCACGGACACGAGCACGGAGCCGAAGAGGGCGCTGCCACCGTTGCGGCACTTACGCCCCAACAGATTGAAGCTGTAGGTATCAAATACGGTGTGGTGGAAATGAAAGAACTAACCGCCACTATTAAAGCGAACGGTATTTTGAGTTTGCCCAACAGTAGCAAGGCAAATGCTACCTCTTTATACGGTGGCGTGATAAAATCTATTAATGTACAGATTGGCGACTATGTACGCAAAGGACAGGTTATTGCCACCATTGCCAACCCGCAGTTTATCCAGTTGCAGGAAGAATACCTGACCATCAACAGTAAAATAACTTTTGCCGAACAGGAAATGCAAAGACAAAAAGAACTGAACACCGGCAATGCCGGGGCATTGAAAAACCTGCAAAATGCCACCGCCGAACTCAATGCGTTAAGAACCCGCAAAGCCTCTTTGCATCAACAAATACAGCTAATGGGCATCAATCCAAATTCAGTCAGCAACAGTTCACTTAAATCCTCACTGATAGTTACAAGCCCCATTAGCGGAGCCATTAGCAATGTGTACGGCAAAATCGGCAGCTATGTAGATGTTTCTTCGCCTGTGGCTGAAATTGTAGATAACAGTTCCCTGCATTTGCATTTGAATGTATTTGAAAAAGATTTGCCCTTGCTGAAAACCGGGCAGACCATACATTTTACCCTGACCAATAATCCGGTAAACGAGCACGATGCCGTGATATACGGTATTGGTTCGGCGTTTGAAAACGACAGCAAAACCATTCCCATACACGCCCGTGTAAAAGGCAATGTAAAGGGACTGATTGACGGGATGAACATTACGGCGATTGTGAGCCTCAACAATGTGCTTTCCCCGTCAGTTCCAAATGATGCGGTGGTAGATGCGGACGGTAAGAAATACATCTTTGTCATTACCAACAAAAAGCCGCAGGCAGCCGGAGAAGAAGACGGACACGGGCACGACCACGGCGATGAAAAGACAGCGCATAAAGAGGAAGCGGCAGGCACGGTAAATTTTGAAAAAATTGAAGTGGTTACAGGTGTTACAGAAATGGGTTATACGAGCATTACTCCAGTAACGGAAATTCCCAAAGATGCAAGGATAGTTACCAAAGGTGCGTTTTTCATCAATGCGAAATTATCAGGTGGTGGCGGTCACGCTCACGCACACTAAAATAACAAATACCCTCTGATTGTTCCTAATAAGCAATCAGCCAGTAAATCAAATATAAGGGTTTTGCTAAAATGGTAGCTGTTTCGCTTTTGCAACCAGGTTCCCAAAATGGCAGAGTAATTTTGTTTTACAAATAGAAATAAAAAAAATTTTAGATATGTCAAAAATATGTTGTAGTACAGACGATAGTCTGAACCTGGTAAATAAAAAAGAGCATAAACATAAATATGATACACAGGGAAATCAACTATGCTGTTTGAAAACAGAAAAGATTTATAAAAATGCAGGTGCATCAGATTTGCTGAAAGATGCTAATCATTCCGATGACGGACACGGACACACTGGCGGCAAAAGTTGCAGTAAAGCCGATACTAAACATTGTGATGATGACCACAACCATATAGAAAAAAGCGGACGCAATCACGACCACCACGGACACAATCACGATCACCACGGGCACAGCCACGGTGATGACCACGACCACAGTCACGACATAGAGGGCAAAACGCCATTTCAGTTATTTATGCCTGCGGGTATATCTTTAGCTTTATTACTTGTTGCTATCGGTTTTGATAATTACTTTACTCAAAACTGGTTCACTGGTTGGGTTAGAATTGCCTGGTACGTTATCGCTTATTTACCTGTCGGATTGCCAGTAATCAAAGAAGCTATTGAAAGTATCCGATACAAAGACTTTTTTTCAGAATTTTTCTTGATGGCGATTGCGACAATCGGTGCATTTGCACTTGGCGAATATCCTGAAGCAGTAGCTGTAATGCTGTTCTACTCCGTAGGTGAAGTATTTCAGACTATTGCGGTATCAAGAGCAAAAGGTAATATTAAAGCCCTATTAGACCAACGCCCTGATGAGGTAACGGTTATCAGAGCAGGTAAGCCTATTGTTGTAAAAGCTGAAGATGCTTACATAGGCGATGTTATTCAGTTAAAGCCGGGCGAAAAATTGGGATTGGACGGCGAGTTGATTTCAGAAACCGCCTCTTTCAATACAGCAGCCCTTACAGGAGAAAGCAAACCTGATACAAAAAGTAAAGGCGAAGCTGTATTGGCAGGTATGATTAACCTCAACACTGTAAGCCAAATAAAGGTAACAACCGATTATTCGGATAGTAAGTTAAGCAGAATTTTGGAACTGGTTCAGGATGCCACATCGCAAAAAGCACCAACCGAGTTGTTTATCCGTAAATTTTCCAAAATTTATACGCCGATAGTCGTATATCTGTCTATTGCTATTACCTTACTTCCCGCACTTTTCGTAGATAATTATGTATTCAGTGAATGGTTGTATAGAGCATTGGTATTCCTGGTTATCTCTTGTCCTTGCGCTTTGGTAATCTCCATCCCTCTGGGTTATTTTGGTGGTATTGGGGCAGCAAGTCGAAACGGTATCCTGCTTAAAGGGTCTAATTTCCTTGATATTCTTGCCAAAGTAGAAAATGTAGTGATGGATAAAACGGGAACCCTCACCGAAGGTGTTTTCAAAGTCCAGGAAGTCTTTATCAAACCAGAATTCAATAAAGACGAAATACTCAACCTCGTCAACGTATTGGAAAGTCAAAGTACACACCCTGTTGCAACCGCAATCCACAATTATTGGGGAGAGGTAGATGCCGACGTAAATTTAGCAAATGTTGAAGAAATAGCAGGACACGGATTAAAAGCCACCGTTAACGGTAAAGAGCTTTTAGTAGGTAATTTCAAATTGCTCGATAAATTTAACATCAGCCACGATGCAGATACCGCAAACATAGTTTACACAGTAATAGCGATTGCTTATGATAGAAAGTTCGTAGGATATTTAACCATTTCGGACAGCATTAAAGTAGATGCAAAAGCAGCAATTGAAAATCTGCGTAAAATGGGTGTAAAAACCACAATGTTGAGTGGTGATAAAAATACCGTTGTTCAGTTTGTTTCGGGACAGTTGGGCATTGACAGTGCGTATGGGGATTTATTACCTGAAGACAAAGTAAATAAAGTAAAGGAAATCAAATCCCGTAATGGCAGCGTGGCGTTTGTAGGTGATGGTGTAAATGATGCTCCAGTAATTGCGTTGAGTGATGCAGGTATCGCAATGGGCGGTTTAGGAAGTGATGCTGCTATTGAAACAGCCGATGTTGTGATACAGGACGATATGCCATCCAAAATACCAATGGCTATTAATATCGGAAAACAGACTAAAAAAATCGTCTTTCAAAATATAGCATTGGCATTCGGAGTAAAAGCAATCGTGCTTATACTTGGTGCAGGAGGATTAGCAACAATGTGGGAAGCTGTATTTGCCGATGTAGGTGTAGCCTTATTAGCAATTCTTAATGCGGTGCGGATACAAAGAATGAAGTTTTAATTGTTAAGTTGGACTGCCGCAAGATTATTTTTGCGGCAGTTTTTTTATCGTAAGCAATTTTGGAAATGGGTAAACAACAATCACAGGCTTCACTAAGCGAAATACATAATTCAGTCGATACGACCACTCCTGGTAAATCCCGTTGGCGGAGAGTACTGGCTTTTTTCGGGCCAGCTTATCTTGTCAGTGTTGGGTATATGGACCCAGGCAACTGGGCAACTGGTTTGGCGGGTGGCAGCCAGTTCTGATATTCATTACTTTGGGTTTTGTTGATGAGTAGCATTATGGGTTTATTGCTCCAGAGCTTGTCAGCAAGGTTGGGCATCGTTCGTAATAGGGATTTGGCACAGGCAAACCGGGAAACATACCCGAAGAAAATAAACTTTATACTGTATCTACTTGCAGAAATAGCTATTGTGGCCACAGACCTTGCTGAAATATTGGGTATGGCGATAGGCTTGCAATTACTTACAGGAATGCCCTTGATTTGGGGTGTTGCAATTACTGCGTTAGATACATTCTTGTTGATGACCCTACAAAAATGGGGAATGAGAAAACTAGAAGCCTTTATTATTGGATTGATATTCGTTATCGGAATGTCATTCCTTGTGCAAATATGGGTAGCTAATCCCAATGTAGGAGAAATAGCGACAGGACTGATACCACACATTCAGAACGATACAGCATTGTATATCGCCATCGGCATTATCGGTGCGACGGTAATGCCACATAATCTATACCTCCATTCTGCATTGGTACAGACAAGAAAGTTTAACCGTGATGACGCCAGCATCAAAAAAGCAATCAAGCTAAATTTTTGGGACAGTGCTATTGCATTAAATATGGCATTGTTTGTAAATGCTGCTATATTAATTCTTGCCGCTACGGTTTTTTACAAAACCGGGCGTTCTGATGTGGCGGAGCTAAAGCAGGCTTACGAGCTATTACCTCAACATTTCGGAAGTAATTTTACAGCCAAACTCTTTGCCGTAGCATTGATAGCTGCCGGGCAAAGCAGTACCATTACAGGTACGCTTGCCGGCCAAATCGTAATGGAGGGTTATCTGCGGTTTAGAATAAACCCTTTATTAAGAAGGCTTATCACGAGGTTACTCGCCATAGTTCCGGCAGCTTTGGTAATCCTAATCAATGGCGAGGACAATGTAGATAGCCTGCTTATCTTCAGCCAGGTGGTATTGAGTATGCAACTGGGTTTTGCAGTTATTCCACTTATACATTTTGTAAGTGATAAAAGGACAATGGGCAAATTTGCCATCAAGCCCTTGATAAAAATAACGGCTTGGGTTATAACAATCCTACTGGTGTATCTAAATTCCAAACTATTAGCAGAGGAAGCATTTAGTTTTTTTGCTACTTCAGGTAACATAGCTTGTAAAAGTTTAATCATTTTGGGTGGGATAGGTTTTATCATTTTGATGGCATATACTACGTTGTACCCATTATTCAGTAGAAAAGCCTTTTGTGAAATAACACCGCACGACAAGCCGGAGCCTTTGCAGCTACAACCATTCGTGCCATACCGGAATATTGCGCTTACTGTGGATTTTAAGACCCTTGACCACAAGGTTATCAACCACGCCATTACGCAGGGCGGTAAAGACAGCAGGTACACGCTCATTCATATCGTGGAGAGTGTGGCATCCGCATCGCACTTTCACGACAGTACCGACGAGGAAACTGTAAAAGACAGGGAGTTTTTGGAGGAATACGCAAAGCAGTTACAGGACAACGGATATTTTGCTGATGCAAAACTAGGCTTTGGAAGGACTGCCAATGCCATTGCCGAAATCGTCAATCAGTCCGGTGCTGAACTGGTGGTAATGGGTGCACACGGGCATAAGGGATTGAAAGATTTGTTGTACGGCGCAACCATAAATCAGGTAAGGCATTTGGTAAATGTACCTGTGCTGGTTATCCCTAAAGAAAACACTGAAATAGTAAAAATTTAACCTTTAAAAATTGATAATATGAATAAACTGAATTGTTGGAAGTGCGTACTGCTATTGTCGTCGCTTCTTGGGTTGTTAATCCAAAGTTCTTAAAGTACTTTATGTAAATATTGCAAACTAAAAAGTCACGGGATATACCGTGACTTTAATTTGATTAAACTAATGAACTCAATCCCCCAAAATTGACCTGATTTTAATTTAAGGTGGCAGTTAATGAAATTTCTAAATTATATGCTTTTCCTACAGGACACATTGCTTTTGACTGTTCAGCGTATTTTAAAAAATCTTCATTGGTTAAACCAGGTATTTCTGCATCCAGTACCAAATCGGAATTAGTAATATCGAAGCTTGTTGCGGTTATAGTACAGGATGTTTCAATTTTCTCTGCCTCTATACCGTTGCTCGTGAGGATATAATTTAATGTCATTGTGTAACAAGCTGCGTGCGCTGCCGCCATTAATTCTTCCGGATTAGTAGCAGTAGTTTCTCCTTCTGCTTTATTGTGTTTAAAAACACTTCTACCAATAGTAGAACGCGATGCATCAAAATTTCCATTTCCGTTTTTAAAATTACCTTGCCATTTAGCTGTGATTTTTGCTTTCATTGTACTCTATTTTTAATTACATAACAAAATTACTGCTTCAGAGAAAGGCTATCAATACACATACTTCACACTTAATAGGACATTTTACCCATAAGTAGGGTTACATTGAATTTCGGAATGTAAGAGGTGAAGAGCCCGTTTGTGATTTGAAAAAGCGAAGAAAATAAGAATAGTCTTCGTACCCGAGATAAACAGCGATTTCTTTAATGCTTAACGTTGTATTGACAAGTAATCTTTTTGCCTGAAGGATAATTCGATTTTTGATAATTGTATTTGGAGCAATCTGTTTTTCTGTTACTATTTTTCGGTTGAGGTTTTTAGGTGTAAGATTGAGCATAGATGCATAATCTGCTACGGAGTGGATAGTTCGATAATTTTGCTCTACCAATTGGCTAAATTTTCTCGCCAGCTCTTTATCGAATGATACGGGGTGATAAATATCGTAGTCCTTTTTTGCAAGAGTTCGGGTAGCAAAAATAACAACCTGCTTGATATAGGTCTTAATCATTTCTTCCGCCCAAAAATCTTTTACCGCAATTTCCTCTTTAATAGAAATAAGTATTTTTTGAAAAATGTCTCTTTGATGTGCGGTGAGCGCTATAAAAGGAAGTTCAAAAACGTTGTCGAAAAGAAGTCCGTCACAAGCAAGCTCTTTATCGTGAAAAGCGATACAATAGAAATTCGGGTTAAAATAAACAATGCTTCCTTCCGAATTTTTAGATATTTTGAATTGTTGCCCTATACTAAAGAAAAGCAATGTACTTTCTTCAAAATCATAGTCAACAAAATCAACATTAACACGTCCTTCTTTTAAGAAAACAATTTTATAATTCTCGTCAAACCAAACTGTGTTGCTTACAATCCCATCTGGCATTCCAAAAAAATCGAAATAACCTATCATTTTATCCTGATTGTTCTCGGTCGCTATATCCATTCTCCTTTTTATATAAACAACAAAGCCCTGAAATAAATCAGGACTTTGCTAAAGTTACAAAAATTATAATGTTCCTCTGCGTTCTTGCTCTCTTTCGATAGATTGGAACAATGCCTTAAAGTTTCCTGCGCCGAAACCTCTTGCACCCATTCTTTGAATAACCTCAAAGAAAAATGTAGGACGGTCTTCAACTGGTTTGGTAAAGATTTGTAACAAATAGCCCTCTTCGTCCGCATCAATCAGAATACCCAACTCCTGCAATTCCTTGATATCTTCTTTAAAGCGGTGCATATGCGCTTTTAAGCGTTCAGGAATGGCATCATAATACGCTTGTGGCGGTCTTGACAGAAATTCAACCCCTCTTGATTTCAGGTCGTTTACGGTCTTTACAATATCATCCGTAGTTACGGCAATATGCTGAACGCCCTCGCCCTCGTAAAATTCAAGGTACTCTTCAATCTGTGATTTCTTTTTGCCCTCTGCGGGTTCGTTTATCGGGAATTTAATTCTGCCGTTACCGTTTGCCATTACTTTAGACATCAGGGCAGAATATTCGGTAGAAACCTGCTTATCATCGAATGACAGGAAGTTCTCAAATCCCATTACATCCTCAAACCATTTTACCCAGGTGTCCATTTGGTTCCAGTCCACATTGCCCACCATATGGTCAATATATTTTAGTCCCGCAGGCGCAGGGTTATATTCGGTTTCCCATTGCTCATAGCCCGGCATAAATATACCGTTGTAGTTTTTGCGTTCGGTAAACATAAAAATCGTTTCGCCATACGCATAAATGCCCGATTGTACCACTTCGCCGTTTTCATCGGTAGTTACAGTTGGTTCCATATAGGCTTTAGCACCTCTTTTCGTGGTTTCTTCAAAGGCTTTGCGGGCATCTTCTACCCAAAGACCCACTACTTTGATGCCGTCGCCGTGCTTCTTTACGTGTCCGTTAATTTCGGAATTAGAGCGCATCCCGGTCGTTAATACCAGTCTCACTTTGTCCTGCTTTACCACGTAAGAAGCCCTGTCCTGTAAGCCTGTTTCCAGTCCGGCATACGCCAACGACTGAAACCCGAAAGCTGATTTGTAATAGTGAGCAGCCTGTTTCGCATTGCCTACATAAAATTCCACGTAGTCTGTTCCTAAAATCGGTAAAAAATCTTGTGCGCCCTCGAATATCTTATCCAAGCCATATTCGACGTTCTTTAAATCGTTTGTCATTATATATGATTTTTAAAAATTATGTTATGTGTGATTTTGCAATAAAGATTGTTGCACAAAGAAGATTTGTGCAATCGTGTTGGGGTTGGGAACCCGAAGCTACAACATAGCCCGATGCAAAACGGAGAGAAAGGTTTTGATAGCCATTTTATAAAACAGTTAGCGTTATACTTCGATAAAAGTATTCCGCTTATTCTGAACGAGCACTATAATCAGTAAAAGTCATAAAACAAAGCCGGAATATTACAAGCGGAACCGTTTTTGAAATGCAATCAGTAAATATCATAAATCAAACAAGGAATTTCACAAACAGCTTAGCGCATTATCTACCGATTTTTGTATCAGCAAAAACAAATAAAAGTTCAAGACAATGGAAAGCAAAAATCTTCAATTCAAGACAAACCTTAATTGCAGCAACTGTGTATCAAAAGTGCAGGCAGATTTAGATAACGCAGGCGGTATCTGCGAATGGAACGTTGATACGACCAACGCCGATAAAATCCTGACTGTAAAAGCAGAGGGCATTACCGAAGACGAGGTTGTCGCCATCATCAAGAAAAAAGGGTTTAAAGCTGAACCCATTTCAGAATAATCAGCCATTCACTCATTATTAAAAAGGATAAAAAAATGAAAAAGTTAATAGTAGCAATGACCGTAATGTTGTTTGGATTTTCTGCCTTTGCGCAAAATACAGGCAACCTGCTGAACAACTACATCAGCGTAAAAAATGCTTTGGTAAGCAGCGATAGTAAAGCGGCAAGCACCGCCATTAGCGCACTGAACGAAGCCGTTAAGAGCGAGGGCGATTTTGCACAGAAAGCAGAATTGCAGAAAGCCACCGACAAATTAAGTAAGGCAGGTAACAACCTTGAAAAGCAAAGAGCCGCTTTCAACGAAGTATCAACCGTACTGTGGAAAGTGGTAAAATCATCAGACAAAGTAAACCAACCCGTTTACTACCAATATTGCCCGATGAAAAAAGCATATTGGTTAAGCAAAGAAAAGGAGATTAAAAATCCTTACTACGGTTCTTCTATGCTTACTTGTGGTAAAGTTACCGAAACTAAATAATAACCCACAAAGGCATTGCTCAATGGGCAATGCCTTTTAATCTTTATAACCAATGCGATTTTTAAAATGGATAATCAAAAATTTCTTTACAAAAAGCTGTTGCCGCTAACCCTGTTGGCAATCTTTATATCACAAGTCAGCATTGCACAAAAGGTAGTTCATTACGACCTGTATGTAAAAGATACGCTTGTAAATTATGCGGGCAAGGAAAAGAGGGCAATTGCTGTAAACGGGCAAATCCCGATGCCCACGCTTGAATTTACAGAGGGCGACACGGCAGAAATCGTAGTGCATAACCAGTTAAAAGAAAGTACATCCCTGCACTGGCACGGCTTGTTCCTGCCGAATAAGGAAGACGGCGTACCTTTCTTAACGCAAATGCCGATTGAGCCGGGCGCAACTTATACTTACCGATTTCCGATTATTCAGAACGGAACGCATTGGTATCACTCACATTCGGGATTGCAGGAACAGATTGGAATGTACGGCAGCTTTATAATGCGCAAAAGGGCTGATGATAAAACATTTAGGAAAGGAATTGACGATTTACCGGAAATTCCCATAATGCTAAGCGAATGGACGAACCTGAAGCCCGAAAATGTACACCGTATGCTGCACGCAGCAAGCGACTGGTTTGCGATAAGGAAAGGCGCAACACAAAGCTACGCCGAAGCCATTAGAAGCGGAAAATTCAAAACCAAGCTGAACAACGAATGGAAGCGTATGTTGGCAATGGACGTGAGCGATGTGTATTACGACCGTGTAATGATGAACGGTAATCATCATACCGATTTAAAAAGCATTGACGGCAAGCCCTTAAAAGCAGGCGATAAAGTACGTTTACGCATTTCCAATGGGGGTGCATCGTCTTACTTTTGGCTGCGCTATGCAGGCGGTAAAATTACCGTAGTGGCGAGTGATGGCAACGATGTGGAGCCTGTGGAAGTGGACAGGCTGATTATTGCTGTATCGGAAACTTACGATGTGGTTGTTACCATTCCCGAGGACGGCAAAGCCTTTGAATTTATGGCAACCACCGAAGACCGTACCCAATCCACAAGCTATTTTATTGGCAACGGTACAAAACAATTGGTCGGGGAAATGCCACGCCTGAAATATTTTGAGGGTATGCAAATGATGAACGATATGATGAAGATGAACGGCGACCTGGAAGATATGGGAATGAATATGAGCCTGAACCAAATGGATATGAACGTAGTGATGTACCCGGAGATTACAGGCGAGGAAAAGAGCAAAAAAAACAAGGGTACAGCACCGTCTATGGAGCATCACGGCGACCATAAGATGAATAGCGACGAAGACCCCAACCGTTATAATGCTAATGCGTTGAGCGACATTAAAACGCTCAATTACGCAATGTTGAAATCGCCGCATAATACCACGCTTCCGGCTGATGCCCCGGTTAAGGAACTGAAATTTACCTTAACGGGAAATATGAACCGTTACGTTTGGAGTATGGATAACAAGGTTTTGGCAGAAACAGATAAGATACCTGTTAAAAAAGGCGAAGTATTGAGGATTACGATTTATAATAACTCAATGATGCGCCACCCGATACACCTGCACGGTTTTGATTTCAGGGTGCTGAATGAGCACGGCGAAAATGCACCGATGAAAAACATCATCGACATTATGCCGATGGAAACCGATACGATAGAGTTCCTTGCGAATACCGAGGGTGATTGGTTTTTCCATTGTCATATCCTGTATCATATGATGGCAGGTATGAATAGGGTTTTCGCTGTGGATGATTACAAAAATCCGTATTTACCCAATAAGGAAAAAGCATATAAAATGTTGCAGCGTGAAAGCAATATGCCACATTTGATGGCTCAAAGTGATTTTGCGACCAATGGTATTGACGGAGAAGCAATGTTGATGAACGCCCGTTACAGTTTGGGTACGGAATGGCGTTTAGGCTATAATGATATGCACGGCTATGAAGTGGAAACGCATTTGGGACGTTACATTGGTAAAATGCAATGGCTGATGCCTTTTGTCGGTTTCGATTGGCGATACCGCAGAATGGGAATGGACGAGCACGAGAAAAACCTCTTCGGACAGGTTAATAAAAAAGACAACCGAGCTGCTGTGAGCTTAGGGGTAATGTACACCTTGCCGATGTTGGTCAACGTACAGGCAGAAGTTTACCACGACGGTATTTTCAGGGTATCATTGATGCGGGAGGATATACCTATCTCCAGACGGTTAAGAGCCGGGTTTATGGTCAATACCGATTTGGAATATATGGCAGACCTGCGGTACATTTTGACGAGGCATATCGGTATCAGGGCGCACTATGATAGTGATATGGGCTTTGGTGCAGGACTTTCGCTCAATTACTAAAGGATTTCATTCATAAAATAGACAAAGGTTGTAGCGGTTATGCTATAACCTTTTTGCATTTACAATACCAGACTAAATCAGTAAACCTCACAAATCAAACAAGAAATATCACAATAGGCAGCCCGAAACAAATTGCCAATTTTGCATCATAAATTTTAAGATTATGACAGCAAAAATAAAATGGAACAACGTGTATCTACTGTTTACCTCGCAGGCGTTGTTCCAGACTGCATCCATATTGGTCATTACACTTTCGGGTGTGGTAGGCTTACAAATGGCTCCCGATAAAAATCTGGCGACCTTACCATTGGCAATGATTACCGTAGGTACGGCAGGTATGATGATACCCGCATCCCTCATTATTAGAAAATTAGGTCAGCGCAATGCCTTTATGATAGGTACACTGATAGGTGTTTTGTCGGGTTTGGTTTCGTGGTACGGTATTATCCAAAATTCCTTTTGGCTGTTTTCAGTGGGTAATATGCTCATTGGTACTTATCAAGGCTTTTCGCAATACTATCGTTTTGCGGCGGCTGATGCCATTCCCGACTATGCGAAAAGCAAGGCAATTTCTTTTGTTATTGCAGGTGGCATTGTTGCAGCATTCGCAGGACCCAACTTAGCGAGGTTTACGCAGCATTTAGGGGCGGTTCCTTACGCTTATCCCTACTTTTCTATTATCCTGTTAAGCGTGGTCGCTTTGGGTGTTGTTTCCTTTTTAAAGCTGCAAAGAACATCTGCGGTACAAACCAATGAAGCGGTAAAGAAAGGTCGCCCGTTAAAAGAAATCATTAAGAATAAAGATACCATACTTGCAATACTGGCATCATCTACCGCATTTGCCGTAATGGGAATGTCTATGACTGTTACCCCGATAGCAATGCACAGCGTAGGGCATTCGTCCGACAGCTCCGCAACGGTTATCCAGTGGCACGTATTAGGTATGTTCCTGCCGTCATTCTTTACAGGTATGCTTATTCAGAAATTCGGCGTTTACCGTATCATTATTTCCGGTTTGGCGATTTTGTTCCTGTACATCATCATTGCCCTGATGGGAACAGGCTTTGCGCATTTCGTTTCCGCATTGTTCATCGTGGGCTTAGGTTGGAACTTCCTGTTTATCGGCGGTTCGTCATTGCTTACCAAAGTGTACCGTCCCGAAGAGAAAGAAAAAACGCAGGCTTTCCACGATTTCACGGTTTTTGCAGTAATCAGTATTGCTAGCTTCTTTGCAGGCAGCCTGTTTAATTACTGGGGTTGGAATGGCGTAAACATTGTACTGATACCGATGCTTATCATCACATTGATAGCGGTTATCAGGATTGTAATGAGCCAAAAGAACAGCGTTAGCAATCAGTAAAAATCGTAAATCAAACAAAGAATATCACAATAGATACAACCCATTTAATGCGGAAATTTGTATTGTAATAAGAGAGATAAATAAATGAATAATTTAAAACCATATTACTAAGCACGGTTGTTTCACTGGCAGCGTTATCTGCCTGCAACAATTCAGAAAGTAATAATAAAAAATCAGAGGATATGAATGCACATCAGCACGCAAATCACGACAGCGCATACGCTTGTCCGATGCACCCGGAAGTAAAAGGAAACAAAGGCGATAAATGCCCTAAATGTGGTATGGCTTTGAGCCCTGTTAATAAAGAGAAAAGCCAGTATGAAGTAAAAGTGGCTGCCGACCCGCAAAATGTGGAAGCAGGTAAACCAACTAATCTATCCATCGCCATTAGTGAACACGGTAAAAATGTACCGTTGGAAGTAGTGCACGAAATGAAAATGCACCTTTTGGTAGTGAATGAAGAACTGACCTGGTTTGACCATATCCACCCCGAAGAACAGGCAGACGGTTCTTATAAGGTTTCAGAAACATTCCCTACAGCAGGTAAATACCTGTTATTTACCGACTACAAACCGAACGGAGCCGAGGGAGAGGTCAATAAGCAAACCATTGAGGTAAAAGGTACGGCAGCAACACAAACAGCCGATTTAAAGACAAAATTGGTTTCAACCGTAGATGGTTTTACGGTAACGCTGCTTAACGGCGAAGACTTTAAAACAAACAGAAATCAGGGCTTGCAATTTTCGGTAGAAAAGGACGGCAAGAAATTAGAGGAAAAGGATATGCAGAATTATCTCGGAGCGACTGCCCATATCGTAATGATAAGTAAAACTAATAAGGATTTTCTACATATACACCCGGTATCAAAAGAGAATTTCCCAATCTATGCCGAAACGCTTATCAAAAAAGCAGGGCTTTATAGATTGTGGGCACAGTTCAAAATAAACAATGTGGTACATACGGCAGATTTTACTATTACCGTATCAGAAGGCGAAAAATCGGTAGAAGACCACAGCCACCACACGCACAACCATTAATAGTCTGTAACAGGAAAACAGTAAAAGTCACAAATTAAACCCGGAATATCACAATAGCAGACTTCGGGATTATGTTGAATTTTGCGACAGTTCAAAACAATAGTAAATAAGTTTAAAAAAATATGGAAAATACAGAATTTCAGTTCAAGACCAATCTTAATTGTGGCGGTTGTGTATCAAAGGTAAAAGCGGATTTGGACAGTACCGACGGTATCTGCGAATGGAATGTAGATACAGCCAACAATGACAAAATTTTAACCGTAAAATCAGAGGGTATAACACAAGATGAAATAGTTGCCATCGTTAAGAAAAAAGGCTTTAAAGCAGAACCATTAGTGGTTTAATCTCTTAGCCCTATCCAGTTTTAATTAAGGATAGGGCTCTCTTATACTCAATCAATACATACTAAAATGAGGCAATTTATTGTGGGCTATCTGCAATTGCTGCCTCATTTTGTGCTTTTTAATTGGTTTCATACTTTAAATTTCGCTTTCGATGACAAATTATTACCAAACTATAATAAACGAATTAGACGATAGAATTAACGAATTGACCTATGAGCCAAGTAATTCATTGATATCGTATGAAAATGCAATTATATTAGTCTTGCAGAAACTTGAGGAGATAAAAAAATACATTAAGAAGAATGGATTTAAAGATGATGAAGCCGAAATACTTTTTTTCAAACAGCTAAAGCCTCAATTAGTATCGAAGCTCATCTACTTCAATGCCATTTACAAGATTGAAACAAAAAGACCACGAGGCGGCGATAAAATCATCAAGAAATATCTGAATGTTGAGCTTTCCAAAATCAAGAGGTATTTCGATGCTAATTTGGAATTTTACAAGTATTACAGAACCAACAGCACTCATCTGGACTATAAATTCTTTTTACGTGGCAAGCACGATATAAAGTTGAGTTTAGACACCTATTATTTTGAAGCAGACCATAATTTTGCAACCTCGCACGATTACAAGGTAGCTAAGATTATTGCCAACGACTTGATACAGGTTTACCTCGAAGACCAGTTGAGCAATAACAATCAGAGAAAGCTACTTGAAACGCCTCCCCTAAACTGGACAGGTAGTAAAACTTCACTCATTGAGTTGATTTATTCGCTGCATTCGCAGGGTTCAATTGACAATGGTAATGCAGATATAAAAATCATCGCCAAGACTTTTGAAAATATATTTAATATTGACTTAGGGGATTTCTACCATTCCTATTTGGAACTGAAAGGCAGGAAGATAAACCGAACAAAGTTCCTCGATAGTCTTCGGGATGCACTTATCAAAAGGATGGACGAGCAAGACGAAAAATAAAGGTAAAGTTTCACTGCTTTACCTTTATTTTTTATACATTTGCAGTAATGATTTACAAGGTAATTGAATGAAAGCAAGTGTAGTAAGCACCATTACTAAATCGTTACCGATAACTCTTTCGGTTCTTGTAAACTACTCTTTATTAGTCAGTTTTGACTAAATTAATCTTTTTTAATAAAAAAGAAAAAGCATAATGAAATAGATAAGAATAATAAATGGTTTAAGATGATCATGATAATTATTGTAGTTTTTTCTCTACTGTTAATTATATTTTTAATTTTAAATAATTCTATTGTTATCGATGAATCAACAAAATATATTGACTATTTCAGATATTTCATATTAACAATATGGATAATAATATTGCTAATAATGCTCTTTAAAAAAGACAAATAAAAAGAATTGGCCTCAGATCTGAGGTCGGTAAAAGGATAAAATAGTCCGTTTCACTATTGTGAGACGGACTATTTATTTATCCTAAACAAGTCTAAATTCAACATATTAGATTAACCAATATTAAAAATAAATTAAATTTAACATAAAAATCAATCAATCGTTTGATTTATTAAAAAACGGTCGTACATTTGCACCATCAAAATGAGAACATAAGAATGATTTCAAAAGAAGAAAATATACTGTTTGCTGCCGAGAAGCTTTTCGCTGAAAAAGGATTCGAGGGAACTTCCATCCGGGAGATTGCCAAAGCAGCCAATGTGAATATTTCGATGATCTCTTATTATTTCGGTTCAAAAGAAAAGCTGTACGAAAAACTTGTGGAATACAGGATGAATGAAGGACAGTTTTTTTCAAAAGATATTCTGGAAAGAACCGATATTAATGATTGGGAGAAAATAGAAAAGATTGTAGACCAGTTTGCAGGAAAAGTAAGACATCAGAAATGTTTCTATAGAATCATGCAGAGAGAGCAGCTGCATACGCAGAATCCTCATATTGTGGATTTCCTGAAACAGACAAAAATGGGATTTATTTCCATGTATTCAAAAATATTGGAAAGCGGGCTGAAGAAAGGAATTTTTACAAAAAATCCGCCAATTTATCTTCTCCATTCCACCGTAAGCGGGACTTTATTTTATGCATCCAATGCAAAGGAAATGTACAAAGAATTCCTGAATAATACGGATGAAGAAGAAATTTTTGACGATACATATTACACAGAGCTTAATACACATATAAAATACTTATTAAAAGACCTTCTAGGGTATGAAGAAAATAAATAACTCAGTTGTTGCACTGGCATTATTCATAGGAATTGCACAGGCAAATGCACAGGAGAAAAGAACACTCACTCTTGATGAAGCTGTGCAGTTGGGTATTCAGAACAGCAAAAATCTGAAGATTGATGCCGCTAAGATCGAAGAGGCCACGGCAGACCTTCTGGAAGCAAAAAACAGACAGTTACCGGAGCTGAAAGTTTCCGGAAGCTATATGTACCTTCCGCTAAAACCTAATATCAACATCAAACTTCCGGGAGTTTCCGGAGATGGTGGTCCTGAAGTACATCAGGTGGCTTACGGATCTGCCAACCTCAGCGTTCCTATCTACAATGGCGGAAGAATAAAATATGGTATCGAATCTGCAAAATATCTGGTGGAAGCGTCAAAATTAAGCACTGAAAATGATAAAGTAGCCATTGCCTACAATGTTGCACAGGCTTACAATAATCTTTTCAAGGCCAATCAGTCGATTAAAGTATTAGAAGAAAATCTTTCTGCCTCTCAAAAAAGGGATGAAACTTTCCTTAAAATGGAAAACAATGGCCTTATCGCAAGAAATGACAGGTTAAAAGCCAATCTTCAGACCTCAAACATAGAACTGCAGCTCCTTGAAGCCAAGAATAATTACAATATCGCCAATATCAACATGGATCTTTTGCTCGGTATTCCGGAAACAACGGAAATTGAAGTGGATGAAAACTATATTGAAGAAGGAGAGGACATAAGAACAGTAGATTATTATATCAACACGGCAAGAGAAAACCGTAAAGATCTTCAGGCGCTGGATAAGCAGAGACAGGCTGCAGCATTGGGAACGAAGGCGGCAAAAGCGGAAAACCTTCCTTCTATTGCTTTTACAGGCGGATATGTTGCGGCGGATATTCCTAAGTTTTTAACGATTTATAATGCAGTGAATGTCGGAGTCGGGATTTCCTATAATTTATCAAATCTCTGGAAAGAAAACTCTTCACTGAAACAGTCCAGAGCAAGAGAAATGCAGCTTACAGCCACCAATGAGTTATTGAATGATAACATCAAACTGGATGTCAACAGAGAATATCAGAACACAGATTATTCCAAAAAAAGAATCGCGGTATTTGAAAAATCTGCTGAACAGGCGAATGAAAACTACAGAATAACAAAAAATAAATACGACAACGGTCTTGCCACGATGACCGAACTTCTTGATGCTGATGCAGCCCAGATTGCAGCCAATGTAGGCGTTATCAATGCAAAGGCAGATGCGGCACTGGCTTACAGAAAACTATTACAAACTACAGGAACTTTAACAACAAAATAAATTAAGAGCGATACCGAAAATGGAAAATAATACTACACAAGTAACCGAAACTAAAAAGAAAAAAAGTTTAGTATTCCCTATTATCTTAGCAGTTGTTTTAATCGGCGGCGGAATCTATGGATACAGAACTTATTCATACGGACAGGTGCACGAAGAGACAGATGATGCACAGATTGCTTCCAACATGGCTCCCGTAATCTCAAAAATTTCTGGATATGTAGCGGAAGTAAAAGTAAAGGATAACCAGTTCGTAAAAAAAGGGGATACTCTGGTTATTTTGGATAACAGAGATCAGAAAATGGCGCTTGAACAGGCAGAAGCAGCTTTGGCTACGGCAAAAAGTAATATTTCAAATGCGCAGGCATCCACTACAGCCACCTCTAAAAATATTGGCTCTTCTCAGGCCGCGGTTACTACAGCCAATGCACAGATTGAAGCTGCAAAAGTAAACGTCTGGAAAACTACCCAGGATCTAAAAAGATACGCGAATCTTGTAAAAGACCATTCTATTACAGAACAGCAATACGAGCAGGCTTTGGCAGCAAAACAAACTGCCGACAAACAGTTACAGGTACTCATCGATCAGAGAAACCAGATTGCACAGCAAACCAATATCGCTTCTTCCCAGACAGCGGCAAGCTCCCAGCAGATCAGTGTGGCAGGTTCTGTTGCCAAACAAAGAGAAGTGGATGTGGAAAATGCCAGATTAAACCTCTCCTATACGGTAATTGTAGCTCCTGAAAACGGATATGTAGGTAAAGTTCCTATTCAGGCCGGACAGTATTTACAGGCCGGATCACAGTTGTTTGCTTTGGTTAAAAATGATCAGAAATGGGTAGTGGCCAACTTCAAAGAAACCCAGGTTGATAAAATGGTAGAAGGGCAGAAAGTGAAAATTGAAATTGATGCCTTCCCGGACAGGGAATTTGATGGGGTTGTAAGCTCTTTCTCTCCAGCCACCGGTGCTACATTCTCTATCCTTCCTCCGGATAATGCAAGCGGTAACTTCGTAAAAGTGGTGCAGAGGCTTCCTGTAAAAATTGATTTTGTAAATCTTGATAAAGAGGTTGCTAAAAGATTAAGAACGGGAATGAACGTAAAAGCAGAAGTTTCACTGAAATAAAAATATAAAGTGGATTGTCAATAATTGCAGAAGCAGCCAATATGCAGAGGAAATGAAGACGCTGCCGATCACAATGAAGAAAGTATATGTAGAGGTGATCGACTATGATGCAGAAATTAAGGCGAAGGCGATAATGACGACAGGCAATTGACAATTCACTTTTCGAAAAATAATATAAGAGAATTGTCAATATACGAGGAAAAGTCGGTAATGAAGAGGTAATGAAGAAGCTTGATCATACTGTTGACGAAGTTTGCAGATGAAAATCAGCCTTATGTGGAAATGTAAATCAGGCTGATAATGAAGTGGCACTGTATGAAGACGAAGATCAACATGAATGCTGAAATGAAGCTGTACACCAGACAACAATGAAGAAGATTATTGACAATTCACTTTTTAAATTAAGATTTTTTGGGATTCAGAATTATGTTTAATGAAGGATGATTTTTTTTCATTAAACCGGAAATTAATAATAAAGAATAAAGTTAGTTCGTTAAAACTTGTTCTGATTTCAATAAAGTTTCTGGATCTCATAATCTCTTTTTTAATACTATTAAAACAAACATGCAAGATTCATTAGTAGAATATGGAGCCCGAAGAGTAATCATCACGATTACAGCTATTCTTTGTGCTTTGCTTGAAATTGTGGACTCCACGATTGTAAATGTAGCCCTCAATGAGATGAAGGGTAACCTCGGAGCCACACTTTCTGAGGTAGGATGGGTCATTACGGCATATGCGATCGGGAACGTGATCATTGTACCGATGACGAGCTGGCTTTCGCAGCAGTTCGGACGAAGAAATTACTTTGCGGCATCCATTATTATATTTACCGTATTCTCATTCCTGTGCGGAAATGCCACCAACATTTGGGAACTGGTATTCTTCAGGCTGATGCAGGGAATTGGAGGAGGCGCTTTGCTGGTAACTTCACAAACCATCATCACGGAATCTTATCCCATCGAAAAAAGAAGTATGGCACAGGCCATTTACGGTCTGGGAGTAATTATCGGTCCTACACTGGGACCACCGCTTGGAGGGTATATTGTAGATAACTTCAGCTGGCCTTATATTTTTTATATCAATATTCCAATCGGGATTGCTGCAACATTAATGACGCTTCAGTTTGTAAGAAGTCCGAAATATGCCGAAAAAAGAAAAGTTTCGGATGTCGACTGGATCGGGATCGCTCTCTTGGCTGTTACCGTTGGGTCGTTACAGTATATTTTGGAAAGAGGGCATGAAGAAGACTGGTTTGCAAGCGGATGGATTGTACTCTTTACCGTATCAGCAGTTTTAGGGTTTATACTATTCCTCTGGCGGGAACTTACCTTCAAATATCCTATTGTAGAATTAAGGGTTTTGAAAAACAGCAACCTAAGGATCGGTACAGTCATGTCCTTTGTACTAGGATTCGGTTTATATGGCTCTACCTTTATCGTTCCGTTGTATACACAAAGTATTTTGGGCTGGACGGCACTTCAATCAGGAGCATTAATGATTCCTGCAGCACTTACCACCGCTTTTATGATGCCGATCATCGGAAGGTTATTATCGAAAGGGGCGAAACAGCAGATTTTGGTTTCTTTAGGATTATTCATCTTCTTTGTCTACAGTTTCTGGGGATACAAAATATTAACGCCAGATACAAGTAAAGACGCCTTTTTCTGGATGCTGATCGTAAGAGGAGCCGGTCTGGGATTATTATTTATCCCGATTACATCGCTCTCTCTAAGTACACTGAAAGGACAGGAAATCGGGCAGGGAGCAGCTTTTACCGGGATGATGAGGCAGCTCGGAGGATCATTCGGGATTGCAGCGATAACGACTTTCATTGCCAATGCCGGACAAAAATACAGACTGAACCTGATTTCGCATCTTGATGAAAATGATTTTGCTGTTCAGCAACGACTCCAGGCTTTAAAAGGAAGTTTCATGGCAAAAGGAATGACGCCTGATGCCGCCATGAATGCCGCCTACAAAATGCTTGATCTTTCAGTAACAAAACAGGCTACGGTCCTTTCCTATATGGATGTATTCCTCTATCTGGGTGTGATTTTCCTAATCTGTATTCCATTTATTCTTTTCATTAAAGAAAGAAAAAGCAAACAGAAGATTGATCTGAGTGAAGCCATGCATTAAGTACATACCTTATAAAAACCTCCTTCGCGGAGGTTTTTTCATATCCGGCCGGGTTTTGCAGCGGTATATTGTCGGTTATAATGAGATCCTCTGCATTGTTTACAGTACGGAAGCTTATTTCACCCCGAAAGATCTCCGGCAGATACCTCTGTTCACGTTCCGGATAGGTATTTATATATTTAAGACATATGATTTGACGTCTTATGTGTATAATTATATACCTTATATGTATATATAT
This sequence comes from Chryseobacterium sp. MHB01, assembly GCF_034651565.1. Classification (NCBI taxonomy): domain Bacteria; kingdom Pseudomonadati; phylum Bacteroidota; class Flavobacteriia; order Flavobacteriales; family Weeksellaceae; genus Chryseobacterium; species Chryseobacterium sp. MHB01. Next base: position 219,434 of record NZ_JAYEDA010000002.1, on the reverse strand, counting down.
TAATCTAAAACGCATCTCTATATATCTTATGCGTATATCTATAATATTAAAGCGTATAAATATAACAGTTAGGCGTATAACAATATATCTTAAGCGTATTCCAATTTGTGTTGAAAGGTTTGAAGTAATAAATAACGTCTCCTGACATGCATCTGTCACAGTCAGGTTGTATATTTACAGAGTAAATAGAATTTTAACCAAACGAAATTATTTGTAAATGAGTTATTGCGCAGCCATAGACAGAATGCAGCCCGAAAGCAGGAAGGAACTGCATAAAAAATATCACGACAACCATTACGGTTTCCCGATTCATGATGACAATGAATTGTTCGGAAGACTGGTGATGGAAATTAACCAGGCAGGACTGAGCTGGGAAACGATCCTGAAAAAAGAAGAAGGCTTCAGGAAGGCGTATGATAATTTTAATATTCAAAAAGTAGCGGCATATACAGAAGAAGACCGTGAAAAACTCTTGAATGACCCCGGAATTATCCGAAATAAATTAAAGGTCAATGCCGCGATAGAAAACGCAAAAACCATTATCGAATTGCAAAAAGAATTTGGTTCATTTGAAAATTGGCTGGAATATCATCACCCGAAAACACTGCCGGAATGGATGAAGCTTTTCAAGAAAACCTTCAAATTTACAGGTGGTGAAATTGTGAATGAATTTTTGATGAGTATCGGATATTTAAAAGGTTCTCACACGGAAGAATGTCCGGTTTATGAAAAAGTACTACAGCAAAATCCGAAGTGGCTGGAATGAGAATTTAACTTCTTCATAAAACCTTAATGGTTTAAATAAATGTTTGCGTAACGTCGTTTCGAGTAGCTTTTGAAAAAAGCATATCGAGAAATTAAAGCACCAATCCGAGGTTCTCGATACATTTTTCTCCGCTGCGCTGCGAAAAACACTCGAACTGACGTTACATCAATTTCATTTGACTTTTCAGCCGCTCGGTGAGCATCTTCATAATTCTTTTGTTAAAAACATTCTTGTCTGAAATATAGGTTTTCATCTCATCAGCAGTAAACATTCCGATGGTCATTCCGATGAAAATATTTCTCAATGCGTGATCCTTCCGGAGACTCTGTTCAATGAAATTTATTTTCTTATCTGTTGTTAAAGAATTAAAATCTGGTATTTTGGACCCCGCATAATCCTGAAACAGCATAAGAAAAATTTCATTCTGTAATTTCAGGACAGGGCGTAAGATTTGATTCTGAAATACTTCAATTGGGCCTGTATCGTCTGATGCTGGAATTGATAAGTTTTCTCTAAGGTCTGTTTTATTAAGCATTATCGGGAATTTTATGAACACAAAATTACTTTAATTTTATCACTGATTTAATACAAAATCAATTCTCTTTTCAGCTTCTTCTTTTGAAATTCCAAGATAGAAATCATTTACAAAAGGATGATTATGACTTTCATGCGGGTATACAAACGGTCGTCCTATTTTATTATTTACAATAACATCTGTTGGAATGGGTTCCTCAAATGAATAATCCGGCAGATTATTGGAAAGCCAGCCAAAAAAGCCGCTTTCAAATTCTTCATTATGATAATTCTCAGCATATTCATTATAGCTTTTCTCACTTAAGGAAACCCATACTCCGTACTCAAGATCCTGGCAGTTTTCATTTACCTCCTGAACAAGTACTGCTCTTATAAAATAACAGGTCTCATCGGAATATCTGATGATACATAAATCTGCAGATAATTCTGAATTTGCTACTTCATCATCAGATAAATTAAAATAAGGATAAGGTGCTGAATACGCTATGGCAGGCCAGTCCTCCTTTTCTTCGCCACAGCATTGACAAATGTATTTCATGATTTTTATTTTATTTGAGATTCCATTTTAGCGGTCTTTTAGATCAAACTAATAGCAACGGAATTCTTCTCAATTTATTTCTATTATTTTACCCCACCGTTTTTGTATCCTCTTCTTTCAGAATCTTTTTTTCTTTCATGGAAAGCATCATGCGTTCGCATTTGTAGGTGTTCCAGTCGAAATTGCTTAGAAAATCGAGGGCAGCCTGAAAACCGCGGTTAAAAAGCTCTTCTTTTTCCTCCTTTTTCATAAAGAAATTCAGCCAGCTGCTGCTTCCGCAGTTCACGGTCTGGATGCTGAACAGATGATAGAACGTATGTTTGGTAAGAAATGTTTTATCATTAAACCCTTTTAAAGTGCTGATGATATTTCCGGAATAGGTGAGGGGAGATTTCAGTACCTCTGCTGCCGTTTTTCCTTTTTCTGAAAGAAGATCAGAATCGCTGGTAAGCTGTACTCCGAATAAAGGCATTCTCGGATAAAAAATATCTGAGGAATGGAAAAGGTCAATCGGGAAATTGGAAATACTTCCGCCATCAATGAAAACACCGGCAGGATTAATATTTTCCGGGGTAGTATTCATCCAGAATTTCCAGGCATATTTTACAGAATCATCATTTTTATTGATTGCTTTCTGCATCGGCTCAAAAAAGAAAGGGACCGACATGGAAGCCCGTACAAACTCTGCCGGACTGATGTGCTTCAGTTCCTCTTCAGACCAGTATAGATTAGCCATTGTAGGAAGTTCCACCTTTATTTTAGCGTTAATGTCGGTAGTGATCACAATATATTCCGATTTCAGGAGATAAAAAGGATCTTTTTTATAGTATTCATTGTTTACCGTACTGTCATAGAAAATTTTATACCGGATCTTATCGATATGCTCCTGATTATTAATCCTGATCTCCTCAATGCTTTCCAGTGCTTTGTTATAATACTGCATTTCATTTCCGTAACGGTAGCTGAGGTTAAGATTTTTTCCTGTTTTGACAAACTTTTCATTAAGATCAGCCACTGTTTTAATATCAAATTTATTTAATGCGTCTTTCATGGCCGTTAAAAAAGTATTTCCGGGATTCAGTCCCGAATTCCTTTTTTTCAGATCAGAATAAAGTTTTAATAAAAATAAAACACCCATAATCACTAAAAACATGGGAATTGAAAAAAGGATTTTTGTTTGCCATATTTTGTCTGTTGGAAATACAAATGCCAGTATCCCGAAAAAGAGAAGAGTTCCTATAGCAAGAAAGGCATTGATCTTCAGGAAATTTTTATTGTTCAGCATCGCATGAATCGTTTTTCTTACATAGGGTTTCCCATCCATAAAATCGGCAAAGTTCCAGTTGAACAGAATATTTTTAATGTCTTCGCTTTTGGCATCTTCCTTAGTTTTGCATGCGGCAATCAGTATTGTGTTGATGGCTCCTGCGCTTGTACCTGCAATTTTAAGAAAACGGATTCCGAAGATTTCAAGTCCATAAAGATAACCTACGAGAGCACTTCCCCAGACACCGCCTCCTTCCTGTACAAATTCTACATATTGATTTCCCCCGGCATCTAAAATATCAGAGAATTCCTTAGCCGAAATACGGTCGTGCAATGCAGCCAGCTTTTTTTTGGATTCTTCTGAAAGAAGATCTTCTTCCAATATTTTTTTCAGGATTTCAGGTTTCATGGTGTTTGTGATTGGGTTGGTTTAAAGTATGCTACTTTCGCAGATGATGTTAAAATTAGTAATAATCGAAATATCTTCGCTACGTATTTTCACGATAACTACAACTGTAAATTACCACTGCTTTCTTCTTGCATAGATGAAGGTACAGATCACCACCAAAGCCATCAGTCCGAGTGTGAAAAAATAGCCGTGCTTGGTGTGGAGTTCGGGCATATTGTCAAAGTTCATTCCGTAAACCCCTGCAATAAATGTGATGGGTAAAAAATAAACCGAATAAATGGCCAGTACTTTCATGACCTGGTTGGCTTTCTGGTCAGACAGAGCCAGAAACATAGAGATCAGGTTGGTAATCTGAATATTGAGATGCTCAAAATCTGCCACCACATCTTTATGTTTATCTTTCAAATCATATGTTTCCGAATCCTGAAGGTCTAAGAGCTTAAATTTATCAATAGCATCGGCTGAAATGGTGAGAACCCTGGAATTAAGACCCGATTTTCTTTTGAGTTTGTATAATCTTTTAATCTGATTCGTATGATTGGTATTTTTAAGGAAAATTTCACTTTCGATATTATCCATGGTTTCAAACAGGCTTACGGATTCATCATCAAAACTTTTCATGATAAGCAGTGCAATTTTCAGTGCAATCTGATCCGAAGTAGCTTCTGCTGTAAGTGCGGAAAGTTGTTTCCTTGTTTCGGAAAGACTTTTGGTTTTAAGACGGTGAACCGTTATGATCGTCCTGCCGAGCAGGAAAATCCCGATTTTGGTGCTGATGTCACTGATGGTGTTGAGATTTTTACGTTCCAGTTCTGTACTTTCCCGCAACAGGAAAAATTTCACGTCGCCATCTTCTTCGTATTTTGGGAGGTGATTAGGGTCCTGTGTATCTTCAAGCAGGAGGTTGTTGATCTCATATCTTTCATGTAAAAATTTCAGGTCCTCCGCAGACGGAGCTTCCACATCTACCCATTCGCACTGGGAGTCTCTGTAAATAGTCTCAATTGGCATATAGTAAAAATAGTAATATTTTGAAAAACTATGTGTTAAATAAGTTTTATCTTTACCAAAATTAAAAACTATATGATTAAAAGTACAATAAAGGGAATCGGATTCCATGTTCCGGATAACATTGTTACGAATGATGATCTAGCAAAATTAATGACGACCAATGATGAATGGATTACAGAAAGAACCGGCATAAAAGAAAGGAGACACAGAGAAAACAGAAATGATTCCCAGGAAACCACTGCTTATCTTGGTTTCAAAGCCTCTGAAAAGGCGATCGCTAATGCAGGGCTTACTTCAAAAGATATTGACTATATTGTTTTTGCCACGCTTTCTCCGGATTATTATTTTCCTGGATGTGGTGTTTTGCTGCAGGAAATGCTGGGGTGTGATACCATCGGAGCGTTGGATGTAAGAAATCAGTGTTCCGGATTTGTATATGCAATGAGTGTTGCCAATGCTTTTATTAAAGCGGGAAATTATAAAAATATTCTGGTGGTAGGAGCCGAAATACACTCTTTCGGACTTGATTTTTCGGATGAAGGAAGAGGAGTTTCCGTAATTTTCGGTGATGGAGCAGGAGCGGTTGTACTTTCTGCATCGGAAGATGAAAATGCTGGTGATATTTTAGCCGTGAATATGCATTCTGAAGGGAAATTTGCCGATGAACTCTGCACACAGTTTCCGGGATCGAAATTCGGGTGGAGCGACAGAATGAGAAAGGAACCGGAAAATGTTACCAATAAGGAAGTGTATCCGATCATGAACGGAAATTTTGTTTTTAAACATGCGGTAACAAGATTTCCTGAAACCATGCAGGAAGCACTTGACAAAGCCGGAAAGACAATTGATGATCTGGACATGTTTATTCCGCACCAGGCTAATCTGAGAATTGCTCAGTTTGTACAGCAGAAATTCGGACTTCCGGATGAGAAGATCCATAATAATATCCAGAAATACGGAAATACTACTGCGGCCTCAATTCCTATTGCTTTAAGCGAAGCGATTGAAGAAGGAAAGATCAAAAGAGGTGATTTGGTACTTCTTTCTGCTTTCGGAAGCGGCTTTACGTGGGGAAGTGTTTTGTTTGAATATTAAGAAGAAATGGAAGTATAAAAAACGGCGCGGAAAATTTATTTTCCGCGCCGTTTTTATATGTTTAAATTTATTAAAGACTGTTCAGTAATTTTTCAGTGTCAGTATAATCTTCACCTGATTTTTTTGCGAGCTCGATAGACTTTTCAGCCCAAAGCCTTGCATTTTTCTTGTCTCCGATCTTATTATAAAGATTGGCTAAGGTATCAGTATTGGCATAATTTTCATTTTTCTTTACGGATTCCTGCGCCCAAGTCACTGCTTTTGCAAGGGATGTCTTATTGGTTACATTTTCAAAGAAATTCCAGGCAATAGAATTCAGTTCTTCTGATGAAGAAGCTGATGGATCTTTGTACAGTTCAATAGTTGTTTTTTCGTAGGTGTCAATATCCTTATCTTTAAGAGCTCTGCTGGCTTTTGCTCTTTTCAGGATTCGTTCGGCTTCGTCTTTTGTTAAAAACTTCTGGGTTTCTGCCATGAATGAGTTGTCGTTCCATTTTTTTGTATCAGCGTTATACGCTTTTCTGATGGCGGTATTTACTTTTATATTTTTATCAAAAGCTTCATATCTTTCTGCAGGAAGAATTTTGGTAATCTCCGCTTTTTTAGCTACAAACGTTTTGTATAATGGACTTTCCGTACTTTGCGTTGCAGAAAGCAGCATTTGTACGTCATCTCTGTCAAACTCGGGCTTTTCGCTGAAATACCGGTCCAGTACTCTTGCTGCAAATTCAGCATCATTGTACATGGTAAGTCCGGCAAGATTTTTCAGGAATTCGGGATCTTTTTCTCCGTTTTCGAATTTCTGTTTTAAAGCAATCAGTCTTTTATTGGGATCTCCTGCATCTTTTGCAAACTGGATGAAATCATTCTCTTCAACATATCCCAGTGTTCTGTGTACTACTTCACCGTTTCCGTCTACGAAAAGATAGGTAGGAAATGCTTTTACATTGTATTTTTTGGCAAGTTCTATTCCTTCCCCTTTTTCCATATCGATTTTTGCATTCACAAAATGGGAGTTGTAATAGTCGCCTACGCTTTTCTGTGGAAAAACATTTTTCACCATAAGCTTACAAGGGCCACACCATGAAGCATACGCATCGATAAATATCAGTTTATTTTCTTTTTTCGCTTTTGCGAGAATGGTGCTGAAGTTGGAGTCTTCAAATTTGATTCCCTGTGCAAAAGCCAGTGCTCCTATGAAAAGAGCTGAGAATATTGTTAATTTTTTCATAATACTTTTTATTGATTGCAAATGTAATAATTATGTTAACAAATCAGTCTGTAATACATAAAAATTGTTACAGCATTTCTTGGATTATTTTCTTTGGTTAAGGTTAAGTTTTTTAAGTGATCTTACTATTAAAATAGGTTTATTACAGTAAATTTTTTTAATGAAAAATCCGCAGAATTTTCTGCGGATATATTATTTTGTAGATGATGAATCCGATTTCGTTTTTACAGTGTTTGCAGAATCCATTTCGGAATTTGCAGCGGCACTTTCACCCATGCTGTTTCTCATATATTCTTTGTTTCTTTCTTCTTTGAATTCCTCCCGGTCTTCTTTTTTTTGTGCGCAGCTTCCTAAAAACAGTATTGCAAAAACTGCTGCTGTAAATAATTTTGTCATAGAAATATTTTTAATGTTAAGTATAATCAAATATAGTTATTAAAGATAAAAGATAAAAGATAAAAGATCAAAGATCAAAGATAAAAGATCAAAGATAAAAGATAAAAGATAGTTTGATTATAGACCTTTGAAATTTCAAATTCGAATTCTTCTTAAATCTTAATGTTAAATTGAAAAAGGTGTCACAAAAATGGCTTTAAATTTAAACAAGAAATCCCCAGAATTATCTGAGGACTGTTCATTGCAAGTTAAACTATTATTATTTAACAGTAGTTGCTGAATCCATTTTCATTGCTGAGCTGTCAGGAGTGGTTGTCGTAGTAGACATCGTATCCGTTGTAGCAGGAGTCATACTCTGTGTGGTATTGTCTACTGCTGTTGAATCGGTACTGCTGTTTGACATTGAAGATTCCTTTGTTCCGCAACTTACTGCTATTACTCCTAGTGCTGCGATTAACATTAATTTTTTCATAATACTTTATTTTTTGGTATTGGAATTAGAGCTAGCAATAATTATTCCGAAATCAGAATGAATTGTATTTTAATAAAAAAATTAATATTAATTAATAAAAAAGCTCCGGAATATATCCGAAGCTGTATCTATTGATGATGCAATTATGCATTACTCATTACTCATAATCTATCCTAAATACGGATATTTGTAATCTTTTGGAGAAACGAAGGTTTCTTTTACTGATCTTACGGATGTCCATCTCAATAAGTTCATTTTCGAACCTGCTTTATCATTTGTTCCTGAAGCTCTGCCGCCACCAAAAGGCTGCTGGCCAACAACAGCACCGGTTGGTTTGTCGTTGATATAGAAGTTTCCGGAAGCATTTTCCAATGCTTTAAATGCTTCATTAATCGCATATCTGTCTTGTGCAAAAACAGAACCGGTTAATGAATAAGGAGAAGAAGAGTCAACAAGCTCCAGTGTTTCAGCCCATTTGGCATCTTCATAAACAAACACGGATAAGATAGGTCCGAAGATTTCTTCCACCATACTTTCGTATTGAGGGTTTGTCGTTTCGATCACTGTAGGATGTACAAACCATCCTTTAGCATTATCACATGTTCCTCCGATCACTACGTTTGCTTCGTTTGAAGAATTGGCTCTGTCAATATATCCTTTACATTTTTCAAAAGAATTTTTATCAATTACCGCATTTACAAAGTTGGAAGGATCTTCAGGAGAACCAATTTTAATAGAATTGATTTGATTTTCCATTACTTTTTTCACATCAGCCCAAAGTGACTGAGGAATATAAGCCCTGGATGCTGCGGAACATTTTTGTCCCTGATATTCGAAAGCTCCTCTTACCAAAGCCGTTGCTACAGCTTCAATATTCGCTGAAGGGTGAGCAATGACAAAGTCTTTTCCGCCGGTCTCACCAACGATTCTTGGGTATGTTCTGTAATTATGAATATTGTCCCCGATCATTTTCCACATTCCCTGGAAAACTTTGGTAGAACCTGTAAAGTGAAGTCCTGCAAAATCTCTGTGCGCCAATACTTTTTCTGCGGTTTCTTTTCCGTCTGTGAAAATCATGTTAATTACTCCGGCAGGAAGGCCTGCTTCAGTTAAAACATCCATGATTACTTTTGCGGAATAGATCTGTTTATCAGACGGTTTCCAAACAACTACGTTTCCAAGCATTGCCATACACGTTGGTAAATTTCCTGAAATAGCTGTAAAGTTAAAAGGAGTTACCGCAAAACAAAATCCTTCTAATGGTCTGTATTCTACTCTGTTCCAGATTCCTGCATCGGAAACCGGCTGCTCAGAATACATTTCTGTCATGAACTCTACGTTAAATCTTAAAAAGTCGATAAATTCGCAAGCAGCATCAATTTCAGCCTGATGAACATTCTTAGACTGCCCGATCATGGTTGCAGCGTTGATAACGTCTCTGTAAGGTCCTGCTAAAAGATCAGCAGCTTTTAAGAAAATTGCTGCACGATGTTCCCAGCCCAGTTCGTTCCATTGTTTTTTTGCAGCCAGTGCTGCATTAATTGCATCGTCAACATGCTGCATGGTTCCTCTGTGATAAAATCCAAAGTCATGGGCATGATCCTGAGGTGACTGAAGCTGAACCTTATCGTCGGTTTTTACTTCTTTACCATTGATGATCATTGGGATTTCTATCTTTTCAGCCCACATTTTTTTATATTGAGCGATAAGGCTTTTTACTTCCGGAGTTCCCGGTGCGTAAGAATTTACCGGTTCATTTACCGCAAATGGTACTTGCGAAATTGCTTTAGACATATAGTTGTATATTTTTTATTTGCTAATGATACAAATTTACAACATTTATTCGGGTGGATTATAATATGTGAATGGTCAATTTTGCTTTGCAAGTGAATGGTGAATTTTTCAGGCATGATTAATATTGACAAGCGCTACGGATTGACAATTCACCATTCACCATCACATCTTTTCGTTTTCCAGAATTTTTAAAACCAGCTTTTCTTCATGGGTAAGTCCGGCTTTACCATCATTCTTTTCAATTTGTTCGAGTTCATCAAGGTATTTTTTGATGGTATTATTTTCGTATAAATTAATAACTAATGGATGAACATAATATTTCCGACAGACAGTACTTGTATTTCCGAGATGTGAAGCAACCATTTCAAGTGCTTCTTTTACTTTTTTCTTATATTCTGTGTGGGTTTCTGCGTATCCAATCTCTTTAAATGCGATTAATGCACTTACCGTTCCCGACCAAGTTCTGAAATCCTTTGCTGTAAAATCCTCACCACTTATTTCTTTAATATAATTATTGACCATACCGGAATCTACAGTATGGCGGTTGCCTTCATCATCAATATATTGGAATAATTCTTTACCAGGAATATCTTTGCATTTCTGAATTAATTTTGAAAGTCGTCTGCTTTTAAGATCGATATCATGCATGACGCCTTTTTTTCCTTTAAAATGAAAGGAAATTTTCTGTCCCTGGACTTTTACATGTTTTCCTTTCAAGGTGGTGAGTCCAAAAGAACCGTACAGTTTTTCGTAAGCATTATTTCCGATCCTGATATTGGTTTTTTGCATCAGGCTCACAATTAATGCGAGAATCTTTCTTTTGTCGAAATTTCTTAATGCTAAATCTTTTTCTACCTGAAGCCGGATATCGGGCAATGCATACCCAAACTGCAGCATCCTGTAAAACTTTGTATGGTTTCGAAGGGCGCTCCATAAAGGATGATAGCGATACTGTTTTCTTTTCTTTACATCAAATCCTGTGGCCTGAAGATGACCGTTATCAAGCGCGCAGATCCATACGTTTTCCCAAGCCGGAGGGATTACCAGCTTGTTGATTCTTGAAATTTCATCTTTATCCCTGATTTTTTCGCCGTCTTTATAATAGGAATATTTTTTTCCGTTTTTTTTTCGTGTAATACCGGCTGTCTCTGCATCGGAGGTATAAATAAGATGTACCGCCTTTGCAGATGCCACCGGATCTTTCATAATTTTGACAATCTTTGCAGGCTTCAGATGGGAAATGATTTCTAAGTCTGAATTTTCCATAAAATCTGGTTAAGAGTTCCTACCCCTTGAAAATAGCCATAAGATAATAGCTATTACGCCAACTACTAATATGATTCCCCACCACATTCCTGCTTTGAAGATTGTTTCTACTGCTTCGCAGCTTGTAAGTGTCAGTAATGTTAATATCGCAAAACTGTAAAAGCTCCATTTTTTCATGATAATATTATTTTAGTGTTTATTATTTCAGACTCTTTGGTGATCAGGTCTCCATTTTGTTATGGATTTTTTAATCTCATCACCTTTTATTTTTTCTTTTAGTGCTTTTTCAAGAAATATCTTAAATTCATCATCGTAAGCAAAACGTAATGCAGCAATTTGCCCGAATGTAAGTTTTTCCTCAACGTCATCAGATCTCAATCCAAAAATTTCAAAGTATCTCTGCCTGAATTCAAGCCTCACAATACGATTCTGAAGAACCAATGCATAATGCTGGCGGACCATAATGGCTAAATAAAAAATCAGAAAAATAATTACAGAAAACAAAATCCATGAAAGTTGATTTTGTTCGTCACTGAAAATCTTATATATTCCGATTCCTTCTAAAATGATTAATAGCGGAAGAAAAACGAAATGATGAGGAGCATAAAATCGTACGTGATTTTTATAATTCTGACTTTCCATTTCACGTATATTGCAATAATCTTTCCAAAATCTTTAATTTCTGATCTGAACTTAATTTTGAGACTAAGGGAATAGTGAATTAAGAGTTAATATGTTGTTCAATAAGTGCTTTAGTGAAATCTGAAATTAATTCTGATGTATATTACTATATTTAAGTATATTAACACTTTAAATATCTGTATAAAATGATCAGGAAAATAATATTTATATTCACTATTTTGATTTCACTGTTGAGTTTTAGTCAAAAATATAATTTTACTTATCAGTACACCTTTAAGCCCGACTCATTACATTTAGAGAAAACAGAAACCGAACTAATGGGGCTGTTTATCGATAAAAACGGATCCACTTACTTCAGCCTGGCAAAAGTAAAAAGAGATTCAGCAATCGCGCAGAACATGAATTCAGATGGAATGCCCTCAAACAGGCCTGTTTCATTAAATACCTTTCCACAAGAAAAAGTTCGTGGCATAATTCAAAAGGACTGGCGATCCAATGAAGTAATATCTTACCTGTCTGTGAACACTGATCGATTTAAAATCATTCAGCACATTACCTTCAATTGGCACATCGAAACAGAAACTGCCCTGATACAAGGTAAGAAATGCCAACTGGCAACGGTAGAATATAAAGGCAGAAAGTATAACGCTTGGTTTACTAATGAAATTCCTATTTCGGAAGGGCCATATAAATTTGGCGGACTTCCGGGATTGATCGTCAAGATCGAAGACACAAAAAAACAACATATCTGGGAATTAAAAGGAATTGAAAAGTTCAGACATATAAAACTTAATTTGTCCGCCTATATTCCTGTGACGGAAATCCAATATAAAAAAGCCGTTGAAGATTACATCAGAGATCCGATGAACAGAATGAGAGAGCTTAAGCGAAGATACGGAATTACCAGTTTTACTTCAACTTCACCTGATGGGACTTCATACTCAGATGCTGAATATGAAAAAATGAAAACTAAGAAAATACAGGAGAGTTTTAAGGAAAACAATAATTCCATAGAGCTTTATTAAACATTTTTGGAATTATCTCAGGATTTGATTAATTACGTTTTATTTAAAAAAAATCCGTATTTTAAAGAATATATTATTGCAATTATGGACAAACAATTAAAAAAATTTCTAATCAAATCTGTTATTGTTTTAAGCGTAATACATTTGGGCTATTTTATCTATGGATATTTCAAGTTTGATGGGATCAATAAAATCGATATATATACAGAGTTTTACAGATTCAAATTCTACGATGATGTTTCTATTTCCCACTTTTTTATTACCAGTTTATTTCTGTTTTGCTTTCTTGTTTTGTTATTGAGGAATCATTCCAAAAAGAAATATAATGTCGCTAATACTGTAAAAATTGGCGCTTCTTTATTACTGATTTCCTTTCTCTCGCTGACTTTTTTCATAAGCTACAGTTTTGGGTTAAATGCCAAAATGAGGCAGGAGCTTCCTGAAAAGGATTTTAATAAAGACAAAACTTTGCTGAATGTATTATACCCATTTTTGTACAATTATACTTCCTATAGTTCTGATAAATTATTCAATCCGGAAAATATTTTATATCCTAAACCTTATCCGGTGATCGCGGAAAAAGATACCATTTATTATGAGCCGGACAATCGAGAAAATTATTCCGTTGAAACAAGCTATTACAGTATAGACACGTTGAAAATACTAAGTTCTGATTATAAAAATATAAGTTCTAAAGTAATTTCAGGAATGGCTGATCTGGGACTTGAACCTAAAGAGTTTTCAAAAAGAATTATTTCTAAAAAAGCGATCGGAGACAGTACGGAGATTGTATTCAAAGGTAATGAGGTCGACCCGGAGTATGATGAAGATATCTGTATCTTTTTGGAAAATAAGATTTTATATAGCCCAATCCATAACGTTTCTGAAACTACACAACAATATCAAAATGCCGTAGCGAGATATAAATTGCTTTACAAATATAATCAGGATTCAATACTTCATTCGTTCCAGCGTCTGGACACTTTGTTTAAGAAGTATAAGATAGAATCACAGATCGTTCCCAAAGATTTGAGTCATGATGTCTTTTATTTCCGTGATCACAACCGGGAACCTCTCAATGAGATTCGGAATACTTTTGATCGGGCTAGGTTGAAAGAAAGATTTATTACACTTGAACGCCTGTTTTATAAACCTAATTATCTTCATCCGTCAATACAGATTATTTTTATGATCGTCGTCCTGAGTGTTTGGATCGGTCTATTTATGCTGTATCTGATCTGGAATTATATGAAAACAAGAAATCATCAATTATCTACAGAAAATAAATAAAGCAAAACAACAATCTGGAAATCGTGCATCGCAATAAACTTTTTGTGAATTAAAATTTATTGAAAAAAACGTTGTTAAGTTTCATATCAAAGACTTAACAACGCCGAACGCAAAAGCGAAATAAATTTTAAAATATTATCTGCGGATCGTTACTCCTCCATCAACCGACAGGTATGAACCTGAAATATAAGAAGCCTCGCTTGAAGCAAAGAAAACAATAGCATTTGCTATTTCTTCCGCTTCCCCGATTCGTTTCAGCGGAACCGCTGCAGCGATAGCATTTTTAATATCTTCCGGCGTCTGTTGATTCATGGGAGTATCCGTTAATCCGGGAGCAACGGTATTTACCCTAATTTTTCGGTCTGCCAATTCTATGGCTGCGGTACGTGCGATGGCGTCAACTGCACTTTTTGTTGCAGCGTAAGCTCCCATTTGTGCATATCCGCTCACTGAAACTCCGGACGAAATAAGAATAACAGAAGCTCCTTCTGCTAAATGAGGAATTAATTTTTGCAATGTGAAGAACAGTCCTTTCACATTGATGTTGAACAGATCATCAAACACTTCTTCTGTTGTTTCTTCTATTGAAAATTGTTTTGCGATTCCTGCGTTTAAAACAAGCACATCAATTTTGTTTCCGCTTTCTGAAACTTTCTGCTCCAATGCTGCAATGTCTGCCAATTTAGAAATATCAGAAGCTAAGGTTTTAAATTTCGGACTGTTAATTGTTACTGATGCTTTATCTAAACTGTCAGTATTTCTCCCTGTTACCAGAACGTTTGCTTCTTTGGCAATAAACTTTTTTGCGGTCGCTAATCCAATTCCTGCACTTCCGCCGGTAATGATTACATTTTTATCTGTGAAATTCATTTTTTAAATTTTAAATGATGAAAATTAATTTTTACTCCAAGAGCCTGTTTTTAAGTTTTTATAACGCAAAGTTTTAATTCAACTTTACCTATTTCTTTTAGAAAGCAAAGGCAAATAAAATTTGCTTTACGAAGCTTGAAATACAGCTTCATCCAATTAACCTGTTAATTCTTCTTTGCTCACTTAAATGACTAAATCTTCAAATAAAATCTTTGCGTCAAAAAAATAAATGATGATTTTGTAGCATTTAATCAAATTTAAATAGGTTCTAAGACTTTTGAATTTATTTGTTTTGAAATCGATTTCTTTAACGATGCAAATTTAGAACGAATAAATTTATTTTAGTAACTTTGTAACTAAAAGTAACAGTAACTTTTGAGTAACAAGGTAACTTA
The DNA here is from genome assembly GCF_034651565.1 of Chryseobacterium sp. MHB01. Taxonomy (NCBI): domain Bacteria; kingdom Pseudomonadati; phylum Bacteroidota; class Flavobacteriia; order Flavobacteriales; family Weeksellaceae; genus Chryseobacterium; species Chryseobacterium sp. MHB01. The sequence goes on along the minus strand of NZ_JAYEDA010000002.1, from coordinate 204,434 downwards.
TGGAGGAAATAAAATGTTCGGATAACGACACCAACAAAAAACAGATTATGGCTGTTCATGACGCAATGGACGTGTTGAATGGCAAATGGAAAATCTCAATAATTTCGTCAGTGTGCTATTACAACAAACGGCGTTTTTCTGATATTTTGAACGATGTGAAAGGTATTTCCAATAAAATGCTCAGTAAAGAACTGAAAGAATTGGAAATGAATCAACTCGTAAAACGGACAGTACTTGATACGCAACCTGTAACTGTACAATATCAGCTGACAGAGTACGGTTTGACTTTAAAAAAAATTATCGATACATTGGCTGATTGGGGAACTGAACACAGGAAAGTAATCGTTGGAAAGTGAAAAAAGGTGATGACCTTACTTAAGGTTACCTAAATTATTAAGATGGTATTTATTTGAGAGTTAATCCTGCCAGATAACCTTTAAATTCGTAACTTCACATCTTTAAAAATTATTCAAGAAATGACTTCAAAGGAAAAAATAGCTGCACTTCGCGGAGAAATGCAGGAAAATAATGTTGATGCATTTATCGTATATTCTGCAGATCCGCATATGAGTGAATATTTACCTGAAGAATGGCAGGAAAGGGCCTGGCTGTCAGGTTTTTTGGGATCTGCTGGTTTCGTGGTGGTTACCAAAGATAAAGCAGGATTGTGGACGGACGGAAGATATTTTACCCAAGCTGCAATAGAGTTGGAAGGATCAGGAATTGATCTTTTCAAAGAGGGAATGGAAGGAACACCGAACTATATCGACTGGATTATTTCTGAAATTCCTGCAGAAGGAAGGGTAGGGGTCAATGCATTGGCAACATCCCATGCCAATTGGGAACTGCTTACAGAAAAGTTGAATGCTAAAAATATTATGTTAGTGGATCTTCCGTTATTGGACAATGTCTGGAAAGAAAGGGGTACGCCTTCTAAAAACCCGATCTTTGTTCATCCTGTTGAAAGAGCCGGAAAATCGGTTGTTGAAAAAATTGCAGCCATCCGACAAAAAATGGAATCAATGGAAGCAACGGTACATGTTATTTCAAGTCTTGACGATGTGGCCTGGACCCTGAATCTAAGAGGAAGCGATGTGCAAAGCAATCCGGTTTTCCTTGGATATATCGTTATTACGAAAAATGATGCAAAATTGTTCACCGATCTTGAAAAGCTTGAAGTGGAAGCCAGAAAACAGATGGATGAAGCCTGGGTGAAAATGATGCCTTATGAAGAATTTTATAATTGTCTGAAAGAATTTAAAGATGAAAAAGTATTGGTTTCCCCAAACAGCAACCAGTCTATTTTTGAAGCATTAAAATCTGAAAATAACATGATCAAGGCTCCGGTTCCGGGTAATTTAATGAAAGCCCAGAAAAACGACACGGAACTTGAAGGCTTCAGAAAAGTAATGGTAAGAGATGGTGTTGCCATGGTGAAATTTCTGTACTGGCTTAACCATAATGCAGGAAAAGAGCCGATGACGGAATATTCTATCGGGGAAAAGCTGCGTGGCTTCCGTGCTGAAGGAGAAAATTTTGTAGGAGAAAGTTTCGGAAGTATTGTAGGATATAAAGATAACGGCGCCATCATGCACTATTCTGCAAAGAGTGAAGGCAGCAAAGAGGTAACCAATGATGCGAGCATTCTGGTGGATTCCGGAGGCCAATATCTTGAAGGAACTACTGATATTACAAGAACTTTCGCATTGGGAGCTGTTTCCGATGAGTTTAAAAGAAATTCAACGCTTGTTTTGCAGGGAATGATCCGTCTTTCGATGGTGAAATTTCCTAAAGGAACGAAAGGTGTTCAGCTTGATGCGATAGCAAGACTTCCGTTGTGGATGCATGGAAAAGATTTTAACCACGGAACGGGGCATGGAGTGGGAAGTTTTATGAACGTTCACGAAGGTCCCCAGAATATCCGAAAAGATATGAATCCGCAGGAACTGTTACCGGGAATGGTATGCTCTAATGAACCTGGCTACTATGTGGAAGGGGAGTACGGCATCCGTCACGAAAATCTGATCGCAGTAAGGGAATCTGAAACAACAGATTCGGGAACTTTCTACGAGTTTGAAACGTTAACGTTCTGTCCGTTCTTTAAAGATACGATTGTAAAAGAAATTCTTTCTGAAGAGGAAATTACATGGCTTAATGCCTATCATCAAACCTGCACTGAAAAATTAGGACCTCATCTGGAAGGAGAGGTGAAAGAGTGGTTCAATGAATTGGTAAGTCCGCTTTAATAGTAGTATTGATTTCAGAAGTATAAGAATATTAACCCCGCCCGGCAGGAACTGCCGGGCGGGGTTAATTATATGCAACCGTATTTTTACGGTATTTTTTTTAGGGTTTATCCTGAGGATTCGGAAAATGATCTGCTTTATCTTTGTAACAGAAAATGAAACATCATTCATCTTCATATAACTTAGTAAATTCAAAGCAGTAATCACTTCAGTCCCTGAAGTGGTTTTTTTATTGGTAAACTATTAAAAACGGGATGTTGAATTATCGTGCCGATTCAAGTAATGTCTTCCACTATAGCCCGGATTGGAGCAATTGTCTGAGCTCATTTTTTATTTTTCGGTTGCGGCGGCTCCGCCGCCGCAACCGAAAAATAAAAAATAGCGAGTGCGGAAAGCCGGAAAAGCTCCTGATTCGGTTTGAGGGATAGAGCGTGTGATAGTTATAGAATTTTAGGGTTTGAGTTTCGTGAATGATCTCAATAGATAAAGGATATTTTTGTTTGCGGTGAAAAAACGTAAATTTGCACCATGAATAACGATACCATTTGTGCACTGGCTACGGCCAACGGAGTAGGAGCTTTGGGAATCATCCGGGTTTCCGGAAATGATGCTATACCAGTCGTTCAGAAGAGTTTTCCGGGGAAAAATCTGTCAAAACAAAAATCGCATACGATCCATTACGGGTATTTTATGGAGGGTGAGGAAACGATTGATGAGGTGATGCTTTCTATTTTTCTGGCACCCAAAAGTTTTACAACGGAAAACTCAGTGGAAATCGCTTTCCACGGATCTCCGCACATTGGTAAACGTATTCTGGAAACGCTGATTAAAAATGGCGCAAGAATGGCCAAAGCCGGGGAATTTACCCTGCGTGCCTTTATGAATGGGAGAATTGACCTGTCTCAGGCCGAAGCTATTGCCGACGTTATTGCTTCTGAAAATGAAGCTTCGAGAAAAGTGGCAATCAGTCAGCTGAAAGGTGGAATAACGAATGAAATTTCCCTGTTGCGAACCGATCTTCTTAATTTTGTTTCCCTCATCGAACTGGAACTGGACTTCGCAGAAGAAGATGTGGAGTTTGCAGACCGGACAGCACTGACGCAGCTGCTGAATAAAATTGAAGTGAAACTTCATTCTCTGATTGAAAGCTTCCAGTACGGAAATGCCATTAAAAATGGAACTGCAGTTGCTATCATCGGGAAACCCAATGCAGGAAAATCTACGCTTCTGAATGCTTTATTGAAGGAAGAGCGCGCCATTGTCAGCAATATTGCCGGAACAACCCGGGATACGATTGAGGAAATCCTGCACATTAAAGGCCATGCATTCCGTCTTATTGATACTGCGGGACTTCGGGAAACGGTCGACGAAATTGAAGCCATCGGCGTTAAAAAAGCAAAAGAAAAGGTAGAAAACGCGAATATTCTTGTTTATCTTACAGACGCTGGAACAGAAGATTTCTCAGAAGATATTGAAATGATCAAGTCTTTGCTGAGAGACGACCTGAAGCTGATCATCTGCGCTACAAAAATTGATGAAGTCGTTCCGACTCAATATGAAAAAGCAGAAGATGTTTTCAGAAAAGAGATTGCTCACGAGTTCGATTTTATTACCATTTCTGCAGTAGAAAACCAGAACATCCAGGATCTGAAAAACGAGCTGTCTTCATACGTTGAGCAGTTAAAGGCTTCTGAAAATAATGTGGTGATTACCAACCAGCGACACTTCGAAGCGTTGCAGAAATCCCTGAACGCCATACATAAAGTCAACGAAGCCATCACTTTCAGGATCTCTACCGAGCTTCTTGCCTACGAGTTAAGAAACGCTCTGGAGCATCTCGGCGAAATTTCCGGTGAGGTAACGAATGATGAAGTGCTGGGGAATATTTTTTCTAAGTTTTGTATCGGGAAATAATTTAGCTTTTCTTTGATTTCTTTTTCTTTCTTTTATTTGATTATCAGATATTTATATAAATTTTATTTTCTCTTTTTGGAGTTTATTCTTATATTTGTAAACCTGTTGTACACCTCGAACTACAAAAAGTAGCACAAAGGTGTACAAATGTACACCTCAAATAAAAGATATGAATATTACTTTAAAACAGAAAAATTTAGCTGATGGAAGGATTAGTCTTTTCATTGAGTATTACAAAGGCTCTTCTACTAATGCACAAGGAAGAAGAGTTCACCTACGGAATTTTGAGTATTTGAAACTGTATTTGCACCCCGATCCAAAGTCGGCTAAGGAAAAAAAAGAGAATAAAGAAACTATGGCTCTTGCCGAAAGTATTTTGGCAATCAAAAAAGCTGAATATGTTCAAGGTCGCTACGATTTGAAAGATACTGTAAAAAGTAAAAGGACTTTTTTAACATACTTTGAGGAGTTGACAGAGGAAAAACAAAAACAAGATACTTCTAATAATTACGGTAATTGGTTATCGACTCTACAACATCTCAAAAAGATTGTTCCAAAAAATATGACTTTCGATGAAATTGATGAAAGCTTCGTCAAGAAAGTTCACCGATATTTTGAAAAAGATGCTCTCACAAAAAGTGAACTGCCACTTTCTCAGAACTCAAAATATTCATATTTCAACAAGTTTAAAGCTGCCCTAAGGAGTGCTTTCGATAATGGATATTTGACGATTAATTATGCTTCAAAAGTCAAATCCTTTGAACAAGCTGAAAGCCAAAGGGAGTATCTCATTTTTGATGAATTGCAACGTTTAGCAAAAGCGGAATGCAAATACCCGGTTTTGAAAAAAGCTTTTCTTTTTTCGTGTTTATCAGGTTTACGTTGGTCGGATATTAATACTTTGACCTGGAAAGAAGTTCGTGATGAAGGTGATGTTTCTAGAGTCAATTTCAGACAGGAAAAAACAGATGGCGTAGAATATCTCTATATCTCAAAACAAGCTAGGGAATTGTTGGGCGAAAGACAAGATCCCCAAGAAAGAGTTTTCAAAGGTTTGAAGTATGGAATGACCTACAATACTGAAATTATTCGTTGGTGTAATCGAGCTGCAGTTCCTAAGCATATTACTTTTCATTCAGCGAGACATACGAACGCCGTTCTGTTGTTGGAAAACGGTGCAGACATTTACACGGTTTCTAAAAGACTGGGACACCGGGAATTAAGAACAACGCAGATTTATGCTAAAATTGTGGATAGCAAAATGAAAGAAGCTGCTGAGATTATTCCGGAATTAAATATCGAGTTATGAAAATTCCGTTTTCTATTTTTAAACTCAATGAAAATCGCTTTAGAATTCAGTTGATTCCAGCTTAATCTTTTTTAATCTTTTGACAAATAAAATCGATCCAGAATATTCTTATTTAGCCCACAAGCTGTTGATAGTCTTTTATTTATGGTTTTTATTGTTGACTTTTGTTTCGTTAAATCAATTAAAAGAAACAGATGGAAAATAATGAAATCATCATTCATAAGCTCAACCGAATTGAAAAGCATATTTTCGGACTAAAAGCAATTCTAAATGTAGAAGAGCTTTCAGATTACACAGGGTTCAAGAAATCCTATATCTACAAATTGGTTCATACCAACTCTATCCCATTCTCAAAACCTTCCGGAAAAATTCTATTCTTTGAACGGAAAAAAATTGACGAATGGCTGCTGAAAAACAGTCATAAATCAAATGACGAGATCCAACAGGAAGCAATAGAATTTTCTTTACGCAAAAAATAAAACCTAACTACTGCCATAGTTAGGTTTAAATGTTTGTTTTACTGGAAGTAAAGAGCAAATATAAAAATTATTTGTGACTCCTTCCAAAATCAAAAAATGTTTTATGGAAGAAAATAAAATTCTGTATCAAATCGAGACAGAAACGAAAACCATATTCGACAGAGCGATTAATTACTTGAATTCGAAATATTCAATAAGATTCAATACAATCTCTCTTGAGCTTGAGATTAAACTTGTTTCGGATAAAAAATGGTCAGCTCTCAATTTGAATTCTTTATTTATAGAACTCGTTAGATCCGGAATTGATATTCCGATTAATAAATTGGAGATTCTGGTCAGAAGTCATTTGATCCAGCAGTACAATCCGATTCGGGAATATTTCGAAAACTTGGAAAATTGGGACAACGAAAACCATATCTGTAAGCTTTGCAGTTATGTAAAGACGACAGATGATAAATCCTTCCAAAAATATTTCGAAAAATGGATAACCAGGACTGTAATTTGTGCATTGAAACCTGGCTACATCAACAAACAGTGTTTTGTTCTGTTCAATACAAAGCAAAATAGTGGAAAGACGAGTTTTCTGCGATTTCTCATTCCTGCAAATCTTGAAAAATATTATACAGAAGACATTGGTGTTGATAAAGATGGCTTAATTTCCTTATGCAAAAGCCTTCTGGTCAATATTGATGAGCTTTCGGTAATGTCTAAAACGGATGTCAATATTCTCAAGTCTTTCATTTCAAAAAATACCGTCAATGCACGTTTGCCTTACGATCGCAAATCGTCATTGATGCACCGGACAGCTTCATTTTGTGGCTCTACCAACCGGTCGGATTTTTTAACCGATGAAACCGGAAGTGTACGTTGGCAGATTTTTGAAGTTTTGGAGATTGATTTCAATTATTCAAAGGAAATCAATATTGAAAAAGTTTGGTCACAAGCATACTATAATGCTTTTAAAAGGAAAAATTACAATCCGGAACTCACGGCTGAAGATATCCAGGAAAATGAAAAACGGAATGAAAAATTCAAACAAGTATCCCTGGAACAGGAAATTATCCTTAGTCATTTTGAAAAATCAAAACTGCAAAGTGAATTTCTGACCCCTTCGGACATTATGCTTGCTATGAACAATACGATCGGTGTACGGCTGAACATTATAAAAATTGGTAAAGCCTTGACCGCAATGAACTATGAAAGAATAAAACATCCCAAAAGACAAGTCTATGGATATTTGATCCGAAGGAAAATTGACGAATGAAATAATTTAAAATTACTTACCACTTACCTGAAAATTGCGGAAACCATCATTAACAAAAAGTTTACGATAAGGTAACTGAATAAAAGTAAACTTACCTAATTACCTGAATTAAATGAAGGTAACCAGGTAATAAAAGGTAGGAAGTAAAATCCGTAGAAACCTCGATGAATAAAGGCATAGGTAATAAGGTAGGCGAATTAAAAAAAACTTTATAAAAAAACACAAAAATAAAATTCTATGAACTGCAGACAATTCAACACCATATCGTTGGAAGAAGTCCTCCTTTCTCTCGGACACCTTCCCACGAAACAAAATGAAAAAGAAGCCTGGTATCTTAACCCCTTTGCCAGCGAATCCCAGGCCTCTTTTAAAATTAATAAAAGCCTAAACTATTGGTACCTCTTTTCAGAAGGAATCGGCGGTAATAATATCGATTTTATGAGGAAATATCTGAATGCTTCAGTAAGTGAAGTTTTAGTTTGGGCAGAGAATCACAATTTTTCTTCTTTTCAAAAGCAAAATGTTCCTTATCAGAAATTTGAGAATCTTCCGAAAACTTACGAGATAATTGAAATTAAAAATGTCCAGCATCCGGCACTCCTGGAATATTTGAGAGAAAGAAAAGTACAAAATCAAACCGAATTTTTAAAGCAAATCCATTATCAGAATAACAATAAAAACTATTTCGGAATTGGTTTCAAAAATGATTCAGGCGGTTACGAAATCCGCAATAAATATTCAAAAATATGCCTGGGTAAAAAAGATATTTCAACAATCAAAAACGGTTCTGATTCACTTAGGGTTTTTGAGGGCTTTTTCGATTTTCTTTCTTTTAAAACTCTCGAAAATGAATTGGAAAAGCAACCTTCCGATTATCTTATCTTGAATTCTGTTTCGATGATTCAAAATATAAAAAATTCACTGGAACAATATATAAATATTGAGCTTTATTTTGATAATGACCAAGCCGGAAATCGTGCTTTAGAAATCGTCAGTGATGGATTACAAAATGTAAAAGACTGTCGAGCTCTCTATTATAATTTTAAGGACTTGAATGAATATCTTAGTAAGAAAACCGAAGAAGTTCAAAAACAATATAAATCTGCATTTAAGAGATGAGAAATTCAAAAACTTTTGATGTGAACTTATTTGAGAAAATGTTTGATTTAAATTCAAAAAATAAAATCGGCGCAAATACTATAGCTGTTTTTATTTTTATCCTCTACAAATATGAAGATCCACGAAAAGAAATAGTTCTATCAGACTATCAAATGGCAAGAGAACTTGGTCTTTCCAGGCAAACGGTCATTACTGCTAAAAATAAGCTCAAACTTTTAGGACTTTTAGATTACAATAGAAATCCGGGTTTTCCAAATCGTTTTATTTTAAATGGAAACCCAATGCCAAAAGTAACACCAAAAATCTATGAAATAATAGATAAGCCGATTGATGGATTAAAAACCATTGTGGAATCGGAAATTAATACCAAAAGTTCATTTTCAAAATATCCGAACTTAAAACAGTTTATGGATTTTGCAAAAACTTTGAAGGACTATTCAGAAAAGCTGGATGATTTATTGATTCAAAAATTTCAAAAATGGGAGCAAGCAGATTGGAAAAATTCAATTGGAAGACCTATTTTAAATTGGCAAGCTACTCTTGAAAAAAATATGAATACGCTTGATGTTTCACACTTTAATGGTAATTCTTCGTTATCTAATCTTCCAAAAATTAAAAGACCGAAACTAGATTAAAATCAACTACTCCGACTGGTCTAAATTAAGGTAGACTAAATAAAATTTCTGACTTATGAAAACTCTATAGCAAGATGTGTCTTTGTATATACAAAATTTTCATTTTGTACCTCCAAAGACTCTCTTGCCTTTTCTGCGAAAAGGGTCAAAAAACTTCGGAACTCTTTTTTTTGTTTTGGAAATCTTTATTTTTTAAGGTTGAAAATACACAAATTTTAGATAGATTAAGGAGATGATAGTGAAGAAAAAAAATGTGCCGAAAATTAATTTTTTACTGTCAATTTTCTTGAAATTGCATTTTCAAAGTTTTTCAGTGCATTAAAGTTTATTTAATTATGTCTACCTTCATGAAAATTAATACAAACGTCAAATCGAAAAAACTCAAGAAAAATTTAATTAATTAATAATCAAAGCATCAAAATAAATTCTATATTAGTTGTTGAAACAGTTTTACGAAGATAGATTAAACCATATTAACATTAACGCAATACGTAAATTGGAATGATAGCTGTAATTGTAAACAAAGTGTAGTTAAAAATGATTAATAAAAATAAAGAATATTGCTATAGAATTATACATATCGAAAACCTGCCAATAATATTAGAAACTGGAATTGTATGTAAAAAAAGCTCTAAAGCTAATTCTAACTATGTAAATATTGGAAATCCTGAAATAATTGACGTAAGGAGTGAAACTAAGGTAAGAATTGAACATTATGGAATGATTGGTGATTACGTACCCTTTTATTTTACATCTAAATCAATTATGCTCTTTAATATTCAAACGGGTTATAGGCATCCTGTTGTTCCTAAAAGAGATCCTTCTGAAATTTTAGTAATGAGATTCAGAATATCGGAATTAATTTCACTTAATAAAAAGTGGTTTTTTACTGATGGACAAGCTAATGACGCCGCAACAACTCACTATAATTCTCTTTCTAAAATTGATAAAATTGATTGGCAAAGTATTCATCAAAATAATTTTTCCAAATCTGAGGATTTTGATCGTGCTAGGCGTTATCAAGCAGAACTTTTAGTGAAGGATGAGGTTCCAATTCATATTATTGAATCAATAAATGTTTATGATGATGCAGCTAAAAGACATGTTGAAAAAATTCTGAAAGAGAATGATCTAGAAATTAAAGTCAATACTAATAAAATTTATTACTTTTGAGCATGATTAAAACTGAGAAAGGAGATTTATTAACTGCAAATGTTACCGCCTTAGTGAATACAGTTAACACTGTAGGAGTTATGGGTAAAGGAATAGCCTTGCAGTTTAAAGAAGCTTTTCCGAATAATACTAAAAAGTATATTGAGGCATGTAAAAATAAAGAATTGATGCCTGGTAAACTGTTGTCAGTTTGGGATGCAAACTTACAACTAGGAAAAAAATTGATTATCAATTTTCCGACAAAAGTTCATTGGCGTCACCCGTCAAAATATGAATATATTGAAAAAGGTTTAATATCTTTGAGAGAGTTAATTATCAAAGAGAAAATTGATAGTATTGCTATACCTCCCCTAGGTTGCGGAAATGGGGGACTTGATTGGAGTGTAGTAAAAAAAATGATATTTAAATCTTTGGAAGATTTAAATACAGAAATAATTCTTTTTGAACCAAATGAAAGTATTAAGGAAATTCTTCAAAAACAAGAAACAAAAAAAGTAACAAAACTAACTCCTTCTAGAGCAACACTATTATATTCTTTGTTTGCCTTTGAAAGCATAGGAGAATACAGTAGTTTATTTGCTGCAAATAAGCTGGCTTATTTTCTACAAAGGAAAGGACAAAAATTAAATTTGGATTTTAAACCTTATCATTATGGACCATATGCAATAGGTGTGGAAAAGGTTTTATACAGTCTTAATGGAGTTTATTTAAAAGGGATGGAACAAGGAAGTGTAAAACCTTTTGAACCGCTTTATTTAAATTACGAAAAATGGGATGAAATAAAAAAGTATGTAAACAATAATTTGAGTACTGAGGAATTATTAAGGTTAAAAAGTTTGATTAAGTTTATTTCTAATTTTAGTTCTGAACTATCATTAGAAGTATTAGCAACTGTTGATTATATTCTTTTCCAAAATCCTACCTCTTCACTTGATGAAGTGATGTCATCAATTAAAAAATGGAATAGTAGAAAAAGTCAATTATTTAAAAAAACTTTAGTGGAAGAAGCTTATATTTATTTGAAGAATTACAAAGAGCAAATTTTCGCATAAAAGCAACTTCAGCTAACATAGTATAGTGCGAAATACAGGTATAAGGGAGAAATTTTTTTTTCTCCTTTTTTGTTGTAATATCTTTTATATTTCCTTTTTTCCTAAATTGGAAAATAATAGAAGACTGTTGTTCTTGATTCTGAAAATGTTTTGAATAAGAAAGCCCACGCCGTTGTATATACTTTTGAGTATTTAGTGAGCATTTAAAACCTCACCCTGCGGGTGTACAAGCACCCTCATGTTTTTTTCTATCCAATGATCAATTCAATTCCGGCTTTTTGAGCCTTGTATTTTATTTTGGTCTGCAATTCATAATAACTCCAGTTACGAAGTACAAACTCCTTTTCCTTTGCAATTCCAATTTTGTCCTCTTGATTTTTAAGAATCAATGTGCCTGCCTGTTGTTTGATACAGAAATCAATAAGCTTCCGACTATACAGGTGAAGCCGATGACTTACATAACGACTTTCCAGATTCTCTGTTTTGTACAATGCCTTTTGTTTGCGCTTTGCTCCTTTTCCAGAACGGGTGTAAGCGATACCTTCTTGAATTCTTTTTTGACTTGCCTGAATTGCAAGCCTGCGATACAAAAACTCTTCTTTTGAGCCAATATTGATTCGCACATTGTTGGCTTTTGCAACTATTGGATGTTCCAGAGACAAGGATGCTTCCGCAATAATTTCGGGTTTTAAAAGATGTTCTTCCTTTTCAAATTCAAAAACTGCAAGCCAGAATATTTTCCTGTCTTTCAGTTGGATCTGTGAGGTGCATAGCTTTATTTCTCCTTTTAGCAGGCGTTCCATTATCACTCGCTTATCAGTATAATCTTTTCCTAAGTATGTTTTGACAGGAATTGCAAACATATTGAAACAAAACGCTTTCGTTTCTTTATCATATCTCATTTTGCTGATGCATTTAACCGGAAGCGGAATCGGAATGTCTTTTTTAAAATTTCTCAGTGATTTAGTTCCCTGCCAGTAATCTGCTTTGTTTTTTGAGAAGGTTGATTGAATTGTATGGTTCAGACTTCCCAGAATATCTGTCGGGATTTCCCCTTTGAATCGGTCAAACACCATTCGTGCTGTAGTGCCAGTTTTTGAACGGTCAAACATTCCCATCTGATCTTTTTTTTCATCAGCTAACTTGTATTGGATTTCTTCGGTGAGGTAAAAGAAATCCTTGATCATTTCCTGTACATACAGATGGGAAGCGATTAAGTTTGCCGCTCGGAAACAGCGGTTCTGATACCGATAAAGTTTTTCCCACATTTCATTCTTTTGATCCGATGGAACATCTATCAGCAACTGAATTTTTCGGGTGAGTGTCATTGTGGATTTTTCCATATCAAATATGTATTTCAGACTTGTTTCGATTCTGTAAAAATTGATAGGCATAAAGAAACTCCCGATGAACTTCCTTTTCAGAAAGATTGAGTTCCCGTGCAATGACTGCAAATGAAGATTTCTGTTCAAATCTTCTGTTAATAATGTCAATTTGTCGACTGCTGAGTTCATCTTGATGAGCCTCATTTCTCTTCCATTTAATAGGTGGCTTGTCATTACCATTTTCCTTTAAGATGTTTCTTAAATCATCAATAGCGTTACTTACCTCATTGCTGATATCTTTGACACTGCTTCCCATTGCTTCTGCAATAGGTTTGTATCTAAAGCCATACTGAAGGCATAGCTCAATCAGATGCTTTCTTTTGGGATTTATTACCTTTAAGACCTTATTGACTTCATCAAAATCTTTTTGATCGGATTCCTGCTGAAGTAGATGTTCTTTGTCTTGCAGAGGATCATATCCGATAAGATAATCCTGATAATTTTCAAAACTTTCAAGTGAAGCCGTTAACCGTGCGAATTTATTTTTTGGAGTATTGAAATAAGTTATGCAGTCTCTTTTCAGAACAAATCGTAAAAAGCCAAGAATATGATTTGGAGTTTCAATCGAATCACGATGTAACCAGAGTTTGAGAAATGTATCCTGTACAAGAGTTTCCACAACAAAATCATCCTCAAGCATTTGTTTTCCGATCCAGAAAAGGAGTCTTTTGTATCGTAAATGAATATGTTCTAATGACGTGGGATTACCTTTTTTCAGCAGTTCATATAACTGATGCTCGTTGAGCTTTCGAGGCAGAGAGGTTGTTCTTTTCATAAGCAGTGCATTAGATTTGACTATCTCTTGAAGAACTGCTTCGATTAATTAGATGAATTCTCTACATCATTGAAATACTCACTCACTACATTTAGCCTAAAAGAAAGGCGTGGAACTCAACTTACCGACCGGTGGTACTGGCATACCAAGCAACGATAAGTGAGCCCACGCCGAAGTCGTGGGCACATTTACTTATCCTCTCGTTGCTTTTTGAAAAGTGCCAGTTTTCCAGTCGAGAATCTAAGCAATAGCTTCTATATTTCTTTGAACTATCGCAAAATTACTTTTATAAATAATTTATTCCAAATATAATAAAAATAATTTAATTACGGTCGAACGACCGTAATATTTTACTGGCAAAATATTTCTTTTGTTATATGATTGACATAAACGAGAAAGTCTGTTCGTATATAACTAAAAATTGGTTGATTCCTTGGCTTAAAGAAAATAAGTCTCAGAACTCGTTTGCTAAAAGTCACGATATTGAAGAAAGTACTGTACGAAAAATTAAGAGCGATAATACATACAGAATTCCAGTTGAAACACTTTACAAAATTTGCAAAGCAAGAAAAATAACCCTCGAGCAGTTCTTTAACCTTATAAATGAATAAAACACCGACATTAGTTGGTGTTTTTTTGTAAAATTATCAGAGCTATAGACGCACTGGGCTAAAGCGGGAATTTATTGATAATTAAAAAGTTATCTAATTTATGGATTTCCTTTTTTTTCCTTTTGCCTAATTCTTATATTTAAAGGTTTTTAGATGCGATTAAGAAATAGAGATATGAGACAATTAATAGATCCAAACGACATTCATTCTGCGGCTGATACTTGGAGTGGATTTATATACCAAGGTAAAGTAGCTCTTTACCATGTTTTAAAACTAATAAGCGAAAAAGACCATGTTGATGGAATAGATCTACAACTTGATTCACTTGAAGATTTTGCAATTATCAGATATGATGAAAATGATAATATAGTACCGATTTCTCTCCATCAAGTAAAAGCAATGAAAAGTAATTTGTATTCTTCTTATCAAGAAGCTTTTGAAAAATTAGAAAAAAGGAAATCGGAATATCCTTGTGAAGAGGATGCGTATTTTCATTTAGCAACTGAAAATGAAAGAACTAAAACGGATTTAGAATCTATACATTCAAATCTAAAAATCTATGAGTACAATGGAAGTTCTTATTGCAAAATTAAAGATTTGCAAAATCTAATTAATGAAAAGATAAAATTATGTCTTTCAAAATTTGAAAAAAAAGAATTTGTAAATAACGATAATTATATATTAAATCTCTGCGGTGAACTAGATGAAATTATTACAGGTCAGATTTTAGCAGTTCACGCATGTAATCATACTCGCGATGGACTATCAATAAATGAGGGAGCATATTATTTTACAATTCCACTAAATAATTTTGTTGAAAAGATAAAAGCTAATCAACATGATTCTTTATTTGATAAGAAATTTTATTTTAAAAGAATATTAAATGATTTGAACAATTATTATCAAGAATTCTGTTTAGAGTTTGAAGATGAAATTTCTTCTGAAGAGCGGGAAAAACTTTCAAAATATTTTGTTTATCTAAGTAGTTTAGATGAGATAAATTTTGAAGAATTTATACAAAAAATAACTCCACAAAGGATGATTAAATATTCAAATTTGCAGCAGTACAAAGATAACTCAATTATCAAAGAGGAAATTCAGAAAGCATTTTTAAATATACTACATGAAATTAGAAATCCTGATGAAACAGTAGTTGACAAAATTGGATGGATCGATACCGAAAGTAAAAAATACTTCCCTTCAACTATTATAGTTTCAAATACTCCCAGAAGTAGACAAAACATATCTGTTGAAATACTTAACACCGCATTAGAAACATTGGTAGAAGTACCTTTTAATAGCGATTATATAATTACTGAGGGCTGCAATGTATCTTCTATTGAAGAAGAAGCTAATAAATCAACCAGAATAAATCAATCAGATATAGATATTTTAAATAATTCAACATCTCCTAATTATAATAAAATTACGAAGTGGAAAAATGTTGCATTAATTGAATTAGAACAAGCAAAACAAAAACTAAATGATAACAACAATTAACAACTTATTTTCTCAATTAGGGTTTATCAATAGTGAATTGGAAATAGGTTCTCTACACGTTTTCGAAGATATTAATAAAAGAACCTATTGGTTAATAATAGAAACCGATAATCTAAATCATGTTATCGAAAACCAGTCAAATTATTTTGAACAAGCTAGAAACAGAATTAACAATGAATGGTTTGATAAGAACGTAAGTCTATTGATTTTACATAAAGTTGAAGATTTTGATAATATTCAAAGCTTGGTGTTGGAAATTGAAGAAAATCCATATTTATTCAAAAAACAAGTAATCTTATACAGAGAAATTGAGCATGAAAATCTAACTAGGGCAATCGAAGCAGAGGAGAATACTATTAAGGATTTTATAGAAGATAAAATTTTAGATGAAGCTATTTTTAAAATCCATAAAGAGAGTATCAATAATAATGATTATGAGTCTCTTCTTTATCGCTTAGCTCATAAAATTCCGTTTATAAAACTAAATATTATCCAAAAGAATGGATTAGAAGCATTAACAGATAATAATACACAAAAAATAGAATCTGGTTCTTATGGACAGCTAAACAGATTTATTGAACAAAACTTTTTCCATAGAAATATGGAAAGCGTTGATGAAATGGAATCAAATACTATATATGATTTACTATTAAACACATTGAGTCCAGATGAAAATTAAGAAAATAAGAATACAAAACTTTAAAGTTTTTCAAAATACTATTATTGACTTTGAAACTTCAGATTTAATTGTATTTGATGGTCCAAACGGTTTTGGAAAAACATCTATTTATGATGCAATAGAACTACTTTTTACTGGAAAAATTCGACGATTTGATGATTTAAAAAGTAGATTGATTGATGGTAGAGAAAGTTTTTCTGAACATCCTTTTTTGTGTGATTATGCAGATGGCGATATATCTATAACTATAGAATTTTCAAAAGAAGATTCTACATATATTTTACAGAGAATAGCAAAAAGAGAAGAACTGACAAATTCTGTGAATTTCAGTTTATATAAACTCTATGAAAAAACTGATTTCGAGTTAGAAGAAGGAGCCTTGATTGAAAATGAGGAAGAATATTTAAATCAAGTTCTCGGGCATAACTATAAACAAAACTTTCAGTTCTTGAATTATATTGAACAGGAGGATAGCTTGTTTTTACTAAAAAATCAGGATAAACATAGAAAGCAACATATATCTCATTTATTTAACGTCGAAGAATTTGAAAATAGAATTTTCAAAATAGATAAACTAAAAAATAAAGTCAGTGAGTTATGTAACTCTGAAAAAAAATATGAGATTGATACATTAAAAGAATCAATACAAAAAATTGAAACTATTTTAGCAAATGAATTTGATAATACCGAATATATAAAACTCTTTACAGATAAAGATATTCCTTGGGATTTACAAGAATTCAACTACCAAGGCTTTACTTATGAAAATTTATTTAATGAAGAAGGTGTTATTTCTAAGTTAAAGAAATTAGTTGTAAACAAAGAGCAGTTTGAAAAGTATATCCAAAATGAAAAAATTGATAAATTAATCAGAGAAAAAGAGAAAACGGAAAATTTTTTATTGTATTATTATTTTCTTCCAAATAAAGAATCTTTGCAAAATCAAAAAAAAGAATTCCACAACATAAACGAAACAATTGCTTTTTTAGAGGAATTTTCACGTGAGGATTTTAAAGAGAATGTTTTTGAATTGGAAAATTTTGATTTTCTAGAAGAAGATTTGATATTTGATTTTGAAGAGGGATATTCGTCTCTCGAGAAAAGTTATAATGAATTAGATGAGTTAGAAAATGTTTACTCTAAAATTGAGGAGTCCAGAAATAAGCTAATAAGCAACATAAAGAGATTAAAGGATGAAGAAAAAATAAAATTAGATGGAACCTGTTTTTTATGTGGATATGATTGGTCTAATATTAATGAGTTGTTAGAAAATATTGAAATTCAATCTTTAGCTTTAGAAGAAATAACATCAGCGAAAAGTAAAATCTTTAATGATGAATTGACAAAGTTCAAGGAAGAAGTCATTTTAGTTATTATAGAAACCCTTAATCAAAAAATTCAAGATGATAACTTTGACATAAATTTTGTAAACCAATTCTTATCAATGGAAGAATCTTTTTTTTATGCCATTAAGAAAGATTTTGAAAGTGTAGGTTTCAATTATAATGAATATTTGAATGAGACTTCAGCGAGCGATAGTTCGGTTGATATTGATAACACTGTTATTCCCGAATTGTCTTCACTAAAATTTGAAATAGATTTAGGAAATATTGAAACATACTTCAAGGAACTGTTTTCTCAATATTTTGATAATAACCTTAATTTATTAAAAGCTTCACAAATAGAAAATATTCTCCTAAAGGAAAAATATTTAAAGTACAAATATTCAATACTACAAAACGAAACTCTTGAAAGAAATAAACAAGAGCTAAATAACAAGGAAAGTAAGTTTGATAACGCAAAACAATTAGAAAATAATTTAAAGCATTTGAATAATATTTATAAAAAATCTTTAAATGACTACCAATCAAAAGTTATAGAAGATATTGAAATAATATTCCATATATACTCAGGAAGAATTATGCAGGATTTTCAAGGTGGGCTTGGATTATTTATTTATTCGAATAGAAGTGTTATCCGATTTCAAACTAACCCCTCTAAAACCTTTGATGCTGTTTTTTCAATGAGTTCTGGCCAGCTTTCTGCCTTAATAATTTCTTTTACTTTAGCACTACACAAAAAATACTCCCAAAATAAAATTATCTTAATTGATGACCCTGTTCAAACAATGGATGAGATCAATCTGGTTGGGTTTATCGAATTATTAAGAAATGAATTTTATTCAAACCAGTTAGTGATTTCTACTCACGAAGATATGGCTTCAGCATTCATTAGATATAAATTCAAAAATTATGGGTTGACGCAAAAAAGAATTAATTTGAAAATGCATCAAAATTAATCATAATGGCTAATTACGATTTTTCGACCCTAAATGATAGAGATTTAGAGGAATTGACCAGAGATTTGCTGTCAAAGAAACTAAATATCGAATTTCAATCTTTCAAACCAGGTCCCGACAGAGGAATTGATTTGAGATATTCTACTATAAATGATGAAAACGAAATAGTTGTTCAAGTTAAACATTATTTAAGTTCTGGTATTTCTAAATTAAAATTAGAGTTAAAGAATAAAGAAATTCATAAAGTAGTATCATTAGAACCTAAAAGATATATTTTTTGTACGTCATTACCATTATCTCCGCAAGATAAAGAGGATATTAAAAATATTTTTACACCTTTTATAAAATCTACATCTGACATAATCGGAAAAGAAGACTTAAATAAATGGCTTGGAGATTATCCTGAAGTTTTAGAAAGACATTTTAAACTTTGGTTATCATCTGTTGATATAATTAAAAAAATCCTCAAAAATGGAGTTAAAGGGAGATCAGAATTTTACAAGGAAAAAATAGTAAAAGAAATTACGTTGTATGTACCAAACAAGACTCATAATAATGCTGTTGATATTTTAAATACTAATCATTTTATATTAATAACCGGCGCTCCTGGAATTGGTAAATCAACTTTAGCTAATATGCTGACTTACCAATTATTGGCAGAGGGTTTTGAATTAATATATGTAAGAGAAATAACAGAAGCAGAGGATGCATTTTTGCATGGAAAAAAACAAGTATTTTATTGATGATTTCTTAGGAGCTATTACCTTAGATTTATATAGTTCTAGAAATGCAGATTCTGCTATTGTAAATCTCATAGAAAGAATCAAAAGTGATAAATTTAAGCGGTTGATATTGACTTGTAGAACAACTGTTTTAAATCAGGCAAAAAATATTTCTGATAAAATTCAAAATTCTAATATTGATATTTCAAATTATGAAGTTAGAGTTGAAAATTACTCAGATTGGGACAAAGCGAGAATTCTGTATAATCATATTTATTTGTCAGATTTACAAGATGAGCAAAAGTTAATTTATTTTCAAAATGATTTCCATTGGAAAGTTATTAAACATAAGTATTATAATCCTAGATTAATTCAAGGAATTACGAATAAAAATAATATAGTTGATTCAGAATATTCAGAAAAGTTAATTTTAGAAATATTAAATGATCCAAAAAAAATATGGGAAAAGCCTTTTACTATTCAAATTACTCAAATTTCTAGATTACTTTTATTAACTATGTTTTCATTAGGAGGTGGTATTTATTACATTACTGATGAAAGATTAAAAGAAGCATTCAATAGTAGAATAAACTACGAGGTCGAGAATAACAATTATCAAAGAAAGGGAAATGAATATAATTCTGCATTAAGCGAATTAGTTGGTGGTTTTATCATTAGAACGATCGATAAAAATACTGTCAGATATAGTTTTTTTAATCCTTCAATAGAAGACTTTATCTATGAATATTTTCAAACTTCACATGAAGAGTATTTACAACTACTTCATTCATCATTATTTTTTGAACAATTTAAATATAGAATCGGAACTACAATAGTTAAAGGTGAAAAAAGAATAAACTTTTCTAAAAAAAATAGTAGAAAGAAATTGTATGAGATTTTTGTAGAAAAGAAAAAATTTCTAAAGGGGTTTAATGGTGATTCTCATTTAAATATTATAACTACTCTTATTCGTTTATTCAACAAAAATGAAATTGAAGTTGAATTACTAGAACGAATAAATGATTTAGATATAGGTTATTTAAGTTGGGATGATAGAGATAATTTGGCCGAAATCTTAAAATACGTAGCTGAAAATAACTTAATCTCACTAATTAATAATCTCCCAGGTTTACTTGAAATTCTTTCAAAAAATATTCCTTCTCACTACCTAATAAAATCTTTTTCTAATCTCATGAAGGAGAATAAAGTGTTGTTTGACGTGATCAAAGAGGCTAAAGAAAACAACACTGATCTTTACTACAATATTCAGAATAATATTAATAAATCTTGGGAGGAAGTAAGTGATAAATATATGACAGATGCCTTTGGAATTGATCAAACTGAAGACATTGAAGAGTTAGAGGATATCATAAGTGAAAGGAAGAAAGAGGCCGCGAAGATTAATGCTGACATTGGTTTGGACGTTTCAGAAGTTATTGAAGAGTATGAATTTGATACTTTATCCCAAGTTGATGGTAATAAACAGAAAAATAACGTTAGCGACACAAAGATTCAAGGTTTTGAAGATAACTTAAAAAATGAAGTATTGGATATTAATAGACTATTTAATTCCATTACTAACGATAGTGAAGAAGATTGGTCAATGGTTCCATTTTAGATAAATTTATGAAAATTACAATTTTTCCTGCTAATAACGGTGATAGTTTTCTTTTAGAAACTGATCAAGATAATATTTTAATTGATGGTGGTTATGTTAACACCTATAAAGAATTTTTAAAGCCAATCTTACGAGAACTGAATTTGCTTAAAAAAAAAATCAATCACTTAATTGTTACTCATGTAGACAACGATCATATCTCGGGGATTATCAAATTAATAGAAGAGAATAATAACAATTCAATTATAGAAATTGAAAATATTTGGCATAATTCCTACAAACATCTGAAATCTATTGAGGATGGAATAACCTTCCCAGGAAAACCGGCACATTCAATGATGATTAATTATGAATTAAAAGATGAGAAAGACGGAATTATAGATAGCGATATTTCAGCTGTACAAGGCTCAACATTGGCTTCTCTTTTGAGAAAAAACAGTTTTGAAAGTAGAGATAGCTTTTTAAGAAATAACCATATATCTTTTGATACCAGCAATGTGATTTATGACGATGATTTAACTTTTAGAATCTTGTCTCCCAATAATGAAAAGCTTCTCGATTTAAAGAAGTACTGGAAAAGAGAATTATTTACTAAAGGCTATTCTTCTGACGAAGAATTAACAAACTTCAACGAAGATATTTTTGAGTATATTCTTTCACAGGAGAAAGGTAAAAAAAGACTTAAGAAAAAGAATATCAATGCATCAACAGAAATAAGTATAGAGAATTTGTTGAAAGATCCCTTTTCGGAAGATGATTCGCCGACAAATGGTAGCTCTATCGCTTTCGTTTTGGAATATGCAGATTTAAAATTTTTATTTTTAGCAGACAGCCATCCATCCCTCATCCTTGAAAATCTTCAGAAACATTACAAGGCCGAGGAATTTCCCATTAAATTTGATCTTATCAAAATTTCACACCATGGTTGTAAAAACAATACAAGTCCAGAATTGCTGAATTTTATAGATTCAGAAAATTATATAATCAGTACAAACGGTTTATCGCATAATCATCCGGATTTGGAAACTATTGCAAGGATTATAAGTAGGAAAACAACTTTTACCAGGAAATTATATTTCAATTATGAGTTAGATGTACTGGAAGGATTTTTAAATGAAGACCTGCAAAAAAAATATAATTACAGAATAATACAAAATAAAACTAAAAAACCAATCTCAATTACATTTTAAATCTATGAATAGAATTGTTAGCCCGGCACTTGTCGAATCTTCGGTTGTGCAAATAATCTATAAAAAAGAATATGGAACAGGTTTTTTTATCACTATTGATACGATAATGACTGCATATCATATTTTCTTAGATTCAGAAATTGATGAAGATTCTATTTTTTTTCGTACAACTGATGGAGAAGTTTATAATGCTTCTATTTTGCATACTGATATGGAAAATGATATTTGTCTTCTTCAAGTTGCTAATAAAAATTCCTTTTATCTGCCTCTGACTGAAACCTCTATTCAGATCAATAACAATTGGAATTCATTTGGTTTTCCTTACAAAGGGGATAATCAGGGTTTAAGAATTTTCGGAACCATTAATCAGTTGATTAAAGGTGAAAAATATGATTTTACTTTAAACTGCTCCAATATTGAATCTGATTATGATTATAGTGGTCTTTCTGGTGCTCCCATCATGTCTTCCGGAAGAGTGATTGGTATAAGTCTAAAACAGCTTGATAATAAAATTGGCGCGGTTTCTATTAATAAAATTTCTGATCTGCTCTCGAAATTTCAAATTAAGATACTAAGGGAGGAAGTACTAAATGAAATTCCTACTCAGCTTAAAAAAGACATAGAAAATATGGTCGCCAATGACCAGGTTGTTGACAGGTTAGATCGTGTTATTAAAAACGATAATAACTGGATTCTATTAGAAGGGAATCCGGGAACAGGTAAAACTACAAATATAGCATCTTACACTCCTGATGAAAATTGTCTAATTCTAGGAAAATATTTTACAAAAATCCCAAATGATTCTAAGCCTAAAAGTTTAAGAATATCAAGAGAAAACTTTCTTAATTGGGTGGAAGAATCTATTTCGATTGAATTGACGGGTGAGTTACCACCAAAAAGCGGAGAGTCAATTGATAAAAGGATGGAATCATTATCTTCTAATTTTGAGGATTTGGGTGAATATTTGGAAAGGGAAGATAAATTAGGATTATTTTTTATTGACGGGCTTGACGAGATCGAAAATCTTAAAGAATTTTTAGAAATTATTCCAATCGTCCTACCTAAGAATTTAAGATGCGTGCTTTCCTGCACTTCTAAAAATATTTTACCCATCAATATTAGAAATTTAATTAATGAAGATCAAACCATTGTTGTAACTCCGCTGGAAATAAGCCTCTGCGAATTTTATTGTGAAAGTAAATTTCAGGGAAAAGTGGATTTTGAAAGTATTCAAAAAATTGCTATTAAATCGGAAGGTCATCCTCTGTATTTAAATTACTTAATAAATTATATATTAAGGTCTGAAATTTCAGAAGATGAGGAAGAGCTTAGGGATTGGGTAGAAAACATCCCTTCTATTAGTGGAGATATTGAAAATTATTATAATGTAATTTGGGAAGGTATTTATGAGGATAGCAACAAGTTGTGGATATGTTTGATACTATCACAATTGAGACAAGCTGTAGATGAAGAAGATTTTGTTAAAATTCTTCCTGAAGATATTAGGAGACATTATTATTCGGTTATTGCTAAGATTTCTCATCTTATTAAAAATGGCAGATTGGAATTATATCATAATTCATTTAAGGACTATATTTTAAAAAAGTTACCACTTCTAGCTACAGAATGTCATGATATTATTGTACAATTCTGTGAAAGCTTTCCTGATACAATCTATTCAATCACTAATTTAATTTATCATAATACCTTTTCAAGTAATCCTGATAAGGCCATTGTAAATTGCAATCAGATATGGGCAGATAAATTAGCAACTCATCATGTTGAGCCTGATCTTATTGTTGATGATATAAAGAGAGTTCTGGAAGTATCTATCCAGCTTAAACAGACGACACAGTTGATTAGGCTACTACTATTGCTGCAGAGAATTGATTTCAGATACAACAGCGTTTGGGTAGAATATGCTTTCGAGATGGCTCTGGCACTGATTGCTCAGGAAAAATATACTCATGCTTTAAAATACTTGGTAAGGCGAAATATATTGCTTGTTAATATTAATGACGCTACATTATTCCTACAGCATTTTTATGAAAATGATGCACTTGATGAAGCTGGTATTTTAGAAAGTGCAATTGAAAGAGAATACCGAAAAGAGCTTCATACCGGAATGAATAGTAAAGAGGGAGTTCCAGCGTCATTATTTATTTCAAAAGCCAGAACAATCATATTAGGCAGTGGAAAAGATTTTGACAATGGACAAAATGAGGTCTGGGAATATTTAAATTTATTTAGAATTAATCCAACTTCAGGAATAACAAAAATAGGCTTTAATGATTCACCACTTCTCAAATATGTAATAGATCATTCAAGTGCCTGGAACAACGCATATTTGTTAAGGTACTACGATGCTTCTCTGAATATTAATGCAGTAATTGATGATGGTGTTATTACGGTTGATGATAGTTGGGCAGGAATTTTTGCAACATCTCTATTAATCTATAATGATGAATTAGATGGATATAATTTAGCGGATTTCAATACTGATGATAATCAAAAAAAATTGGCTGCTAGTACGGAATTTTTGATAGAAAATTATGGATACGTTAAAGTTGATCAGACAAAGAGGATTTTAATTTTAGCTCTTTTGAAAGTTACCACTAAACCTGAGCTTTTACAAAGTGTAATTGATGATTATTTTTTAGAAACTAAAGATTTCAATCTACGATTTGAGAACGGCGTTGATGTCAATATGGTAAATTTCGCTAATCTATGTCTGCACAATAACTCTTTAGGATTTAAAGATGATTCAGAGAATTTTAGCATTAAACAAAAGCAATGGAATCATCAATCCTGGGAGCAGGATCTGGTCGATCTCATATCAGAAATTTGTTATTTCGAAGGGCAGGCTTACCTCTTTAAATCTGCTGAACTGTTATCCTCAAAGGAAAGTTACCTAAAATTGACTCTTAGAAAAATAATCAACACTTTTAATTTTAATTTCGATCGTAGAAGCTATTGGGATAGAGCTTATCAATTACCTGAAAAATTGATGCCCGAAGTTTTTAAAAAGTTAATTCCTTTAGTATATGAATTTGATCCCGAAAATCTAACTATATTTTTGAAAAGCTTAGAGGACAATACCAATTACCAATTAGGATTATACTCTGAGGGGTTTAGAGAATCTTTATGTAAAATAATACGCGCTTTATTATTGTTAAAAGTCGAAGATAATCTTGTTATGCCTTTTGTGGAGATTTGGAAAAAGCATGTGCTTAATGGTGTTCAAAACAGATGGGAGAGAACAGCCGACCTTCTAAAGATTACTGAAATTTACAGTTTACTTCGTTTACAAGATGAATCTGAAAAGGTATTCCAAGAAATGCTTGATACATCGATGGGACCAACGTGGTATAAGGAATCTCAATTGATGCTTATTAATACTGTTTTAGATAATTATAAATCAGCTCCTGAAAATGTTCTAACCATGTATGCCTCTATCTTAGATCAAGCTTCAGGAGAAATGACTTTCCAAAGGTATGTCAGAAATAATAAGGAAGAATTTATAAGCTCCCTAATACTGAATCAACATTTACAGAAAGGTTTGAATTACTATAAGTTCGAAGTCTTACCTCTGCCGGCTATTTTAAATTATAACGCTGAATCATCAGATTTTGATGCACCCCGTTTAGGTGATGGCTACTGTTTGGGCGCAAGAAATATCAATGAGGCCCGCGGCGTTTTACTAATTTCAAAAACAGTTAACTGCAATCCGTATTTGATACTTGGACTTTGTAAAATTTTTGCGATTAATGATGATACATCCAGATATATCTCTTATTATGGTGAACAAATCGCAAAAGCTTTAAACCGAGTAGAAATTTTACAGGATGGAAATCTCGATGAAGTGTGCGAATCTGTAGCACAACTAATTGGAAGGGACGAAATGGATGGTGATTGCAAACGAGAGATCCTTGGTTCTCTGGGGAAACATTTATCGTCCACCATAATTCTTAAGTTGAGGGCTCTATTAATACATCATAATATAAGATGGGCAGCTGACTATGATCCGGAAGCTTTGGCTCAAGATTCTTCGATAAAAGAGAAGAATGTCTATGATGTATTCAATGAGTCTTTGGAAGGTGATAATTCATATAATAAAGTTGAAAAAATTAGGGAGGGTCTTAATATTTTTGAAAACGATAAAAGAAGCATTTGGTTCAATAACTGGTCTTCCAGCACAGATTTAGCAAAAAAAAATATTATAAAGCTTTTTGAAAACCAGGAATCTATCCTAGAAAATCTTAGAGCAAATATTTTAAATTTCGACGACGAATACTGGAATGTTTGTAAGGAATTAATGGTCTTTTTACAGGGAAGACTTAGGGATGAGCAGGTTATCGAATTGTATCAAATTGTTTCAGATCATTTTAACTATATCGTAAGGCCGACTATAGATGTGCAGGAAAAATATAAATGGATCAATGAACATACGGAATTTAAAAGTGCTGATGACCAAATAGCAGACTTTATTATTTGGCATCTAAATCTTCCTAATAGTGAAGTTAGAGATAATGCAATGGAAGTCCTGCAAGGTCTATGTAAACTTACTGATTTTACAGTAAGGTGTCTGTTCGAGTCCTGTCTTTCCAATATACCTACGCCGTCTACTGAATTGTCAAGTTATATTCTGAAAAACGTTTCCAAAGATTCACCTGTAATTATTCGGGATTTCTTATCACAAAATGTAGACATTTTGCGAGAAATCGGAAATATAAAGCATTTAACGATTAAAAAGAATTTAAGAGATATCTCAATTGAACTTAACAGAATTGGTTTCACAGATTTATATGATTTTATAGAGTACAGCATACCTAATACTCTCGTTTTAGCAGGTGAAGTGTATTTTAGTGATGATTCTCACTTGACTTATATTTATGATGTTTTAGATGAACTCAACTTGCGTCTATTTTTGAATGAGCAATTTTGCATTGAGCTCGATGAACTTATTGATCAGTATTGTTTTCCTTTAACAAAAGAAGAAGTAAAGAGGTCAGATCGATATTTGTGGAGAAGTTTTCCGGAAGATCTAATTGTCGGAAGATATAACGAATACTTACGTCACGCCTTAAATGTGGCGATACATAGCAGAGTAAGCCGTGATAATATAGATGAAATTTTTAATATTATTAATTATGTTCAACAGTAGAAAAGAGAACAGAGATTCCCGACAGGATTTTGAAAGAGAATTAAATATTCTAGTTGAAGCTGTAAAGTCAGGAAAAATGACTTTTGCGAGAGGAACAGAAAGAAGTACTGATGACCTATTAAAGGTTCGAAGTTCTCCCAATAAAAGATTTGATCTTAATACAATTACGGAAATGGTACGAACTTTAGCGATGTCATCTAATTTTCCAAGACACTAATTGTAAATTTACAGATATGATACCACCCAAAACAAGATTTGAAATGGAGCATAATTTTTACCTTGCTCTAGAAGATTATAATAAGAGAATAAACTCTGGTGATTCGGATGTAGTAGCTAATGCACAATGGGCAACTGTTCGGCATATTATTAGAGTAAAGTATACACCTAATGTAAGAGTCGATGTTTCTACTATTAATGAAGGTATGAGGCTTCAGGGAAATATGCAAAAATGGCTGAAGAAATGATTGTTAGAATTGTAAATTACTTCGTCCTAGAAATAGATGAAAATTGAGGTGTACAGGCGAGATGTATCAATTGTCACAGTCGCTTCGGGAAATGTTATTTACCTGATTTAAAGTAATTTATAGGATTGGAGGTGTACGGAAGTAGTACAATTGTTTTTTTTAATTTATCTAGAAAAAACATAAAATATTGGTTTATAGTAATTTAATGTGACGAGATTCGTGCGGAAAAGTAGAAAAAAAAGATGTTGCAGCATCTTAATTGTGTACCACTTTTGTACACCTCGTATTGTGTAAACCACCATCAATAAAGACTTCTTTAGATACTGTATCGGGAAATAATTTAGCTTTTCTGTGATTTATTTCTCTTTATTTTATTTGATTATCAGGTAATTATAAAATTTTCACACTTCGGTGGTGCGTATATTCTGATGAAGCGAATCGTAATGGTAATGATTTCAGAATTGCATATTGATGAAGAGGTGTTCCTTCTGTACGAAATATTTGTAATTTGGTCTTTTAAAACCACGTAACATGTTGTAAGTATTTATCATCAGGAATGAGTGAGATGTTCTTTACTTTTCCTTCAATAATTCCACACCTTATTAAATATTCCTGCGACCGCTGATGCTTTTTCGAGAAAGTTCTGCCTTTGCAAATTCAAGTTTTTTTGTTGCTTTAAGTAGCAATCCTGCTTCTGGATTCTGATATGCTCAGATTGGTAGTAATATTTTCAGGAGCATAAGGTTGCAAACGTGTAAACAAACTCGCATCCTGAAAAGCTTTGCAAAACTATTGTAATCACCCTGAAGTTCACTCCGTTTAAAATGAGAAGCTTCTTTAACAGGAAAAGAAAGCAGCTGATCTGAAGCGACAGAATCTATGAGTTTTTTAAGCTTTAAAACATCCTGATAAAATTATCCAAAACTCACTTTAATTTTATTAAGAGGGTAATCTTTTTTGATTACCCACTTACCCTAAATAATTGTTTTACTACCCGCAGAGCTCGCATGGCTCAATTGGGCATAATACAACAATATTATTTTCACATACTACACAAGCACCATTCCATAAACTTTTAGCACCATTGGTAGCACACCCACAACCAAGACACATAGCTCCTCCTTTAATTGTCCTTAAATTCTCTCTTGATAGTTTTTTTAAATTTTTCATGAAAATTATTTTTTTTTGGTTTTTTCCTACTCTCTTGTAGCTTTTCGGATAACGCTTTTAATTAGATTCAAATATAAAAAGTAATTCTGACATTGATGAATTATTTTACATTTAATTGCCTAATCCAGTTGATTTTTAACGAGTCTATAATATTCTCCTTTTAAAGCTACCAATTCTGCATCATTCCTTCTTCCACGATTTTTTCTTTATCTAAAACAATAATTTTATCGGCATGTTTTACGGTTGATAATCTGTGAGCAATTACAATAGCGGTTTACCTTTAAAAAACTGTTCCAGGGTTTCTATAATTACTTTTTCATATTGGCGTCTAAAGCTGAGGTGGCTTCGTCAAAGAAAATGTATTCCGGATCATGTACCGCTTTTGTACACCGGATAGTACACAAGCCACCATTAATAAAAACTTCTTTAAATACTGTATCAGAAAATAGTTGGATTTTATAATTTATTGTGGATCTTGTATTACCATATTTTTATTTGATGATTTTACTTACTTTTAAAGAATAATCATAAATAAATTTATTGTATGTTTCGATATCACATTATATTTATTCTTTCAATTAAAAATGCATCTGCCACTCCAATATCATTTTAAAAAGCCAGCCGAAAAGCTTGCTGATTTTGTATATGGATTTTCTTCATTAAGCAATATTTCTGAGTGCAAAGAAGGGATCATCATTCCTAACGGCAGAATTGATCTTCTCCTGTGCCGGACAACAGACGGACGGTTTTTCACAGTATTGATGGGCCTTGAGACAAAACCTAAAACAATGCCGCAGCAGAATATTGCCATGTTTTTTTCCATCAGTTTTAATCCGTTGGCGCTGGAATATATTCTCAATGAATCGATTGCTGAACTTATCAACAACGGAAAAGAACTGCCTGAAAATTTCTGGGGGTTTAGGGAAGAGGATCTTAATAATTTTGAAAATTTTTGTGACAAAGCCTCCCATGCAATAAAAAAACATCTCAGTAATTCAATTGATGAACGAAAACGAAATTTATTCCGGCTGATTTTTGAGGCGAACGGTGAGATCAGCATTAAAGAATTATCACAAACCATACACTGGAGTGAAAGGCAGATTAACCGGTATTTCACAAAATATTTGGGCGTTACCTTAAAAATGTACTGCAAAATACTTCGTTTTCAAAAGTCATTGGAATACATCAAAGACGGGATTCTTTTTCCCCAGCTTAATTTTTCGGATCAGTCACATTTTATAAAAGACGTTAAAAAACTTTCTGGTGTTTCGCCAAAAGAACTTTTTAAAAATGATAATGACCGATTTTTACAATTTTTAGTTTTTCCTAAGAAATAACTTTGCAGCATAATTTAAAACTATGCTGATAAAAAACAAATCCGTTGCCATTATCGGCGGCGGCCCCGGAGGACTGACTCTGGCAAGACTTTTACAGATGAAAGGAGTACAGGTAAAAGTATACGAAAGGGATTTTGATAAAAATTCCCGTGTTCAGGGTTCCCTACTTGATATGCATCAGAATTCAGGACTGGCTGCTATCCATGCTGCAGGTTTGCTGGAAGTATTTAAAGAAAACTTTATGACCGGTGCAGATAAAACTAAGATCATGGATGAAGATGGAAAGGTTTGGTTCAGCGATCATGATGCTAAATCTGATGAAAATTTCGAAGAAGAACACTTCCGGCCGGAAATTGACCGCGGGACTTTAAGAAAAATTCTGCTGAATTCTTTAAATGAAAATACAATAGTGTGGAACAGTCATTTTCTGTCGATGGAGAAAGAAAATGAAGGCTGGATGTTGCATTTTAAAAATCAGCCTGCAGTATATGCAGATATCGTGATCGGATGTGACGGGGCAAATTCAAAAATTCGTCCTTATATAACGGAAATCAAGCCTTTTTATACGGGAATTGTAATGTTGGAGGGAAATATTCCGGATGCTGATGTGAATGCTCCTGAAATTAATACAATTTTGAGAGCCGGAAAAATTATGGCTTTCGGAAATCAAAAAAACCTCCTGATGGGACAGAAAGAAAAAGGGGCAATCGGTTTTTATGCCGGTTTTAAAGCCGATGAAGACTGGGCATCCACAAGCGGATTGAACTATTCCGATAAGTCTGAAATTATCCAATGGTATAAAAAGATGTATCCAGAATGGAACAGCATCTGGCTTGAATTGTTTGAAAGTGCGGAAATACCGTTTATTCCTCGTCCTATTTACTGTATGCCGTTTGATCAGTACTGGAAATCTTTAGAAAATGTCACCATTATTGGCGATGCGGCGCATGTTATGCCTCCATTTGCGGGAGAAGGAGCGAATATGGCGATGAAAGATGCGTTGCACCTGAGTGAATGTTTAACATCTGAAAACTATTCGACAATAAAGGAAGCTATTGCCGGCTATGAATCGGAAATGAGAAAAAGGGCTTCTTCAGCTGCAGAAGAATCTGTTAAAAATGGAGAAATCATGCATTCTGAAACAGCTTTACAATCAATGCTGGACTTCTTTGGCAGCTTTAAGTGATTTCAGGGTGAAATTTTTTCATACTGACTGTCAATTTTTCAGTTTAAAAATGACAAAATTTCAGAATTTTTCGATGGTATATTGTTTGTAATGAATAGGTTACGATCATTAAGTATATTGTTTAACCTTTAAAAACTCGTAAATTATGTCAATCGTTAAGAGAAACAATGGCAGTTTGCTCCCTGCAAATCCACGTACACTGTTCGATGACTTTTTTAGCCGCGAACTTTTTAACTGGGGCAACAACAATTTTTCGTCAACACTGACTACACTTCCTTCGGTGAACATTCGTGAAAATACCGAAAATTTTGAAGTGGAAGTGGCTGCTCCGGGAATGGAGAAACAGGATTTTGAAATTACGCTGGAAGGAAATGTACTCACGATTTCTTCTTCACGAAAAAATCAGAAAGAAGAAAAAGATGAGAACTATATCCGAAGAGAGTTCAGCTATCAGTCATTCCGAAGAAGTATTGAACTGGCTGAAAATGTGGTTGATGAAGAACACATTGAAGCAAAATACGAAAACGGTGTTCTGAAACTTACCATTCCGAAATCGGAAAAAGCCAAAAAACAGGCGCCTCGCCTTATAGAGGTTCAATAATTAGTTATTAATCAGTTTATACATTGGTTTTCCAAAAGGAAAACCAATTTTTGTCGTACCTGTTTTATTTGTACTCTAAAACAATAAGCTATGAACGGATTACTTTGGTCGATCTCAATTTTGTGCCTTACCACATTGGGAATTATGTTTGTTCTGAAAAAATTTAATCAGCCTTATCTTATTGCTTATATATTGGTAGGAATTATTCTCGGGCCACACATTTCAGGAGTTTTCACAGATCCTGAGCAAACGGAAACGATAGGAGAAATAGGAATTTTGCTGCTTATGTTTTTCCTGGGAATGGAAATCAATGTACCGGACAACAGAAGCCTGCTTATAAAACCAATAGTTGCACAGCTTATTAAAATTCTTCTGAGTATAGGCTGTGCATTTCTGGTGGGATATTTTGCAGGTCTTTCCATGAACAGTATTTTGCTTATTGCTATTTTATTCATTTTCAACAGTACCGCGGTGGTCAGTGAGTTTTTAAACAAACATCAGACTTTAAAAACAACTTTCGGTATTATGATTTTAAATATACTCATATTTCAGGATCTGCTTCTAGCTCCTGTACTTACTTTGTTGAAAGCTTGGAATAAACAGGATTTTCATAGCTTTACTATCATTTTTCCGGTTGTATTGTGTGGTGTTATTTTCCTCATCCTTAAAAGAATCAGGACTTTCCGGGAAATAAAACTCCCGAAATTCTTCGCCTCAATTGAAAAAGATCATGATCTGCAGGTATTTTTCGGATTATTTATATGTCTTATTTCCGGATTATTGGCTGAGGTAGCGGGAATAAGCAGTGCTTTTGGAAGTTTTATGGCTGGTGTTGTAGTAGGAAGGGTAACAACATTCAGCTGGCTGGAGCATTCATTGGCTCCTTTTAAAGTATTTTTCGTTACATTCTTTTTTGTGTCGATAGGATTAAGGCTTGATATTCCTTACCTTTTTTCCAATTTTAGCATAATTCTTCTGGGGACTTTTTTTGTGTTAGCCAGTAACAGTGTCATGTCTGCAATAACGTTCCGTTTGTTGAAATTCGGGTGGAGGGAAAGCTGGTATGGCGGAGCCTTACTTTCACAAACGGGAGAGTTTGGAATTCTGGCATTGTCTGTAGCATATAAATCAGGAATTATAGAGTACAGCCTTTATAAATCCGGCCTTGGAATTACCTGTCTTTCACTTTTGCTCTCCACGATCTGGATTGCCATACTCTATAATGTAGCGAATCGAAACTAGGAAAAAATAATATGTAAGTAATCAAATAATCTTAATAGTACTAATATTACATGTTGTAAGTTAAATATGTATGTAAAGCCTATAAAGTTTTACAATCTTTTTTTTACAACTTCAATAACTTTATATATATATAGATTCTTGCTACAGTATCATTAAATAGGGAATATAAATTTTTTATAACAACTTTGTCGTTGTAAATAAATGTTCTTAATTGGAGATTTCTTGAACATAACCGTAATTTTTTGATATATATATTGTGATTAATATAAAAACATAACCTGAAATGAAAAAGAAATCTAAGCAAAGTGAGGAAAACAATTTTATTCCCAATCTTCAGCATATGAAGAAAGAAGATGTGTTGGCGACATTGGAATCTTATACAAGAGTACTTGACAATGATGATATTTTGATATTTCAGCTTAAAAAAACATGGTATGGAGAGAAAACGCTATTATATGTTTTTTTCAATGAAAATAAAGTAGAATGGTATACGAAAAGATTCCGTCTTTGGTATGAGAAACTATCTCTTTAGCATTTGTACAATCGATTTTTTAAGAAATTTGTGATAATATGAGTAAAGCCTTCCAGAGCAGCAGGAAAAATCAAAACTATCAACCAAAATTTATTTCCGGGTAAAATACATATTGGTATTTTATATCTCTACTATCTCTAGTGTACATCGCTGAAACTCTGATTGTACTTGGAAACATTTTACAGTAAAGAAACTGCTCTGAAAAGGCGGTTATTATATTTTTCAGTGTAATTCGATAGAATGGAATTACAAAAAATTATTATTCTGTGGTAAAGAGAATGTCTTTCTCCACTTACTTACTGTACTCCGGCTTAAATTAAAATGTCTGGATACTGCTACATTACTGAGATTATTTTCCTTTTGATAATTCAGAATTTCAGTAATGGTGCAGCTGTCGTAGCTTTTGTGCTTTTGATTAGTAACATCAGATGCTGTTTTTTTATCAAAAATAATATCATTCAGCCGCAGAACATCCATTGCTGATATTTCGCGTTTATTCAGTATATGTTTGCACAAAGTATATTTTTCAGGACATTTTTTGCTGATAATATCTTCGAAGATTTTTTTATAATTAGGTACAGATCTTTCCATAAAGTTTTTAATATATTGCTAAGGCTTCTTATACAGGCCGTACAGGAAATTATAAGCCATTTCGTTATCGTGATTTTTAAAGTTTTAAACTCTTTTTTGTTTTCTAAATGAACTCAATACTTACAATTTAATTTTAGTTAATCACTGTGGATATTCTGTTAGCTGTTAAAGAAAATAGTTAGGGTTCATTTAATGTTTGTTTCAATTGAGAATGTTATGATTATACTTTATAGAAAGTTTTCAAAACAATGATGTAAACCATAAATATGTTATGAGCTGCGGAACGAACGTAAGATCATCCAATTTATCGTTCCGCAATGAATTCCTTTACTTTGAAATCGTCTGGAATCTCACGTGTGCTCAAACCTTTAAGAAAACTTTTAATGTATGGGAATAATTTTATCTTCATCTTAAAATGCATGTGTTTGAATTTGTGTTTTTTCATCTAAGTTTCAGAAATGCAGAGTAAAAGTCTCTGCAATATCTGAATACTTAATTAATCATTATGTGTTTTAGAATCTTATAAGGAAATGTTTTCTTATTTCTCGCAGCAATAAATTTCTATTATTTATCCTTTCTTTTTTTATATCGTACTTTCTTTCTCTGAGATTTTAAAGAATCATTCTGGTGATTGCCGTAGAGTTTTGATAGGGAAACGGTAAAAATCAAAATGTTTCTTCTTAAATCATATAATATTTTCATTGGTTTTAGGTGTCATCTTCAAAATCCTTCCGGATTTTATTTTTCTTATTCCGTTTCAACAATGGCCTATCAGTAATCTAATTGCCCAACAGGCCATGTGATGATCAGGAATCCGAATTTTTTCTCATTATTTGCTTTTTAGGCTTTTCAAGGTTTATGTTTTTTAATTTTTTATATCTGATTCATTAAATTGTTTTACTAATTGCATATTATGGTAAAATAATATGTGAAATGTCATAAAAAAATGTATTTTTGATATACATTTTACAGTTGTCATCTATTATTGTTAACTGTAAAACTACAAACACAAAGTTATTTTTATGAAAAGATAGAAGATGTAATACTATTTTAAATTTTAATAAGTATTTGTATGACTTGTTGTAGTATTAGTATTACAAAATATTAACTGTCTTATTATAACACAATATGAAATATCTTTGCGTACTGTTCCTTGTTCTCGTATTCGTTCGGATCTCCGCACAACAGGATAATTATTTTGAAAAATGGTACAATGCTGATGAATGTAAGCTTCCCCAAAATACCATAAAATCAATTGTAAAAGATAAATATGGCTTTATATGGCTCTCTACTGATAACGGTATCGCACGGTTTGACGGAAAGAATTTTCTGACATATGATGTGAATTTACCATCGGTTGAAAACAGAACTCTACTGATAGAAGGCTCTGCGGATGACGACTGGCTGTTTACATTCTACAATTCGGGAGATATTCCGGCTTTGATCAGCCGCAGGGGATTTTCGGTAATCTCTGATACGAATTCATCTTCTTTTAAGCAATTGAAACCTCATGGTGCAGAGAGCCTCTGGAAAATATTAAAAGAAACGTCTGAAAAAATAAAAAAAGGGAAATATTATTTTTTTATTACAAAAAAGGAGTTTTATTATATCGACAATTACAGACTTTTTTACCAAAAGGACGGCAAAAGCCGATTCATTAGAGATTTGAATGGTTATACTTACTTTCGGTTTTTCATTCTGGGAGACCAGTTATTTTATATGAGGAAGCCTTCTTTAATCGAAAAAATAGAGAAAACAGGAGAAATAAAAGAATGTCAGACAGGAATTACAGAAAAAGAAGATTTTGAGTTCTTCATCAATACAGCTAATAAACAGCTTCTGATAAGGAATGATAACAAAGTTTATGTGATTGAACATAAGAATAATACGATATTATCAACTGAGATCTGCGACAGTAAAACGGTTAAAAACGTTGCGATCACATGTATGTATTATGATCATAGTACCAGAACGCTTATCCTGGGAACAGTTTCACAAGGCTTTTTAGTAGTTAGAGAAAATTTTATCAATGCCTATAACACTCCTGATAAAACGATTTTTCATGCTATAACTCCATATAATAATAAGGAGGTGATTACAGGTGATGGCGATATCTTTAATTGCAACGGATATGTGAAAACTTTTCCTTTTCCGAATAAAGATCCGTACGGTATTCTTCCGCTTAAAAATAAAACCGAATTTCTCCTGAAAAGCGAACATAGTCTCATTCTTTACGCTCAGGGTCAAGCTAAAACGATCCGGAATTTCGGTAAAAATACGGTAGTTCGGGGTATAAGCAGTACGATAGGAAATAAAATATGGGTTTCTCTTAAATTAGATAAAGACCTTATAGGTTACATAATCATTGAAAGCCAAAAAATTATAAAAGAAAAATTTTATGCGATCAATGTTCCGGTAAGAGGAATCACACAAGTCAATAATGATGAATTGCTTCTTGCCGCACACAACGGACTTTACCTTTTCAATGAAAAGAAAAGCACACGAAAAACACTTATCAAAAATATAACTTTCAGAAGCATTAACAACAATGGCGATAATTTTTTCTGGATACAAACCTATGGAAAAGGCCTTTATCTTTATAAAGACGGAAAAATATACGAACCACCACAAAAAAATAGTGTACTTTCAGCGGTACATAGCGTAATTGACGACGGAATAGGATATTACTGGCTTTCATCAAATAAAGGCCTGTTTCAGGTTAAAAAAGAGAACTTTCTAAACTATTATCTCCATGGAAATACCGCTGTATATATTCATAAATACAGCCGTACAGACGGTCTGCTGACTTTGGAGTTCAACGGTGGTGCAAATATCAACGGATTGATGCATAATGGCTCTATCATATTTCCTTCTATGAATGGAATGGTATATATTAATGCAAGAAATGCTTTTCCTGTTACGCCTGGTAAAGATTATTACTTAGACAGAATTGCCATCAACGAAAAAGAAAAAAATATTTCCGGTATTTTAAATCTTGAAAATAATTTCGGTTACGTGAAAATTTTCGTCGACTACACGAATTTTGGTAATCAGGGGAATGACTACATCGAATATCGAATTGATGATAACAAGTGGCAGCCATTGTCCGATAGCAGGGTAATAAGCATTAACTCACTTACTAACGGAAATCATGAGATTCATGTAAGAAAACTGAAAGATTTTTCTTCCGATTATAATTACAAAACATTACATGTCTTTGTAAAGCCTGCCTTTTGGGAAACTGTCTTATTCAGATTATCCGCAATTGTACTATTGCTTTTGATTTTTTACTCGTTTTACAAAATAAGGCTGAAACAAATAGAAAAAGAGTCTCTCATTCTTAATACTAAAATTGATGAACGTACCAGAGAACTGAAAGAAACCATAGGTTCATTGTCTAAAACCCGGGAAGAACTTTACGCTCAGCTTTACAGGCAAAAAAAACTTGTGGCAGCAATAAGCCATGATATCAAAAGCCCTCTCAAATTTATCAATATGAGTACCGAGATTCTTATGGATAATACTGATGATGACTGCTATGAAAAAAAAGTGATCGGTTCTATCAAAGAATCTTCCGCGCAGATACTTGAATTTATAGATTCCACCATTAATTACAATAAAATTTTTATTTACGATAATCATAAAACCAGGGAAAATATCATGCTGCGTGATTTCGTTTTCCAAAGGATGCGGCTGTTTGCGAATACTGCTGAATTTAAGTCTATACAAATACAGAATAATATAGGCAAAAATGATGTTCTGATAAGTAATCCGGATGTTCTGAGTATTATCATTCATAATATACTTGATAACGCCATTAAATATACAGACCAGGGTTTTATCTATATTTATGGTATTACCAACGAGTGCCGTTATCACCTGGTAATTGAAGATACAGGGTTGGGAATGTCGGAAGAAGAGATTTCAAAACTAAAGCAGGCTGAAGATTTCTCGGGTTCCAGATTAGGAATGAAGATCGTAAAAGAACTTTTACCGTTTATTGATGTATCCTTTAATATTGAAAGTAAAAAAGGGGAAGGAACAAAAATGATTTTAACATTTACCGGTTAATCAGTTCAGATTGAAAAGGTTGAGAAGAGCAGGAATGTTGTTGACTCCCAGTTTTTCGAAAATCCTTGTTTTATAGGTGCTTACAGTAGATTTGTGAATATAAAGTTTGGAAGCAATCTCATTATTGGATAATCCGGCAACAAGAAGTCTTGCAATTTCAAGCTCGCGGATGGACAGCATTTCAATAGGAGATGCATTGCTTTTCCGGATCATATTATCAAGCAGTCTTTCTTTAAGTTCGTCACTTAAGTATTTACCTGTCTCAAAAAACTTGCTGAAAGCCCTAACGATTTCTTCCTGTTCAGAAAGTTTGCTTAAAAAACCATGTGCACCGGCTTTAATAAAATTAAAAGCAAAAATTGTTTCTTCAAGAGCGGAAAAAATGAGTATTTTGATGCTGTCGCCGTATTCAATGGAAAGATTTTCAACAAAATTTAAACTGTTGCCTTCAGGAAAATTAATATCAAGTATAATGAAGTTTATATTCTCCTTTTTAATGATCGATTTACCGTCATTTAATGTAGAAGCTTCAAATATCTCGGTATTGGTGAAATGCTTTCTGATGAGCAGATAAACGCCCTGCCTCACAATACTATGATCGTCAATAATTAAAACTTTTCTTTTGTTGGTCTCCATTGATGCAGTTTTCATCATGTTTACAATTCAAATATATTAATATTTTTTCTAAATCGTGTATATCTTGGGATTTGTGTAGAGAATTTTTGGATAATAATATTTATTCTTCAGAATGATTAAAGAATCTGTACACTTTCTTTAATACTATTCATCACAAAAATGCTTTTTGTTTGTCCGATGCCTTCAATTTCCGAGAGCTTATTCACGAAAAATTCATGAAATTCATCCATATTTGGAGCCAGAATCTTCAGCATAAAATCAAAATCTCCGCTGATATTATAAAACTCAACAACTTCTTTCAGTTTACCAACCTCTTCTATAAATTTTCCTGCTGTTTTTTTATTATGAATATTAAGGGCGATCATGCAGATCACCATCATGCCTTTATTCACTTTTTTACGGTCTACAACGGTTGTATATTCTTTAATGATGCCTGATTTTTCCATTCTTTTAATGCGCTCGTGAGTCGGGGTAGGACTCAGGTTGATTTTTCCTGCAATATCCCGAACACTCAGTTTGGCGTCTTTCTGAAGAATTCTCAGGATTGCAAAATCTTTTTCGTCCGGAATATAATTTTCTGTTGCCATATGTTCTGTTTTATATCATTAAAAATTAAATATAAGAATAATTGTTCTTTAGATATATTTATTTTTTAATATTTGTTCTTAATTTGTGTTTAAATTTTAATGTATGTCCTACAAATAGTAATTTTGCAGCATAAATGAACTATATGGACAGAAAAAAGATCATCTTGATGGTAGCATCGGCAGGAACATTTGTAGAAGCTCTGGATATCGCTATTGTTAATCTCTCAATTCCTTCTATCCAGGAACAGTTCGGTATCGGTACCGAAACCGTACAATGGCTTCAAACATTGTATGTGCTGTTTTTCGGAGGATTTCTCATTATCGGCGGAAAACTATCTGATCAAATCGGACGAAAGAGAATTTTTCTTCTGGGTTCATTAATTTTTATGCTGACTTCCTTAGGCGCAGGATTATCATCCGGTTTTGAAATGCTGGCTGTTTTTCGGGCTTTGCAGGGGTTGGGTGCTGCATTCATCATGCCTTCTGCGATGTCTGTCGTTACCAATACGTTTACGGGGGATCAGGAAAGAAACCGCGCGGTGGGGATCTTCAGTTCATTTGCTGCCATAGGTTCCGGAAGCGGACTTTCATTAGGCGGAATTATCAGTACTTATCTCAGCTGGCACTGGGTTTTCCTTATTAATGTTCCGGTTTTGGCGGTAACGCTTATACTTGCTTATTACTATCTTCCTAAAGATACTATTATTGAAAAATCAAAAAAAACAGACACTTTATCTGGAATTTTATTGGTGTTGGGACTTCTGAGTCTTACCTACGGAACACATGAACTTATTCATATTCAAGAACAGACCGTAACTGTTGTTTCCTCTTTTTTAATGGCGTTTTCATTATTAACAATCTTATTTTACCGTTTAAGATCAGCATCACAGCCGTTGATTGATTTATCATTGATGAAACACAGATCATTAAAAGTATCCGGACTTAGTTTTGTTGCGTTGGGAGCGTTTTTCATAGGCTTTTTGTTCCTTATTTCACTGATGCTCCAGAAAGATATGAATCATAGTGCTGCTTCGGCAGGATTAATGCTGGTTCCATTTAGTATCATGTCTGCGCTGGTTGCCAAATTTGTTTTGCCGCATATTTCAAAAAGGCTGGATTCTGCTCAGATGGCTATTTTCGGATGGAGCTTTATGTTAGCAGGCGCTTTATTGCTGCTGATTTCAGTGTTTGCCGGACATCCTTTGCCTTTGGTTTTAATGGGCGCAGCCTGTATTTCGGGGATAGGCATGACATTCTGTTTTACCGCCCAGTCAGTGTTAGGGGTTCAGGATATTGCGTCTTCAGATTATGGAGTAGCCTCAAGTGTGGGGTCTACAAGTTATTTCTTAGGTGCGGGGATCGGACTGTCATTCATGACTTTAATGAGCCAGATTTTTCCTTCAGAATGGGCAGTGGGAAACTTGAGTTTAATTATTCTGATGATATACGCTTTATCTGCATTGGGAGTATTGTTATATTTTATTTTCAGAAATATAAAAATAGAAGAGGTTGAAATGATTGTAGAATAGCTTTCTGAATGAGCCATTATGATTTAGATTCTTCATTAAAATCTTGATGATTACATTTAATAAAGTAAAGAATCGGTGCAAAAAATGCCGGTTCTTTTTTATTTTAGCAGAATGAAAATACAAATCATCAGTGATCTGCATCAGGAATTTGGAGTAACCGATTTATCTTTTGATAATTGCGATGTAGTAATACTGGCGGGAGATGTAAATCTGGGAACCAAAGGAATTGATTGGATTAAAAGCTACATTCGTGACAGGCCTGTAATCTACGTGCTCGGAAATCATGAATATTACAAAGGATCCCATCCTAAAACTTTAAATAAAATAAAAGAAGCGGCCGCGAAATCCAATATTTTTGTCTTGGAAGATGAAAGTATTGATATTGAAGGTATTCGTTTTCACGGAGCAACTTTATGGACAGATTTTTCAGTATTCGGAGATCCCAGATATTACGGTTTTCTGTGTCAGAACGGAATGAACGACTATAAAATGATCCGTCGAGATCCTTCTTATTCAAAAATAAGATCAATTGATATTTATAAAATCCATCAGTTTTCAAAAGCATGGCTGAAAGAAAGTCTGGAAAATTCTAAAAAATTACAAAATATAGTCATTACCCACCATGCTCCAAGCCTTCAATCGGTGCCCGAACATTTTAAAAAGAAGCCTCTAACTTCTGCCTATGCTTCGGATCTTGAGCGTTTAATTCTGGAATATCAACCTTTATACTGGATCCATGGGCATATTCATACGCCCTGCAGGTATAAAATAGGAGAAACCGAGGTTATTTGTAATCCACACGGTTATATCACGGAAAAGTACAACGGATACGAGAAGGAACTGATTATAGAAGCTTAAAATTTTAATTAAAAGTATCTTTGATAATCTCATTTGATACTATTAAATAATAAAAATGCCCGGATAAATTCCGGGCATTCACGTTTTAGAAATATAAATAAGGTAAAACTACTTTAAAGTAAACTTCACTTTGGTTTTAATAGCATCGGAAGCATTACCGATTAAAGCCTCAAAATCTCCCGGTTCTGCTACCCAGTCGTGTTTATCGGCATCGAAGAAGCTTAATGCTGTTTTGTCGATGGTAAAGGTTACTTCTTTTTCCTCTCCCGGGTTCAGGAATACCTTTTCAAAACCTTTCAGTTCTTTAGCAGGACGCTGAACAGATGATTTCAGATCGCTGATGTACAACTGTGCCACTTCGGCACCCGCTTTTTTTCCTGTATTTTTAACCGTTACCGTGAAAGTAATTTTGTCATCCTGTGCCATTGTTTTTTTATCCGCTTTTGCTTTTCCGAATTCAAAAGTCGTGTAGCTTAAGCCATGTCCGAAACTGAATAAAGGTTTGATCTTTTTCGTATCGTGCCATCTGTATCCTACCAGAATACCTTCGTTGTATTTGATATTGATCGGGTTTTTCTGGTCTTTTCCTTTTCCTGCAGCCAATTCTTCCTTATTCCCCGGATATTCTCCCATCTGATGTGCTGCATTATCTTCCAGTTTTACAGGAAATGTAAACGGCAGTTTTCCGGAAGGGTTCGCATCACCAGCTAAAACTGCGGCTAAAGAATTTCCGGCTTCAGAACCAAGATACCACGCCTGAACAATTGTCGGAACATCCTTTACCCACGGCATTGCC
This sequence comes from Chryseobacterium sp. MHB01, assembly GCF_034651565.1. Classification (NCBI taxonomy): domain Bacteria; kingdom Pseudomonadati; phylum Bacteroidota; class Flavobacteriia; order Flavobacteriales; family Weeksellaceae; genus Chryseobacterium; species Chryseobacterium sp. MHB01. Next base: position 161,700 of record NZ_JAYEDA010000002.1, on the reverse strand, counting down.
ACGGCATTTCCGGAAACCAGAACTACGGCAAGATTTTTATTGGCTTTTGCCAGCGCAGAAATCACTTGATCCTGATTGTATGGCAGTCCGTAGCTTTTTCTGTCATTTCCTTCACTGTCCTGGAAATCAGCTTTATTCAGTCCACCAACGAAAATTACGTAATCAGAAGATTTTGCCAGTGCTACAGCTTCTTCCAGAAGAGCTTCTGGAGACCTGTCTTCCTTCAGGTTTTGTCCGGACTTTACCCCGTTGTATTCACCGCCGATATCTCCTACATAGCCTCTTGCATACTGCACATCTGTCTGTTTCCCGAATCTCGCTTTAATTCCTTCCAAAGGAAGCGTTTCATATTTTACTTTCAGGGAAGATGAACCTCCTCCTACGGTCATTATCTTGATGGCATTTTCACCAATAACGGCAATTTTTTTAGCTTTATTGATGTCAATCGGAAGAACATTTCCCTGATTTTTAAGCAATACAATTCCCTCTTCACCGATTTCTTTAGCAACGGCTTTATGTTCTTCAGAAGCAATATTCCCGAAAGGTTTATTCCTGTTCATGGTGGTTTTATAGGCAAGACGTAAAAGTCTGGTCACTTTATCGTCAAGCTCTTTTGTTCCAACTTTTCCTTCTTTAATCAATTTTAAATAAGGCTGGGCCAGATAATAATTATCATAAGCATTGGAATGCCCGTCCGATAAACCGTTGGTCCAGCTTCCAAACTCCAGGTCAAGGCCGTTGTGAATCGCCTGTTCGGTATTGTTTACCGCACCCCAGTCTGAAACAACCACACCTTTATAATTCCATTCTTTTTTAAGGATGTCATTCAGAAGATATTGGTTTTGGCTGGCGTACTGTCCTTTGTACATATCATAAGCTCCCATAATTGTCCAGGAGTCTCCTTCGGTTACAGCTGCTTTAAAAGGGGGTAGATAAATTTCATATAATGTCCTGTCATCTATGATCACATTGCTGGTATGACGGAACATTTCCTGATTGTTCAGGGCGTAATGCTTCACGGAAGTTGCTACACCGTTCGACTGCACACCTTTAATATAAGGCACCACCATTTTTGAGGTTAAAAAAGGATCTTCTCCCATATACTCGAAATTTCTTCCGTTGAGTGGCGTTCTGTAAATGTTGACACCAGGTCCCAAAAGAATGTCTTTTTTTCTATAGCGGGCTTCTTCACCCAATGCTTTACCGTAATTCCACGACATGTTTTTGTTCCACGTTGCGGAAAGTGCTGTTAAGGCAGGGTAGGCGATGATTGAATCATTGGTCCAGCCGGCCTGATCCCATTCGTCCCATTTTACTTCAGAACGCACGCCGTGAGGGCCGTCGGTTGTCCAGAATTCAGGAATTCCCAGTCTTGGTACTCCGGGAGAGCTGAACTTGGACTGTGCATGAAGCATCGCAATTTTTTCTTCAAGCGTCATTTTGGACAGAGCATCCTGAATACGCTGTTCAACAGGTTTCGATTCGTCTAAATAAACGGGAATGGTATTATTTTGAGCCATATACGAAGCAGAAATAAAAGTAAATAAACTTACAATGGCGGTTTTCTTTAACATAAAAAGCCTTTTTAGATTAAAAACAAAAATAGGAATTTTTTTTATTATCTCAAATTGAGAAAATGTAATTTCGTGAAATTGGTTATTTCTCACCATTCACTTAAAGAAAACAAAAAAGCATCATTCCGTTGTATAGAATGATGCCGCAAAAATATATAAATAACAAAAATCTCTTAGCAATAACTAATTTCTGTGAAATGCATTAATATTAAACTTTTATCATATTTAGTTCCAGCCTTTAACGGCACCACCTTTAAAAATTTCTTCTGCTTTTTTTTCTACCTCATCAGATTCGTAAGCTTTTACAAACTTCTTCACTTTTTCAGAATTTTTATTATCCTCTCGTGAAACAATCACATTCACATAAGGCGAATTTTTATCTTCCTTTAAAATTCCCTGCTTTTCTGCATCCAGTCCGGCCTGTGCTGCAAAATTATTGTTAATGATCGCCAGTACAACTTCCTTATCATCCAATACTCTCGGTAGCTGTGGTGCTTCAATTTCGATAATTTTCAACTGCTTCGGATTATCAGTAATATCAGTGACTTTTGGTAATAAACCGATTCCGTCTCTCAGTTTTAGCAAACCATTTTTTTGTAACAGCAATAAAGAGCGGCCGCCGTTGGTTGGATCGTTCGGAATAACAACCGTACTTCCATTCTGCAGCTCGCTGATGTTTTTTATTTTTTTGGAATAGGCAACGATCGGGTAGACAAATGTATTTCCCACTACGGCAAGTTTATACCCTCTCTGTTTGGACTGCTCACTCAGATACGGGACATGCTGAAAAGCATTGGCGTCGATATCCCCGTTGTTCAGGGCTTCATTGGGAATGACATAATCGTTGAAGGCAACCAGCTCCACATCAAGGTTGTATTTTTCTTTGGCCACTTTTCTGGCAGTTTCCGCAATTTCCTGTTCCGGTCCGGAGGTAATACCTACTTTAATCGAATTGGGATTGTCTTTCCCGGAATTGCAGGCTGACAGTAATAATCCAACAGTTATCAGTCCTAAAATCTTTATTTTTTTCATTGTAAATTATTTTCTTTTTTAAATGGTAAGAAAGCGAAAATCACGGAACGGTATTAATCTCAGGATGCCCCGGAAATTCGCCTTTTACCATCAGTGACAAAGTTTTGCAATGCCACCACACTATTTCACATTCACATTATATTATCTTAAATTTGAAGGACAATTATTATCCTTTTATCGATGATCAAACCGTTTAGCCAGTCGGTCACCAGAAAATTGGATGATAAATACAATCGCTACCAATAAGGTAAGTACAAGGTTCATAATGACCGCATCATAGCCGATATAGCCGTACTGATAGCCGATCTGTCCGAGTCCTCCAGCTCCCACCGCTCCACCCATTGCAGAATAACCCACTAACGTTATCAAAGTGATTGTTGCGTTGTTGATTAAAGAAGGCAGTGCTTCCGGGAGGAGAATTTTCCTGATGATCTGAAACGGGCTTGCTCCCAATGCTCTGGCGGTTTCTATTAATCCGGCAGGAACTTCCAGCAAGCTGTTTTCAACCAGTCTTGCAATAAATGGTGCTGCCCCGATACTCAACGGAACCAATGCTGCATTAACACCAATAGATGTTCCTACCAGACTTCTGGTGAAAGGAATCATCCAGACAATCAGAATAATAAAGGGGATTGAACGGAAGATATTGACGAGCACCGATAAGATTCTGTTATAAATCCTGTTTTCCAAAAGCTGTCCTTTTCTAGTCAGAAATAATAAAATCCCAACCGGCAGTCCCAAAACAAACCCAAAAAATCCTGAAACAAATGTCATGAAAACCGTCTCCCAAACTCCTTTTGAAAGGAGCGTAATTATCGTGTCACTAAGCATAACCTCTTACTCTGTTTTGGATTTTATTCTGGTTTAAATAATAAATGGCCTGCTGATTTTCTTCTTCATCACCCTGGAGTTGTAGAAGAAGTCTACCAAAATTTGTGTCTCCCAGATATTCTACGTCTGCCTTTAAAACTTTATAAGGAATCTTATATTTATCGTATACAATGGAAAGAAGTGCTTCAACAGAAATATCTTCATTCACTTCTACTTCTATAAGGGGAAAAAGCCCGTCCTGCGGTTCTTTCTGCAGTTTTTTACTGAGTTCCTGCGGTATATTCATAACACCTGAGTTTAAAAATTTTTTGATGATGGGATGATCTTTTTGTGTAATAATTTCACCTAAAGTTCCTTTGGTAATAAGTTTTCCTTTGTCTATAACAGCGACATGGTCGCAAATCGTCCGTATGACTTCCATTTCGTGGGTAATCAAGAGAATGGTAATGCCGAGCCTCTGATTAATATCTCTTAGCAGCTGCAGGATTGACCATGTTGTTGCGGGATCCAGTGCACTGGTCGCTTCATCACAGAGCAGGAGATAAGGGTCATTGGCAAGTGCTCTGGCAATAGCTACTCTTTGTTTCTGACCTCCCGAAAGGCTTTTAGGATAATCATTGGCCTTATCTTCAAGTCCTACAATACTTAGAAGCTCATTAACTTTTTTACTGATTGCTTCTTTTTTTACGCCATCAAGTTCCAGCGGTAAAGCAATATTTTCAGAAACAGTTCTTGATGAAAGAAGGTTGAAATGCTGGAAAATCATTCCTATTTTTTTTCTTTCCTTTGCCAGCTCCCTGGATTTTAACCGGGTAAAATCTTTTCCGTTAATGATGATTTCACCTTTATCCGGTTTTTCAAGCAGATTTACCGTTCTGATCAGCGTGCTTTTCCCCGCACCGGAAAACCCTATAATTCCTACAATATCGCCTTTTTGTATATTCAGGCTGATTTGGTCCAGTGCCTTAAAAGACTGATTTTTCTGATGGAAGGTTTTTGATATATTTTTTATCTCTATCATAATTACTATGCTTCATTAAACAAAAAAAGGCTCTACAACGTGGTAAAGCCTTTAAAATATGTCATATAAAAGTAAGGTCAGTCACCACAATGCTCTATTTCAGGCATACAGCAATACTTCATCATTATTCTGATGGTATGCTTGATGATGAAAATATTTTTCAAACCGGTATTCATTGTTTTTATCTTCTGATTACGGTTGCAAATATAAAGTATAAATCTTTATTAGTCCACTAAAAATGTAGACTTTTTATAAAATTAATTATAATCTTCTGATTTTTAGATAATTATTTTTTTTGTTATTATTAACTTTAAACAATTCGATATTTATTTAAAAATAATTGTATAAATCCGAATGCCGATAATATCATTTATTAAACTAGTTAAATGTGCAGGATTTTATAAGCTCATACATTTGTCATATAAAATTAAACAACATGAACAATAGAATTTTAGGGCTGCACCATATCACTGCGATTGCAGACAACGCCAAAAGAAATTTAGATTTTTACACTCAGGTACTGGGAGTAAGACTGGTAAAAAAAACCGTCAATTTTGATGATCCCGGAACCTACCACTTTTATTTCGGAAATGAAGAAGGAACACCCGGAACTATTCTGACCTTCTTCCCGTGGGAAGGAATAGGAAAAGGAACAAACGGAGCGGGATTGGCCACGCACATCGGCTATTCAATTCCCAAAGGAAGTATTGATTTCTGGAAAAACAGACTGCAACAGTTTAATGTAAATGCGGAAGAGGGAGAAATATTCGGTGAAAAACTGATTTCATTTAAAGATCCGGATGGTTTACAGCTGCAGTTTATCGAATCTTCCACAGACGAAAGAAAAGTCTGGACAACAGAAGACATCAAAGAAGAAAATGCTTTGAAAGGATTTCACAATATAACGCTTTCATTAAAAAAAGCAGAACCCACCATAAAAGTTTTAACGGATATCTTCGGATATGATCTCCAGAAACAGGAAGGTGAAAGATACCGTTTTGCTACAGATGCAGTTGAAACTGCCAACCGGGTTAATATTATTGAAAATGATAAATTGTTATTGGGAAGGAATGCGGCAGGAACCAATCACCATGTTGCTTTCAGAGTGAAAGATGATAATGTGTTGATGGAATTCCGTGAAAAAGTCCTTTCCGCAGGTTTGAATATCACTCCGAAAATCGACAGAGATTATTTTTATTCACTGTATTTCCGTGAACCAGGTGGTGTTTTATTCGAAATTGCTACCGATAATCCGGGATTCACAGTAGATGAACCTTTGAACGAGTTGGGAACAAGCTTAAAACTTCCTAAACAGCACGAGGGTTTACGTGAAAAAATAGAAGAGGCATTGCCGAAGTTATCATAGGTCATCAGCCATTTTCAGCAAACGCAGTAATTTAGCAATTAGCAATAAGCAATAAGCAATTAACCAACAACCAACAAACATTATGGAAACAACGAAAGTAGTTTTAGGAAACGTAAGAGGTGAAATACAGCTTTTTTCAGACGATAACAAAGTCGGAAAAATGGATATTTCAGTAATGGGAAACAAATTGACCGTTTATCACACTGAAGTCAGCGAAGAATATGCCGGAAAAGGTTTTGCCAAAATATTATTGGATAAGCTGGTTTCGTATGCAAGAGAAAATGATCTTAAAATCGTACCGTTGTGTCCGTATGTTCATGCCCAGTTCAAAAGAAATCAGGAATTGTACAACGATGTCTGGCTAAAAGAAGAATAATTATTTAACCTTAACCTTAATCTCAACAACCATGAAACTGATCACAGGACTTCATCACGTTACAGCCATCACAGGCGACACACAGGAAAATATAGACTTTTATACCGGAGTATTAGGACTTCGGCTGGTTAAAACAACGGTTAATTTTGATTATTCCGATGTATACCATTTTTATTTCGGGGACGAATTCGGAACTCCGGGAACGATTATGACGACTTTTCCCTACGGAAAGGGACTGGTAAATGGAAGGCACGGAAAAGGTATGCTGAATACAACAGCGTTTTCCATATCCATGGATGCACTGGATTACTGGATGAATCGCCTGAATCAGTTTAATATCCCTTTCAAGCAGCCTCAGCAAAGATTCTCAGGTGAAGTATTTATTTATCTTGAAGATTTTGATGGACTCGGACTGGAATTGGTTTTTAATGATAAGGATGATCGTAAACGATACAACAATCATTTTATCCCAAAAGATTTTGCCATTAAAGGAATTCACCATGTGGAAATATGGCTGGATGCTTATGAAAGAACTGCAGCGCTGCTCACAACCCAGATGAATCATCAGCTTATTGCGGAAAGTTCAGACAGGTTCAGATACGCCGCGGAAGATGCCCCGGGAAAATATGTAGATCTTGTATGCACCCCGAATGCTTTGAAAGGACTTGCCGGAAGAGGAACGGTTCATCACGTTGCCTTCGCTACGCCAGATGCACAAACACAGCTTGAGATGATTGAAAAACTCAATAAATTCGGATTGGAACATACTGAAGTGAAAGACCGTAAATATTTCACTTCAGTATATTTCAAAGAACCGGGTGGTGTTTTGTTTGAAATTGCTACTTCAGGTCCGGGATTTGATGTGGATGAGGAACTCGCTTCATTAGGTGAACATTTAAACCTTCCTCTGCAGTTTGAAGAAAAAAGAGAACATTTAGTAGAAGTTCTTCCGAAATTTAATTATCCAACAGAAAAATACAGATAAGTCATGGCTCATATTTTAGATATAAAAACAGCAGGAAAACCATTGAACGAAGCAGAAAAAGTGTTGATCATGATTCATGGAAGAGGTGGAAGCGCACAGGATATTTTGAGTTTATCGCAATATTTGAATGTGAAAGATTATGCATTGCTGGCTCCTCAGGCCACAAAAGGAAGCTGGTATCCGTTTTCCTTCATCGCTCCGGTGGAACAGAATGAGCCGTGGCTCTCTTCAGCCATTGAAAACATAGGCAAAACCGTAGAAAAAGCTTTAGCTGAGGGTATAGAACCGGAAAATATCTACTTCTTCGGATTTTCACAGGGAGCCTGTCTTACGCTGGAGTTTTTAGCAAGAAATGCACAGAAATTCGGAGGGGCGGCAGCCATTATCGGTGGAGTAATTGGTGAAAAGATCAACAGGGAAAATTACAAAGGAGATTTTGCACAAACTCCCATTTTCCTCGGAACCAGCAATCCGGATTTTCATGTACCGGTAGAAAGGGTATATGCAACGGCTAATATTCTCCGGGAAATGAATGCTGATGTTACCGAAAAAGTCTATCAGAATTTCGGACATTCTATCAATCAGGAAGAAATTGAACTTGCAAATTCATTGATTTTTGTTTAAATAATAGATAAAGTTATTATACTCTTTTATTTTAAATTGAAACATCATGAAAATCACAAGAATATTTAGTGATGAAGAAGGCGAATCTTATTTTGAAGATCTTGAAATTCCTTTAATTGACCAAGGTGAAATAGGATATTTATCCGAGAATTTTGAAGTTAAAAAATTACAGTTCAGAAAAGTTTCCGCAGATTACAATTACGATTTCCATCATGCCCCGCAGAAGCAATTCATTGTGCTTTTGAATGGAGGTGTTGAAATAGAAACCTCACTCGGAGAGCTTCGTCGGTTTCAGACCGGCGAAATTCTCCTGGTAGAAGACACAGTAGGAAAAGGTCATAAAACCAGAAACCTGGAAAAGAAGGAAAGAACGTCATTATTCATACATTTGTAAGAAAAAGACCGTAAGATAATAGACGGATAGAGGATAAAAGAAAAATTGTTTAAAATATGTTGAGATTCTTCCAGAATGAGACAGTTAGATAATACAATCTGTGAAACTGTAAGCAAAGCAATGAAGGTTCTTTTAGAAATGACTTAGGAAACTGAAGCGTAAAGAAAATTACTTTTGCGAACGTAAAGAAAATTCTACTGTCCGAAGCGCGACAAAAATATAAAACCGAAGAACCAATAGTGAACTCGCGCAAGTTTTAGAATTTTTAGCGTAAGGTTCCAGTCTTGAACTTTTGTTTCTTTTGTTTCAAGACAAAAGAAATGTAATTAAAAGAAGTTGAGATTCTTTCAGGATGACACAGTCACATAATACACTCTGTCATCCTGAACGCGAACCAGTCGAAAGATTTTTATTCACAATAATATAAAAACGACCGAGGAAACTGAAGCGTAAAGAAAATTACTTTTGCGAACGTAAAGAAAATTCTACTGTCCGAAGCGCGACAAAAATATAGAACCGAAGAACCAATAGTGAACTCGCGCAAGTTTTAGAATTTTTAGAGAGCAAAAGGAATTTTTAGCGTAAGGTTCCAGTCTTGAACTTTTGTTTCTTTTGTTTTAAGACAAAAGAAAAAATAACAGATAATAATTCTTTGTTTCAAGACAAAAGAAAATGTAATTAAAAGAAGTTGAGATTCTTCCAGAATGAGACAGTTAGATAATACAATCTGTGAAACTGTAAGCAAAGCAATGAAGGTTCTTTTAGAAATGACTTAGGAAGCTGAAGCGTAAAGAAAATTACTTTTGCGAACGTAAAGAAAATTCTACTGTCCGAAGCGCGACAAAAATATAAAACCGAAGAACCAATAGTGAACTCGCGCAAGTTTTAGAATTTTTAGAGAGTAAAAGAAATTTTTAGCGTAAGGTTCCAGTCTTGAACTTTTGTTTCTTTTGTTTCAAGACAAAAGAAATGTAATTAAAAGAAGTGAGATTCTTTCAGGATGACACAGTCACATAATACACTCTGTCATCCTGAACGCGAAGCAGTCGAAGGATCTTTATTCACAATAATATAAAAACGACCGAGGAAGCTGAAGCGTAAAGAAAATTAATTTTGCGAACGTAAAGAAAATTCTACTGTTCGAAGCGCGACGAAATATAGAACCGAAGAACCAATAGTGAACTCGCGCAAGTTTTAGAATTTTTAGAGAGTAAAAGAAATTTTTAGCGTAAGGTTCCAGTCTTGAACTTTTGTTTCTTTTGTTTTAAGACAAAAGAAATTAATATATAGAAAAATAAAAACCATGCACGAACAACTACTCCTTATACTAGGCCTACTCCTAATCGTCATGCTACTCGTGATGCTGGCGCAACGTATAAAAATTGCCTATCCCATATTTCTGGTATTGGCAGGATTGGGCATCAGCTTTATTCCCGGCGTTCCTGTGCTAAGGCTGGATCCGGAAATCATATTCCTGATTTTCCTTCCGCCGCTTCTGTATGAAGCAGCCTGGTACACTTCATGGAACGACTTCTGGAAATGGAAAAGAACGATCGGACTGTTAGCTTTCGGTTTGGTTTTTTTAACATCCCTGGTTGTGGCATTTGCTTCACAGGCTTTAATTCCGGGTTTTACCCTGGCATTGGGTTTCTTATTGGGCGGTATTGTTTCTCCTCCGGATGCCGTTGCGGCAACTACTGTTTTAAAAGGGCTGAAAGTTCCCAAACGCACCATCGCCATATTGGAAGGAGAAAGTCTTATTAATGATGCTTCGTCACTTATTGTTTTCAGGTTTGCCCTCGCTGCGGTTATGACGGGTGTATTTTCTATGCAGGAAGCGACCGGGCAGTTTTTTCTTGTAGCAGGAATGGGCGTAGTGGTAGGAATTGCCGGGGCGCATGTTTTCTATGCCATTCATCGGTTTCTGCCTACAACTCCTGCTATTGATGCGGCGCTAACGGTAATTACGCCCTATATTTTATTTCTTTCTGCAGAACATTTTCATTTTTCAGGTGTTATGGCGGTGGTGAGCGGCGGATTATTCATGTCGTTCCGTGCCCATGAAATATTTAAAACCGGAACAACCAGAGTCAACATGCTGGGAGTCTGGAATACCCTTATTTTCGTGATGAATGCATTGGTGTTTGTTCTGATAGGTCTTGAACTGCCGGATATTATCCACGGATTGGGAGAAACCTCTTTAGCGGAAGGCATAAAATACGGTCTTATCATCAGTGCTATTGTTATTGTGGTAAGAATGCTATGGATCTATCCCGTAGCCCATATCCCGAGATGGCTCAGTAAAAATATACGAAAAGATCCGACGCCGGGATGGAAAAATCCACTGATCATCGGTTGGGCAGGAATGCGTGGCGTTGTTTCGCTGGCAACAGCACTTTCAATTCCGGTAATGATGAATGGACAGGCGGAATTTCCCATGAGAAATCTGATTCTTTTCATCACATTTGTTGTCATTTTTGTGACACTGGTGTTTCAGGGGCTTACGCTTCCTTTAATTATCAGGCTGATTAGAATTGAAGAAATAGATATCATTCAGCCCTCCCATGAGCAACAGGCGGGAATTCAGATCAGGCTTGATAAACTGGCGCTTAACACACTTCAGGAAAAATATCAAAAGAATATTAATCGAAACAATCTTGTTGAAAACTTTAAAAATACCATAGAAAATGACATTAAGCTCCATAAGAACCATTTAAGTTCCATTGAAATGTGCACCAACAGGCAGAATGATCTTAGAGAATATCATGAAATCATGCTGGATATTTTTGCGCTGCAACGGAAAGAGCTGTTTACTATGAAAAGAGAAAAGCTATACAGTGATGATGAAATCCGGAAAGCAGAATCACAGCTGGATTTAAATGAATTAAAGATCACGGGAAGCAAGCATTTGTAGAGTAAATCGAAGGTTGAGGTTAAGGTTTAGATTAAGAAGATCCTATAACTTCAGTCTGACAATATTGTAGCAGATCTCCGTGTGCTCTTATAAGTGAACGGCTTTGTGAACCTTAAAATAGAAAGTATTAAAAAGAATCTTAGTCCCTTAGTGTTCAAACCAACATAAAATAAACAATCAAAAATGAATACCTTACACTTCTTAGTCATCGGTAAAAATCAGGAGATCCTTGATACCCTGAAAAGAGTCATTGAAAACAATGAAGGCTGGAAAGCAACCATCCAAATGGATGAGAATACATGCTATAATACCATCAGAAATACGAATGTAGATATTGTTCTTTTGAGTTCCGGACTGGAAGAACAATTTGAGAAAGACATCAAAACCTTTTGTGAAAATCTGGATAAAAATGTAAAAGTTATTGAGCATTATGGTGGAGGAAGCGGATTATTAAAGAACGAAGTTTACACACTTTTTCCTAATTTGCAGCCATAAACTGCAACTATGTCTGAAAACATCATCGGAAACGTAACAAGATTCATTAACCTTGAGCCTAAAGAAGAACAATTTTTCACCGGTTTGCTTACCCTGCAGACCTTTCCCAAAAAGACAATCCTGCTTCGTGAAGGAGAAATCTGTCAATTTGAGGGATACATCCAGAAAGGGTGTGTAAGAGTATATTATCTTGATGACAATGGCTTTGAAGTGACCATCCTGTTTGCCATAGAAGACTGGTGGATCAGTGATATTGCTTCCTTTCAGGATCAGAAACCATCTAATTTATACATAGAAACCCTGGAGGATTCGGAAATTTATATGCTGAATCCGGCAGCTAAAGAAAAACTATTATCCGAAATCCCAAAATTTGAAAGGGTTTTCAGAATGCTTGTGCAAAGAAATCTTTCCACGCTCCAGCACCGTCTGGTCAATACTATTTCCAAAAGTGCTTCAGACCGGTACCTGGAATTTATAAAAGTTTATCCGTCCATTCCGCAAAGAGTGGCACAATACTATATTGCTTCCTATCTAGGCGTTTCCAAAGAATTTGTAAGCACCATCCGAAAACGCCTCGCTTCCAAGCAAAAATAATTTTCAAAATCAAGATCCGCACAATTCCCCTCCTAAGGAGGGGTGGCAAAAATTTGCAGAATTTTTGATGGGGTGGTTTTATCACCCAATTATTTTCATGGTTAATGGTTTGACACACAGTCATTCTGAGCGCGAAGCAGTCGAAGAACCCCTTAAAACCGACCTGGGAAACTGAAGCGTAAAGAAAATTACTTTTGCGAACGTAAAGAAAATTCTACTGTCCGAAGCGCGACAGAAAGGTCGAACCGAAGAACCAATAGTGAACTCGCGCAAGTTTTGGGATTTTTAGAGAATAAAAATATTTTTTAGTATTCAGGTTCCAGTCTTGAATTTCTGTTTCTTTTTGTTTGACTACGTCGAATCTTCGATTTCAAGACAAAAGAAAATAATCAAATGCAGGTTAAGATTCTTTCAGAATGACAAATTCATGTAATACACTCTGTCATTCTGAGCGCGAAGCCGCGAAGAATCTCCAAATATCACACTATCAATCGACCTAGGAACCTGAAGCGTAAAGAAAAATAATTTAATGAACGTAAAGAAAATCCCACTGTCTGAGTGCGACAGCAATAATAAACCGAAGAACCAATAGTGAACTCGCACGAGTTTTGGGATTTTTAGAGAATAAAAATATTTTTTAGCATTCAGGTTCTAGTCTTGAATTTTTGTTTCTTTTGTTTCAAGACAAAAGAAAATAATCACATTTATTAAACTAGTTAAATGCACAGCAAAACCCGTCAACCTAACTTTGTCCTATCAAAACAAATAAATACACACCAGATATGGACAGAAAAGATTTTTTAAAAAAAGGATTATTGGGAACGGGAATGTTCGTGGCATCAGCATCATTGGGCAATACCATGAAAAATGAGATCGATGAGATCGAACCGTTGGAACCGATTGGCTACAACCATCTTCCCAATCCAGACTCAAAGATCAAAGACAATTCCGTTATTCATAAAGCAGATACCAGAGGGAAAGCAGACCATGGCTGGCTGGTGAGCAATCACACTTTTAGTTTTGCCAATTACCACAATCCGGAAAGAATGCATTTTGGGGTATTAAGAGTTTTAAATGATGATAAAGTGGAGGCGGGAAGAGGCTTCGGAACACATCCTCACGACAATATGGAGATCATCAGTATTCCACTGGAAGGCGATCTGGAACATAAAGACAGCATGGGAAATTCAGCCATCATCAGAAGTGGTGATATCCAGGTAATGAGTGCGGGAACCGGAATTATGCACAGTGAATTCAATAAAAATAAGGATCAGCTGGTGAAATTTCTCCAGATCTGGGTATATCCGAATAAAAGAAACGTTACCCCGAGATATGACCAGATTACATTAGACAAAACGAAAAGCAGAAATAAATTCCAGCAAATCCTTTCTCCAAATGCCGATGACGAAGGAGTGTGGATTCATCAGGATGCATGGTTTCATTTGGGGAACTTTGAAACCAATACCGAAACCGATTATCAGGTTAAGAAAAAAGGAAACGGTGTTTATGCTTTTATCATTAAAGGAAGTGCAGAAATCGAAGGTCAAAAGCTGGAAGAAAGAGATGGCTTCGGAGTTTGGAATATTAATGAGCTTCACATCAAAGCGACATCCGAAAACACGGAAATTCTTCTCATGGACGTTCCGATGACCATGTAATATAAATTAAATTCATGAACCTGGTTCATAAGTATTGTTGGTGAGCTCTCTTTTTTAAGGGAGCTATTTTTGAATTAATTAATCTTAATAGTCTAAATTTCTTATGCAGTTAAATAATAAGCTTCATCGAATCAACTCGTTGATTAATTATTTGCTCCTTAAATATGCTGGATTATAATTTCAACTTTGCGAAAAAAAATTCTTTTAACAAGAAGTTTAATCTATATTCTCCAATACTATACACACTGCAAATATACTTCTGTTTACTTCAGATTATATTTTTATGCCTGCAAACTATATTTCAGTTCCTGCAAATAATATTCTTACTCCTGTAAATAATATTCTTGCTCCTGCAATTGTAATTGAAGTCCCTGTAAATAATATTCTTGCTACTGTAAACCATATGGTGATTACTGCAAATGCAATATGAACGCCCGCAGAAATACTTCCTGCATTAATACATCCGGAATTCCCAACATTATTTATAATACACGATATAGGAAACACTTTTCTTACCAATGAGCTTAATTGCAAAAGATATCACCCACACGCTCAACCATCAACAAACAACGCTTCATCATCCGCCATCAACAAATTAGCAAAATCCAAAAAAAATCCCGATTTTTGCCCCTCTTCAAAACTCCGAAAAATTCATGAAACTTTGTATTGCCGAAAAACCTAGTGTTGCCAGAGATATCGCCAAAGTATTGGGGGCCACCACTCCCAAACAGGGATATATGGAAGGAAACGGCTATTGTGTGACATGGACTTTCGGGCATCTCTGCACCCTCAAAGAACCTCACGATTACGGTCCGCAGTACAAATCTTGGAATCTTTTTCTGCTGCCCATCATTCCTCACAATTTCGGGATCAAATTAATTCCGAATAAAGGCGTTGAAAACCAGTTTAAAGTGATTGAAAGATTAGTATCCGAATGTGATGAGGTCATCAACTGCGGGGATGCCGGACAGGAGGGAGAACTCATCCAGAGATGGGTACTGCAGAAAGCAAAATGCAACAAACCGATTCAGCGTTTGTGGATCTCGTCCCTAACCGAAGAAGCCATCAAAGAAGGTTTTGCAAGCTTAAAACCTGCCGAAGATTACAAAAATTTATATCTCGCAGGAAATGCAAGGGCTATCGGCGACTGGCTTTTAGGCATCAATGCAACCAGGCTTTTTACCAAAAAATTCGGGGGAAATAAAGCCGTGCTTTCTATCGGAAGGGTTCAGACGCCAACATTGGCGATGCTGGTTCAGCGCCAAAAGGAAATTGATGCCTTTACCGTAGAAGAATACTGGGAACTGAAAACCCGATACAGAGATGTTGTTTTCAATGCCGCCATCGACCGTTTAAAAACGTTAGAACGGGCCGAAAAAGGTCTGGAATATCTAAAAGAAAACCCTTTCGAGATCATTTCTTTCGAAATTAAAGAAGGTAAAGAAAAGAATCCGAGGCTGTTTGACCTTACCGGACTTCAGGTGGAAGCTAACAGAAAATATGGTTATTCCGCAGAAAATACGCTGAATTATATTCAAAGTCTTTACGAAAAAAAGCATGTGACCTATCCTCGTGTAGATACGACCTATTTATCTGAAAGTTTATATCCGAAAATAGAAGGAATTCTGAGAAAAATGTACTTTTATCAGGAACTTGTGGCACCTTTGCTGGAAGCCCCGATTCCGAAATCCAAAACGGTTTTTGATGATACAAAAGTCACAGATCACCACGCCATTATTCCTACCGAAGTTCCACCTTCCCAAAATCTGAGCAGGGAGGAAAAACTGGTGTATGATTTAATTGCGAAACGTTTTATTTCCGTCTTCTATCCCGAATGTAAAATCTCTAATACTTTGGTAGAGGGGAAAGTGGGAACCATTCCTTTCAAAACCAGCGGAAAGCAGATTCTCGAACCGGGATGGAGAGCCGTTTATGCAAAAGAACCGAAAGACGAGTCGGAGAAAGAAAAAGATAAAGAGGAAGAACAGACCATTCCGGAATTTACCGTAGGAGAAATCGGACCTCATGATCCGATGATCCATCAGGGTAAAACTTCGCCGCCAAAACCTTACACCGAGGCAACGCTTCTTCGTGCCATGGAAACAGCCGGAAAACAGGTGGAAGATGATGAGCTCCGAGAATTGCTCAAAAATAATGGGATCGGGAGGCCATCAACCCGCGCTAACATTATCGAAACTCTTTTCAAACGAAAGTATATTGAAAAGAAAAGGAAAAACCTCATCGCTACCCAAACGGGAATTCAGCTGATTGATACTATTGAAGATGAGCTCCTTAAAAGCCCGGAACTTACCGGTGAATGGGAACTTAAACTCCGGAAAATTGAAAAAGGAGAGTATGAAGCCAATCATTTCAAGGAAGAATTGATTCAGATGGTTACTGAGCTTACCGAAAAGGTAGTCTACGGAAAAGGAAAAGTAATCAATCTGGAAGAAGAGAAGGTAGTGAAAGAAAAAAAGAAACGTGAACCAGCCGTAAAAAAAGAACTGCAGTCCTGGGAAGAAACAAAATGCCCCAAATGCAAAGAACATCATCTTATGAAAGGAAAGACAGCGGTAGGGTGTTCAGATTTCAAAAACTGCGGCTTTAAAGTTTCGTTTGAAATTTTTGGTAAAAAAATATCAGACAAGCAGCTGATGGATCTCGTTCTAAAAGGGAAAACTTCAAAACTAAAAGGTTTTACGGCACATCCTGAAAGCCTGACAGAAGGTGTTTTGTCTTTGGATGATAATTTTCAGATCGTTTTAAATTAATGAAGTAAAATGCCTGCTTGCACACATAATGACACTGCAAAATCATGTTTAATAAAACTGTTAGTATTCGCAATGTCATGCTGAGCTCGTCGAAGCATCTGTTCAAAATAATAATTTCAAAAGATATCAATAGGGGCGGACTTTAGTTTGCTTTCCAATAATAAAAACCTCAAAATGGCTTTGGCCAAAACTTATTTCAATCGATCTGTTAAATTAATTTAAGGTCAGAACCATATTTGCATTGTTTTTGAAATTTGTCTTTACATTTACATTTTAAAATCATTACATGACACCCGAAAAAAAACAGCTCATCACCGACAGCTTTCACCGTTCCGAAACATTGAAATTCTATAAAGCAGAACTCGTGGAAGTTGAAACCGATTTTATCTCTATGAAAATCCCTAAAATGGATCTGATGACCAGGAAAGCCGGAATGTTCAACGGAGCAATGATTGCTTCTTTAGTGGATGTTTCTTCAGGATACGCCGCGGTAAGTCATTATGAAGAAGATTGCTATGTAGTAACCGTAGAATTGAAGGTGAATTATCTGCGTCCGGCAATCGGCGATGCACTCGTCTCAAAATCGTATGTCATCAAGGGCGGAGCAAAGATCAGTGTCATCCGTACGGAAATCTATACTGTTGATGAAAACAATGATTCGGAAAGCCATGTTGCCACTTCTTTGGTAACCATGATGAAAATAAAGTAAATCTTTTCGGAAATTTATGTTATATTTAATATAACAATTTCTGAATAAGTGACTGAACTAAAAAAAATAAAAATATGAACTTAATTATTCGTCTGCTGGTAACGGCAATTGTTGCCTACCTGCTTACCATGATTTTACCGGGAGTACATTTTTCCGGATTCGGTGGGGCCATTATCTTTTCCATTGTATTGGGAATTTTAAACCTGATTGTAAAACCGATCCTTAATCTTTTGGGATTACCTTTAACAATTATTACTTTAGGTTTATTTGCCCTTGTTATAAACGCGATCATCATTCTTATTGCAGATTATTTTATAGACAGTATGGTCGTCGACGGTTTCTGGTGGGCACTGATTTTCAGTATTCTTCTCTCCCTGATAACTTCTCTGGCAAACTCCATGTTTTCAGACAGAGATTAAATCATAAACATTTCAAAGGTTGATAATGAGTGGGCTTCGGTTCACTCTTTTTTATGTAGACAATACACAATTTTGCTTAAATTTTATCTCTGAATATTCTCTTGCTGTATGGTAAAAATAAGTAACTTTGAAAACTTTGAAATAAACAGGATTATGAGCTTTATATCATAATCAAAAAATTTGATCAACAATATGAAATTTAAGTACAGTCTGCTGGCTTTGGCAGCGCCGCTCTTAATGAATGCACAGAAAGTAATGACGCCGGAAATCCTCTGGACTTTAAAGAAAGTTGGGGTACAGGCAGTTTCACCAGATCATTCTTCGCTTATTTATAAAGTGGGACAGGTGGATCTTAAAACAGAAAAAACCAAAAACGAAAGCTATTTCCTGAATGTTCTGAATAACCAGTCCGCAAAAATGGATTTAGGCAAAAAAGCCCTTATTCAATGGGATAAAAACGGAATTTATGCCCAGGAAGGTGACAAGATTTTTGTTTCTAAAGACAATGCAAAAACCTGGACGGAATTTTATACAATAGGTGAAGCGGATAATATTGTCATTTCTCCCGACGGCAAAAAAATAGCATTCAGCAGACAGGTTCTCGTGGAAAAAGTAATGGGGAAAGATAAATATTCCGACACCCCGAAAACCACGGCACAGGTTTATACCGACCTCAACCACAGACACTGGGATTATTTCAACGAAGGAAAATACAACCATATTTTTGTAGTAAATGTTTCGGATAAAGCAGATGCTGCAAAAGATCTTCTGGAAGGAAAGATGTGGGATTCTCCACAAAGACCATTCGGAGGAGCTGAAGATTTTATCTGGAGCCCGGATTCCTCACAGCTTCTCTATGTAACAAAGCCTAAGAGCGGAAAAGAGTATTCCACCAGCACAAATACTGATATCTTCGCTTATGATATTGCAACAGGAACCACCAAAAATCTGACGGAATCTAATAAAGGCTATGATGTGAATCCTAAATTCAGTCCGGACGGAAAGTCGTTAATTTGGCAGAGTATGGCCAGAGACGGTTATGAAGCGGACAAAAATGATGTGAAAATCATGGACTGGAAAACGGCTAAAGTAACAAATCTTACTGCAGGATGGGACGAAAGCGTTTCCGGAGATGTCTTCTGGAGTGCAGATTCAAAAACAATTTATTTTACGGCGGCATTCAGGGGAACAAAACAGCTGTTTTCACTAGATCCGAAAAACGCCAAAGTTCAGCAGATCACAAAAGGTGATTTTGATGTGAATGAAATCTTTGCTGATCAGAAAAAAACTTTATTGATAGGAAAAACAGACATCAACCATGCAACAGACCTGTTTTCGGTGAATATCAAAAACGGAGAAATGCAGCAGGTAACCGAAGTCAATAAAGACACGTACGCAAGCCTCTCTCAGGGAAAATCTGAACTTAAAATGGTGAAAACTTCGGATGGCAAAGAAATGGGCGTATGGTTCCATTACCCTCCAAATTTCGATCCTAATAAAAAATATCCTACACTGGTGTATTGCCAAGGTGGGCCACAGTCGGCTTTAACACAATTCTTTAGTACAAGATGGAATTTCGCCTTAATGGCTGCCAACGGATATATTGTTGTGGCACCAAACAGAAGAGGAATGCCGGGCTGGGGAACAAAATGGAATGAAGAAATTTCCAAAGACTGGGGCGGTCAGCCGATGAGAGATTATCTTGCCGCAACAGACTTTGCTAAAACATTGCCTTACGTGGATGGTGAAAGAGTAGCAGCTGTTGGAGCAAGTTACGGTGGATACAGTGTATTCATGTTAGCCGGAATCCACGAAAACAGATTCAAAACGTTTATTGCCCATGATGGATTGTTTGATATGAAATCCTGGTATCTTACCACGGAAGAGCTTTGGTTTGCCAACTGGGATCTCGGTTCGCCTTGGGAAAAGCCACTTCCTAAAGCGTACACAGAATTTAATCCAAGCAATTTTGTGGATAAATGGAACAAGCCGATTATGATCGTTCAGGGTGGAATCGACTACAGGGTTCCTTACGAGCAGGGTCAGGAAGCTTTCCAGGCAGCACAGCTGAGAGGGTTAAAATCCAAACTGGTATATTTCCCGAATGAAAACCATTGGGTGCTTCACCCTCAGAATGGTCTCGTTTGGCAGAGAGAATTCTTCGACTGGCTGAAAGAAACATTATAAAATATCAATAGGAGCGGGCTTTAGCCCGCTTTTTGTTTTTTGAAAATGAAAAGGCTTTAGCCAAAATATAAAATCCAATTATGCAAAACAGAATCTTCTCTTTTTCTCCAATTATTGATGATCATTCTGAAATTATAATTTTAGGCTCAATTCCGGGTGTTAAATCCCTGGAAAAGCAACAGTATTACGGTCATCCGCAAAATAAATTCTGGAAGATCATTTTTGAATTGCTGAATGAAGAATTTACGGAAGATTACGACCAAAGAATTCAGATCTTAAAGAAAAATCATATTGCGCTTTGGGATGTCATCGATTCCTGCGAAAGAAAAGGAAGCCTGGATTCGGAAATTAAAAACGAAGAAGCCAATGAGATCGGTGAATTGCTGGAAGATCATTCTAATATTAAAGCCATATTTTGCAACGGCGGAAAATCATATAAAAATGTACAGAAAATTTTAGGCAAGAATTATAAAATTCCGGTATTTTTACTGCCTTCTACCAGTCCTCTCCACACCGTGTCTTTTGAGAAGAAACTAGAAGAATGGAAGAAGGTAAAACAATATCTATGAAAAAACTCATCCCATTATTGCTTATTTTAAGCTTCGCTAATGCTTTTTCCCAGGAATATCATTTTGATTATTTTGTTAAATATAAATTCCAATCAAAACAAAAAAAAGAAAAGCGAACAGAAAATTTTGAATTTCTGAGTATTGTAAATTCAAAAGATTACTCTTATAAGATTAATTTCAGAGCTGAAAGTAAAGATATAATGACAGCAACTATAATTGACTTAAAAAATAATTTACAACATTATTTTCATGTAACGAACACTACGTTTCCTTTAAGTAAGCTGAATCTTGACTATAAATATTCAAAAAGAATTCCTTCTGCTAAAAAACAATTTGAAGATGAGTCAAAAAGAAGGTTCTTTAGATCTGAGTTTGTTGGAAAACAAAATGACGGCTTATCACGATATTTAATCAACGAATATACAAATGGAAAGATGAAAAAGCCGAGAGTTTCAGCAGAAGTTATTTTTGCAGACTTTCAGGACGATTTATCATATATTGGATTACAGTTTTTATTCGATTATTATGAAATCTATAATAAAGTTAAATTTGAAAAAAATTATATAGTAAAATCAGCATCAGCAAAATCTGAAAATCTTGAAATTGTATTGTCATTAGAAAGTATTGAGCCTCAAAATTTTGATATAAAAATTAATCCTAATCAACTAAAATTTCAAAACTAAAACAGCAAAGTGAGCAATTTGCAAACTTTACTGTTTTTATGGGTATTTTACTATTTCTCAATCCTATACACTTCCTCATACGGCTGTATTAAAACCCATCCGTTTCCTGAAAATTTCATCTGGAATTCTTCACCGCTCCCTCTTCCGATAAGACTTTTAAAAGAAACATTGGTCTTTAATTCAGGAGTTAGGTTTCCTGACCATGCTACCGTTGCATTAGGATCTGTAAAAACAGGTGCATCAGGAGTTACCAGCAAAGTCAATGGCTCACCGTGCGTAGTAACTGCAATGTGTCCCGTTCCGGATAGTCTTACCTGGAAAAGTCCGCCGGACATAACGCCTGCAATGCTTTTCAGCATCGTAATATCACTTTTTACGCTTTGTTCGTGAGCTAATACGTCGTTTCCATTTACACAAACAGCTTCATTGTTAAGGTAAAGAATGCGTACCTTCTTTCCTTCATCGGCCACATATAATTTTCCGGTTCCTTCGGCTTTCATCAGTCTTGCTCCTTCACCGCTGATTGCTTTTTTCAGCAGATTTCCCAAACCGCCCGAAAGCATTCCCTGTCTTTCAAAATTGATGTTTCCTATATAACTTACCATACTTCCGGTCTTTGTCCATACTGCCTGATTGTTCAAGTTAATTTCCAGAAGCGCTGGCTTTTCAAGTTCGAAGTAATCTCTGTTTTCGGGTTTTTCTTTTGTTTCGTTGACGAAAGATTCAATTGAATATTTGCTCATAAGTGTACATTTAAACTGCAAAATACAAATTTTCAGACGTAATATTCGCCGTAAAATCACGGTTTTTTGCCTGATTGTAAATAATACTTGACAAAGGGGTACCGAATGTGGTATATTTGCAGTCCGAAAATTACATCTTGTAATTTGATAATTTTTAAACCGTAATTTAAAAAATGAAAACATCAGATTTTAATTTTGATCTTCCTGCAGAATTATTAGCAGAACACCCATCCGAGCACAGAGACGAAGCAAGGCTAATGGTTTTGGACAGAAAAACCGAAACTATTGAGCACAAATTGTTCAAGGATGTGGTTGATTATTTTGATGAAGGAGATCTTTTCATCTTTAACAATACCAAGGTTTTCCCGGCACGTCTTTATGGAAATAAAGAAAAGACAGGAGCAAAAATCGAAGTTTTCCTTTTGAGAGAACTTGATAAAGAAACCCGCGTTTGGGATGTATTGGTAGATCCTGCAAGAAAAATCAGAATTGGAAATAAATTATTCTTCACGGAAGACGAATCTCTGGTAGCGGAAGTTATCGATAACACAACTTCAAGAGGGAGAACATTAAGATTCTTGTTCGACGGTTCTTACGAAGAATTCAGAGCTAAATTAAAGGAGCTTGGAGAAACACCGCTTCCAAAATATATTAAAAGAGACGTAGAACCGGAAGATGCAGAAAGATACCAGACAATCTACGCAAAAGTGGAAGGAGCGGTTGCTGCACCTACGGCTGGGCTTCACTTCTCAAAACATCTGATGAAAAGACTGGAAATCAAAGGGATTGATTTCGCAGAAGTTACCCTGCATGTTGGATTAGGAACATTTAACCCGATCGAAGTGGAAGATCTTTCCAAACACAAAATGGAATCTGAAGAGATTTTCATCGATGAAAAAAATGCCCAGATCATCAACAATGCCGTTGAAGCTAATAAGAGAGTGTGTGCTGTAGGAACTACAACAATGAGAACACTGGAAACTTCAGTATCTTCAAATAAGAAAATTTCCGCATTTCACGGATGGACAAATAAATTTATTTATCCTCCTCATGAATTCGGGGTTGCCAACTGTATGATCACGAATTTCCACACACCGAAATCTACGTTAATCATGATGATTGCAGCGTTTGCAGGAAGAGATTTCGTAATGCACGCGTATGAAGAAGCTGTAAAAGAGAAATACAAATTCTACTCGTACGGAGATGCGATGCTAATTTTATAAGAACGGAAGCTGGAAGTTGGGTGCTGGAAGTTTGCAATTCGGCGCCCAATTTTTCTTCCATCTTCTGACATCCAACATCCAACAACATAATGAAAGATATCAGAACTTTATCACTCGACCAGCTTAAAGAGTATTTTACGTCTTTAGGAGAAAAGCCTTTCCGAGCGAAACAGGTGTACGATTGGCTGTGGAGCAAAAACCTTCATTCGATTGATGAGATGACGAATCTTTCAAAGTCTCTTCGTGAAAGAATTTCCGAAGAATATACCATCAATCCGGTTTCTGTTGATCAGCTCCAGAAAAGTACCGACGGAACCATCAAAAACGGAGTGAAATTACATGATGGTTTATTGGTAGAGTCTGTTTTGATACCTACCGAAACAAGAACTACAGCTTGTGTCTCTTCTCAGGTAGGATGCTCATTAAACTGTGAATTCTGTGCAACAGCTAGACTCAAAAGAATGAGAAATCTGGAAGTGGCGGAAATTGTAGATCAGGTTGCTTTAATCGACAGCCAGAGCAAAATGTATTTTAACAGGCCACTTTCCAATATTGTTTTTATGGGAATGGGAGAGCCGATGATGAACTATAAAAATGTAGTGGAAGCCATCAGGAAGATCACACAACCGGAAGGTTTAGGGATGTCGCCGAGAAGAATTACCGTTTCTACATCAGGAATTCCCAAGATGATCAAAATGCTTGCTGATGACGATTTGAGAGTAAAGCTCGCCTTATCACTTCACTCTGCTATCGAATCAAAACGTAATGAGATCATGCCCTTTTCCGAAAAATTTCCTTTAACGGAAATTATGGAAGCGCTTCAATACTGGTATCAGAAAACAGGTTCTGTCATTACTTTCGAATACTGCGTATGGAAAGGGATCAATGACGGAGATGAAGATATTAAAGCGCTTATTAAATACTGTAAACAGGTTCCTTCAAAAGTTAATTTAATCCAATACAACCCAATTGGAGACGGGAAATATGATCAATGTAATAAGCAGGCAGAAGAAAATTATATCCGTCAGCTTGAAAATGCAGGAATTGTTTGTGTAGTAAGAAAAAGCCGGGGAGGAGATATTGATGCAGCTTGCGGACAATTAGCCAACAAAACAGCTGATTAAAATTTCATTAAAAAAATCAGGAAATATTCTTAACGTTTTCTTAAAATCTTACCTTTGTACCAAATAAAAGTGACAATGGTAGATTACTTTTTTGGTAAAGATGGTCTTGAAAATATTTATGCATGGTCGATCCCGGTACATGCAACAATCATTCTGGCAGAAATGATTTACAGTCATGTTGCCGAAGCCAGGCTTTATAACGGAAAAGATCTTGCAACAAATATTTATCTTGCGCTACTCAATTTTGGGTTGGATCTTCTGATGAAAGCTTTTGCCATGGGAGTAATGTTTTTTTTCTTCAACCACAGGCTTTTTTCATGGGAATATACAGTGTGGTACGGATTGCTTTGCTTCATTATTACGGATTTCGCTTATTATGTCCTTCATTATGTAGATCATCATTCCAGGGCGTTTTGGGCGGTACATATTACCCATCATAGCTCGGAATTCTTTAATCTGACAACCGGTTTTAGGAGTCCGGTTCTACAGCCGCTGTACCGGTATCTTTATTTTTCACCGCTCGCTTTTTTAGGTTTTAATCCGTGGCATATTATGGTGGCATATGCGATAGGCCAGGTGTACGGAACCTGGGTGCATACACAGACCGTAAAAAGTATGGGTATTCTGGAATATATTCTCGTTACACCTTCTCATCACCGGGTGCATCATGCCTGTAATATTAAATATCTGGACAGAAATATGGGAATGTGTCTTATTATCTGGGATAAAATCTTCGGAACTTTTGAAAAAGAAGATCCCAACGTGCCCGTAAAATATGGTATTTATCCTAAAATGCCCGACAATAAGCCTGATACAGTTCTTTTATATGAATGGCGAAAAATATGGAAAGACATTAAACAACCGGGGTTAAAATTATCGGACAGAATTAATTATATTTTTAATTCTCCCGGATGGCGACATGACGGAACCGGAAAAACAGTACGTCAATATCAGAAAGATTACTGGACAAAGAAGAATAAGAAAAACCCGGAATCACATAAAAAAACAGCGTAAGTTTTCTCCGTTCTAAATAATTTTCAATATCTCTATATAATCAATTCAGGCGGCTTGGTCCGTCTTTTTTTTATTGGCTTAATTATTTGATATTTATACACTTTTCTGTATAACATTAATTAGAACAAAACACAAATTATATTAATATTAGACTTTTCTATCATTTGCTGAGTATTAACGCCTTTGCGAACGAAAATTAAATACAATTATTAAAAAAATTGTGTCCATTGCGCTAAAAAGATTTCAATTACTGTCATTTATAATATTTTTACAAAATGAAAAAATTATTTCCTGTTTTAGCCATTCTGATTTCTACGTTGTATTCTTCCCAACAATCTGAAACATTAAAGATCAGAAAATTCAGAATTGCTTATCTGGATGAAAAGATTGAAGAAACATCAGGGTTAAGCTTAATGAACGGGAAATTGTACACATTTAACGATAGTGGAAATTCACCGGAAATTTTTGAACTGGATAGAACAACAGGATCAATCATCAATATCCTACCGATTAATGCTAAAAATAAAGACTGGGAAGCTTTAACTCATGACGGAAGTAATTTTTACATCGGCGATTTCGGAAATAACCGAGGGACGAGAAGAGACCTTGAAATTTATAAAGTATCATCTGGAAACAATTCTTTCACAAATGATTCGGTTCGGTTGATCTCATTTGAATATCCGGAACAAAAAGACTTTATCCCGAAGTATTCTTCAACGGATTTTGATGCTGAAGCAATGATTTATCTCAACGGGAAAATTCACCTTTTTACGAAAGATTGGGGCACGAAATCCACCGTGCATTACAGCATTGATCCTGAAATTTCAGGAAAACAGCAGGCGCAGCAAACAGAATCTTTTAAAATAAATTTTTTAGTTACGGATGCTTCTTATTACAATAAAAAGTTATACCTCATCGGCTATACAAAGAAAACGGAAGTTTTTTTGAATATTTTCAGGGAAACAGAACCGGGGATTTTTTTCAACGGAACTCTGGATAGATATTATTTAGGAAGCGCACTGTCAATAGGACAGATTGAAGGCATTGCTGTAGATGAAACCGGCATTTATATTTCCGGAGAAGAATTTCATTCACCTTTGGGAACCGCAAAGCAGAGTCTGTATTTTATTCCAACTGACAAGCTCAAAGATTAATAATTTAAACGTTTGTATCACTTGCTGAGCTAAGCGCCTTTGCGCACGTAAAAATATTCAAATAATTATATAATTCTCTGCGACTTTGCGTTAAAACTAAAAAAATGATATTCGTATTAAATTACCTTAAAATTGACTGAAAAAAATTATCTTTGTGGTAATTAATAATTTATCCATCATCAAAGATTGTGGCGAACACTGTAGAAGAAATCAAGCGACCGATCAATGAGGAAATGAAACTTTTCGAGCAGAAGTTTTATGAATCCATGCAGAGTAAAGTACCTTTATTAGATAAAGTCACACGTTTTATTGTTACTACAAAAGGGAAGCAGATGCGGCCGATGTTCGTTTTTCTTTGTGCCAAGCTTGTGGGAGACGTTAATGAAAAGACCTACCGTGGTGCTTCCATGATTGAGCTCATTCATACTGCAACGCTGGTACACGATGATGTGGTGGATGAAAGTTTTAAGCGACGCAACTTTTTTTCGATCAATGCGTTGTGGAAAAATAAAATCGCTGTTTTAGTAGGAGATTACCTTTTGTCAAAATCGGTTTTACTTTCAACGGATCACAAAGATTACGATTTACTGGGAGTTATTTCCAGAACAATCCGTGAAATGTCTGAGGGAGAACTTCTCCAATTAGAAAAAGCCAGGAAACTGGATATTACAGAAGAAGTGTACTACGAAATTATCCGTCAGAAAACCGCCACCCTTATTGCAGCCTGTTGTGAAATCGGAGTTTTGTCGAATAATGCTGATGCAGATTTGGCAAAAAAAATGATGGATTTCGGAACTTATACCGGAATGGCTTTTCAGATTAAAGATGATCTGTTTGATTATCTGACTTCTAATGTCATCGGAAAACCCGTAGGAATCGATATCAAGGAGCAGAAGATGACATTGCCATTGATTTTTACCCTGAGAAACGCCAACGAAAAAGACAAAAAGTACTATTTTAATACTATTAAACGGTACAATAATGATCAGAAACGTGTAAAAGAGCTGATCAGCTTTGTAAAAAGTTCCGGTGGGCTGGATTATGCCATTTCAGTAATGAAAGATTTTCAACAAAAAGCCAAAGATATCCTTAACGAATTTCCCGATTCCGAAGCCAGAAAATCTTTACATATTATGCTGGATTACGTAATTGAGCGAAAATTTTAAATTAAATTATTTTCATCGTTACAATAATAACGGCTAAAACTATGCAAAATAAAGCTGTTAAAAATAAATAATCCGCAATAGTTTCAAATCTGTGTCCACGCTTTTCATGCGTAGATCTTATCGCAAGAAACGAAAAGAAACAACTGAATGCGAAAAACAGGCAGGCTACACCCGCAAATTCGTCCAAATGAGTGCTGGGGCTCATTTTAGTAATCTTCAGAGACGTGATGATCACCAGTGAAAAGCCCAGCAGATTACTCGAAGCATTCAGAATATGGGTGGATTTCTTCTCCATCTTTACAATTTTTTTCTAATATAAATACAATTTTTTTTATTATCAAATATTTAAAAAAGATTATTAAAAATTAAAATTAATTTAAAAAGTGTATATTAGCAAAATACTTCAAGAATTATAAAATTTTTTATCGGGCTATGCAGACAACCTATATTGAAACACAGCAAATTTCCTTTCAAGACTTTAAAAATCAGATACTTGAAGACTATAAGTTAGGAAGGATTTCTCGTGAAATGTCATATCTGGGCAGAAGAGAAGTTCTTACGGGAAAAGCTAAATTTGGTATTTTTGGGGATGGAAAAGAGCTTCCTCAGCTTGCAATGGCGAAAGTTTTCAAAGATGGAGACTTCCGTTCAGGATACTACAGAGATCAGACCTTTGCTCTGGCTGTTGATGCGCTGACTGTTGAAAGTTTCTTTGCACAGCTGTATGCAGATACCAGCGTTGAAAGAGAGCCAGCCTCTGCAGGAAGACAGATGAACGGGCATTTTGCTACACGAAGTCTTAATGAAGATGGGAGCTGGAAAGATTTAACAGCTCAGAAAAATATTTCATCCGATATTTCTCCCACTGCCGGACAAATGCCAAGATTATTAGGATTGGCGCAGGCTTCCAAAATATATAAATCAGTAAAATTTGAAGGTTCTGAGAAATTCTCAAAAGACGGGAACGAGATTGCTTTCGGTACAATTGGTGATGCTTCTACGGCAGAAGGCCATTTTTGGGAAACGCTGAATGCTGCTTGTGCACTTCAGGTTCCGATGATTGTTTCAATCTGGGACGACGGATACGGGATTTCCGTTCCTACCATGAAGCAGAGAGCAAAAGCAGATATTGCTGAAATGCTGAGCGGTTTCCAGAGAAAAGAAGGTGAATTCCAGGGATGTGAAATCATTCAGGTGAAAGCATGGGATTATCCTTCATTGCTGGATGCCTATGCCAGAGCAGAACAGTTTGCAAGGATGGAAAGCATTCCCGTGGTAGTACACGTTATAGAAGTGACACAGCCTCAGGGACACTCCACTTCAGGATCTCACGAAAGATATAAGAACGAAGAGCGTCTTGCCTGGGAATCTCAATTCGACGGTTTGGTGAAATTCAAAGAATGGATTTTGAATTATTCAATCGAAATCGATGGAAAAGAAGAAGTTCTGGCAACGGCTGAAGAATTGGATGCTATTGATGAAGAAGCCAAAAAAACGGTAAAAGCCGGGCAGAAGGCAGCCTGGGAAAATTACCAGAAAACCATTACGGATTTAATTCATTCGGTGTTACCTTTTGTTGAAAACCTGAAAGGACAAAATTCTGAAATTGAAAACTATATTAGTCAGTTTAATAAATTGGTTTCCAAAGCGAAAAAAGATGTTTTCCATTTGGTGAGAAAATCTTTACTGGCAACAAGAGGAACTAATTCTGCAGAAAGAAATCAGCTGATGCAGAAATACAATGAGATTTTTGAGGTGGAAAAAGACAATTATTCGTCTCACTTATATTCTCAGTCTCAGTGGAAAGCGGAAAATGTAAAAGAAATTAAACCTGTTTACTCTGAAAACTCCGAAGACGTTGACGGAAGAGTAGTGGTACGAAATAATTTTGACAAGATTTTTGAAAAATATCCTGAAACTTTAGTATTTGGTGAAGATGCCGGAAATATCGGTGACGTAAACCAGGGACTCGAAGGAATGCAGGAAAAATACGGTGAAGTTCGTGTAGCAGATACGGGAATCCGTGAAGCTACGATTCTCGGACAGGGAATCGGTATGGCGATGAGAGGTCTCAGACCAATCGCTGAGATTCAGTATTTAGATTATATTTTGTACTGTTTACAGGGAATGAGCGATGATCTTGCTACCGTTCAGTACAGAACAAAAGGTGGTCAGAAAGCTCCGGTAATCATCAGAACAAGAGGCCACAGGCTGGAAGGGGTTTGGCATTCAGGCTCTCCGATGGCGGGTATTCTTAATCTTTCCAAAGGAATTTTAGTTTTAGTTCCTAGAAACCTTACAAAAGCTGCCGGATTCTATAATACCATGCTTCAGAGCGATGATCCTGCTGTAATTGTTGAATGTCTGAACGGATACCGATTAAAAGAAAAACAACCGGATAACTTAGGAGAATTCACTGTTCCTGTAGGGAAAATTGAAGTTACCAAAGAAGGAAATGATGTGACGTTAGTAACATACGGTTCTACGTGGAGAATTGTTATGGAAGCAGCGGATGAGCTTGAAAAATTGGGAATTTCTGCGGAAGTAATTGACGTTCAGTCATTGATTCCTTTCGATTTAACCCACGAAATTGCTGAATCGGTGAAGAAAACCAACCGATTGGTGGTAATCGACGAAGATGTGGAAGGCGGAACTTCAGCGTTTATTTTACAGCAGATTTTAGAAAAACAGAAAGCCTTCAGATTCCTGGATTCTGATCCGTTGACAATCTCTGCCAATGATCACAGACCGGCATATGCAAGTGACGGAGATTATTTCTCTAAGCCATCTGCAGACGATATGGTGGAGAAAATCTACGCCATGTTTAATGAAACAAATCCTCAAAAATATCCTGCGATATTTTAGTCCCTGATTTGATTATGAACAATGATTTAGAAAAGCTTGCACCATCAAAGCAATCTGCAGCTAAAAATCTATTTGCTACATTTGAAATTCTTAAAAATGAAGGAGGACAAATGTTAGGAAAACAAGTAATTGACAGAATAAGGGAAAAGAATAATTTAACAAGCTGGGAAAAAGAAGTATATGAAAAAACAGGCTATGTTCGTTGGGAATCTATACTACATTTTTACACGATTGATGCTATAAAGGCTGGTTTTCTTAGGAAAAATAAAGGTATTTGGTATTTGACAGAAGAAGGTGAAAAATCAATTTCTTTAGGTCCTGCTAAAATGTTAGAAACAGCTTCCAAACTTTATAGATCATGGGCTGCGGATAAAAAAGATAATAAGTCTTTAAAAAATAATAGTTTAGAAAATGAACCTAATGAGTTAGAAGAGAATCAAACTCAAACTCAAAAAGCTAATCTAGATTTACTCGAAGAACAAGCTATTGCTGGAATAAAAGAATATATCCGAAGTAAGAATGCGTATGAGTTTCAAGATATGGTTGCAGCTCTTTTAAGGGCTATGGGTTATCATACTCCATTTATTTCTCCAAAAGGAAAAGATGGGGGATTGGATATTATTGCATATAATGACCCTTTAGGAGCAACAACTCCAAGATTAAAAGTTCAAGTTAAGCATAGACCAGATTCATCTGTTCCTGTTGACGATATAAGAAGTTTAACAGGACTACTAAATAAAGACGGAGACATTGGTTTATTTGTAACTTCTGGAGTGTTCACATCTGAGTCAGAACGTTCAGCGAGAGAAAGCCATAGACATATAAGATTATTAGATATAAATATCTTTATAGAATTATGGCAGGAGTTTTATACTAAAATGGAAGACGAAGATAAAAATATGTTACCATTACATTCAATATATTTTTTAGGGAGTAATGATTAATATTTATGAGGCTGTTAAAAAACAGCCTTTTTGGTTTTCTTATTTTCTAAAAGAGTCTTACAATCCCTCTCTTTCTCCGGATCGTACACATGATATTTCGTTTCCCATTCCTCAAGCTGGTACAAAATAGGAAGCAATGCTAAGCCTTTCTCCGTCAAAGAATATTCAACCCTCGGCGGAATTTCTTTAAACTCTTCACGAATCACCAGTCCGTCCGATTCCATTTCCCGAAGCTGGTCGGTAAGCACTTTTCTGGAAATAACATTAATGCGCACCGCAAGTTCCCCGAACCGCAGTTTCCGGTCTTTTATTACCAGAACAATAATCGGTTTCCACTTGCTTCCCAAAGCAGACATCGCTTTACCAAGAGGACAGCTGTACTGCATTAATTCGTTCTTTTTCATAAGGTTTTATTTCTAATTTGACTTATTAATCTTTTTGTAAACACGAAGTTCACAAGAATTTTTACCTGATTACCTTTTTAGTTTTACAAAGCCGCTCTACTTAAATGAGAGCACAAGATTTTTAAACTTATGTGTTGTTATCCGCGTTTTTATAAACAACTTAAAATAATGTCTTTTGTTCCTTTTGTGGTAAAAAATAACTTAGATTAGAGCCTTAACGTTACTTCAAAGTTACTAATGTAAGTTACCACAAAGTTACTACTTTTTTTCTTCTTAAGATACAAATGTGAACTATTATTAGTTACTTTGTGTAACAAATATAAAAAAGTAAATCTAAAATGAGCACAGAATCATTATTTACACCTTTCAAGTACAAAAATTTAGAACTAAAAAATAGAATTGTCATGGCTCCGATGACAAGAGCACAATCGGACAACGGCGTACCCACACAGCAGATCGCTGATTACTACGCCAGAAGAGCAGCTGCAGAAGTGGGATTAATCCTTTCTGAAGGAACGGTAATCAACCGTCCGGCTTCGAAAAATATGCAGAATATCCCTGATTTCTACGGAACAGAAGCCTTAAACGGATGGAAAAACGTAATTGATGCTGTACACCATAACGGCGGAAAAATGGGACCTCAGATCTGGCACGTTGGTGATACCAGAAGTACACCGGATTATCCTTTGGAGGATATGGAAAAAGCTTCAACAATGACATTGGAAGATATTCAGGATACGATTGCTCAATTTGCAGCATCTGCAAAATCGGCTAAAGATCTTGGATTTGATGTATTGGAAATTCATGGCGCTCACGGCTATCTGATTGACCAGTTTTTCTGGGAAGGAACCAATACCAGAACCGATGAATATGGCGGAAAAACCATTAAAGAAAGAAGCCGTTTTGCAGTGGATGTTGTAAAAGCCATAAGAGCTGCGGTGGGCGAAGATTTCACGATTATCATTCGCCTTTCCCAATGGAAACAACAGGATTATTCGGTAAAATTAGCCCACACTCCTGAAGAAATGGAAGAATGGCTGTTGCCGTTAAAAGATGCGGGAGTCGATATTTTCCACTGTTCACAAAGACGATTCTGGGAACCGGAATTTGAAGGTTCCGACCTCAACTTTGCAGGCTGGGCGAAGAAAATTACCGGTCAGCCAACCATTACCGTAGGATCTGTAGGACTGGAAGGCGATTTTATGGCTGCCTTCGGAGGACAGGGAACGGAAAAAGCAGATTTAACGGAACTAACGAAAAGACTGGAAAGAGGAGATTTCGATTTGGTTGCCGTTGGACGTGCATTGCTTCAGGATCCGGAATGGGCTAAAAAAGTAAAAGAACAAAATACCGAAGCACTTCTTGACTTTTCAGCAGAAAGCCTCGGCGTATTATACTAAAGTTTAATTGTCAATAGTGGGTCTGCTTCGCTGCCCGTTTGATTTTTACAACTTTTCTGAACGGGCAATTGCTATTCACTAACGAAGTAAAATTCACTGTTGATGATTTTACCATATCTTGATTACCTATTTAAATTTTTTTCCAAAACCGCCTGAGGATATTTCAAAGGCGGTTTTTTTCAAAAGCAAAACCACTTTCCGGATAAGAAAGTGGTTTTTTAACAGATTTAAATATCTAAAATGTCAGATTATCCTGACAAAAAATGATCGTTTACAAACCGATACTTTTAGTGGGCTTCAGCTGTTTTCTGATGCTTTTCGGAAGTGCATCTTTGTGAACAAGGATTGCGGTAGATTTGTACTCCACATATGGTCTTGTCACGTAAATATATCCTTCAAAATCATTTGTTACACCCCAGGAATTTTTTACCATATAATATTCTTTTCCGCTCTGGTCTTTTGCAAGCCCTACGATATGCATCCCGTGGTCATCGGTTGTGGAAAGGTTATTCAGAGCCTGCTGACGCATATCTTCCGTAATGGTTTTATCTTTTTTAGGTTCGGTAAATAAAGTTCCCTTGTTCTCATTATTGATCTGGTCAAGATTCATATCCGGAACATACGCCACCCCGTTTTTATAAGAAAAATACGGTTCGGAAACATCCGTTGCCCAACCTACGGAATAGCCTTTGTTTACTGCATTATCAATAATTGCCGTTAGATCTTTCATCGGAACATTCCAGTCAGAGTCATGGCTCCAGTTGTCCGGAATCGGAACAACAAATTTCTGGAAGTAAGGATAATCCTTGTATGAAGAAATTTCAACATAATCTTCAGGATTGATGCCTACCACTTCTTTGGCAAAAGTCTGTGGCGTGTAAGATTTTCCTTCATACGTAAAATTGGAAGGAACTTTTCCTAAGTACTGATCCAGAATAGCATCTACGGAAGACATCCAGTTATCAGATAGCTTTCCTTTAGATGATGCCTGTACAAGACTGTCAAGAACAGGTTTCAGTTTACCCTGCATTTCAGAGAAATTATTTAGCGTCTGTCCCTGTCTAAGCCCGGTGTAAACGTCCTGCGGAACAGCTCCGTATTTTTTGTACATGTTGATGACATCATGCAGCTCTCCGCCGTCGCCCCAGCTTATTGCGCCGTTGTTTAATACATATAATTTTGCTTTGTCGTGGTAAGAATTTCTTGCGGTGAAGATTTCTGCAAGATCAACAGGCTTTTTACCCATTCTCTGCATTTCAGACTCCAGGAAAGAATTTCCTGAATAGCTCCAGCATGTTCCCGAAGAACCCTGGTTTTTTACCGAAGTCGCCCCAACGTCTTTCAGCGTGGTAAACTGGAAATTGGCATTTTGAGACTGGTTGTTTTTTAACTTGTTGATTAAGTCATCCTGAGCAAACATCATACTTCCTGCAGACAAAACAAAAAGTAATGATATAAATTTGGTATTTTTCATTACTATAAAAGATTATTTATACGAATAGTCGTTCATAATAAAGATTTGTTACAGCTTTAAAGGTTAAATGCAATGTTGAATTTTTTGAAGCTTTTTCGCGCTTTCGCTACTCGCTTTTTTCTGTTTTCGGCGGCGGCGGCTTTGCCGCCGCCGCCGAAAACAGAAAAAGAGCTCAGACAGACCGCTCAATCACGGCTAAGGTAGAGTATTCCATTACAACTTTCAACAATACCTGGTATATTTTATCATTATAAACATTCATAAATCTGTGCAAATTCGCGAAAATCCGTGGTAACAATAATCAAATTGAGAGATTATAATTTATTTTAAATGCCTTCCCACATCATAAATTTGTATCAGCTTTTACATAAGGAATTCTGTGTAAATCTTTGTGATCAGCGGGAAAATTGTAATAAGTTCTCCGTTTACTTTGTGCTTTCATTTGTCGCCCTCATTACATTTCATTACTTTTCAAAAAAAGTTTATCATGTTTCCAACCTTTTTGAAACTTTCTGCATCTGTATATATATATAAAGCCTGATTATGGAACGAGAGTTACTATTACAATGTCAGCGGAACGACCGCAATGCGCAGCGGAAAGTCTATGAAAAAATGGCAGGGAAATTATATTCGGTTTGCAGAAGATATCTTAAAAATGATGAAGATATCGAAGAAGCACTGGCAGATACATTTTATAAGATTTTTACCAAAATAGACCAGCTTCACAATCCTGATATTTTTGAAGCCTGGGCCAAAAAAATAACGGTTAACGAATGCCTTCAAAAGCTCAGAACAGCGAAGTGTCTGCATATTTCACTGGAAGAAAATCATGTCATCAGTTCTGATGCATCAGGTGAAAGTGTGTCTTTTGAAAAAGATATTCTGCATCTCCTCAACTTTCTTCCGGAAGGCTGCAGAGCGATATTTAATCTTTTTGCCATTGAGGGCTATCCTCACAAGGAAATAGCGGCTATGCTCTCCATAAGTGAGGGAACGTCAAAATCTCAGCTCAATTTTGCAAGAAAAAAGCTTCAGGAACTTCTGGTGAATCAAAATGTTTAAACTTTACAACAATGGAAAATAATCACGATATCGATAAAACTTTCAACGAGGCTTCTCAGTCTTTAGAAGAACCTGTAACTTTTCCGGGGTTTGATAAGGTTTGGAGCAGAGTAGAAGAAAAGCTGGATCAAAAAGAAGAAAAAAAACAAAGAAAAATCCCTGCATGGCTTCCTTATGGAATTGCCGCCAGTCTGGTCATGGCTTCCGGAATTTTTTATTTTACCTCAACAGCGGATACTGCGAAGATTAGCCAGCCGGTTATTGCAGACAACAGTAAAATTCAAAAAACCTACGCTCCCCAGATTTCTGAACATATCCAAAAGACAGACAGTGTTGTAAAAGCCAATATTCAAAAAACAATTATACCATCTGCTGCTGTAAAATTAGCCCGAAACGAAACACCAAAAATTTATACCCCTTCATTAACGCCTCCGGCTTACGAAGTTACATCTCCGCCTTTTTCTGATAAGGAGATATCGAAGATTGCTGAAGAAAATGCGATTATGGACAGTATAAAACGGCATAATATAGAAGAAGTTATTGCAATGGGAATAAAAAAAGAAAAAGCTTCAATGAATGCAATGGCTTCCAACAAGAAAATTTCTGAGCTCAGCACCATTGCAGATACCGCAGATTATGATTATCCGGATGTAAGATTCGGTCGTCTGGAAAAACAGAAGGAACCGGAAATACTTTATAAAAAATCTTCCACAAAAGAGTATACGCCTCTTGCATTAAATGGTGGGAAAAGAACTTTACTGGGTGAAAAACAGGCTGTAACTTCTCTGAATGGATTTGCGCCGGGCCTCAGCATAAATTCTATTTCGGGAGCGGCAGGATCAGGGAGATTGGATATTTCAGTGGGATATCTGTCAAATACTCTGCCGGGAGCCGAACCGCTGGTTGTTATCAACGGAACTGTGTCTGATGTAGAAACCCTAAAAAAACTGGATCCTGTAAAAATTGACAATATTTCTGTAATCAGTAAAGAAAAAGCCGACGGCTTGTTTGGCGGCAAAGCAAAGAATGGCTTAATCGTAGTCATCACAAAAGATATTTCTAAATCGGAAAAACAAAGACTAAAAAAAATGCTTCAGGAAAAAGCTCCTGGAAAATAACCTAAAATATTGAAAACCAATAACCATTTTATCATACATCAGAGAAAGGAAATTTCCTCAAAGATTTCCTTTTCTTTTTTTGGATTTTTTACTGCAACTTTTTAATAAAACTGAATCTTCATATAAAGTACAATAAAGAAGTTACAATTTAAATGATAAACATGAAAAGAATAGGAACTACAATACTTGCTTTAGGCTTATTGATGGCTTGTAAAACCAAAACAGCAACAGATCAGGAGAAAGATTCGGGGAAAATAAGCATTAAAAAAGATAAAGATCAGGACGGCATTAGCAACAGGAAAGATAAATGTCCTGAAATTGCCGGACCGGAGGAAAATAAAGGCTGTCCGTGGCCGGATCTGGATCAAGATGGTATTCCGGATAAAGATGATCAGTGTAAAGATATTTCGGGGCCGTTGGAAAATAAGGGTTGTCCTTTTCCTGATACCGATGGAGATGAAGTAATCGATAAAGACGATGCTTGTCCTACGGTTGCCGGGCCGACAGAAAATAACGGCTGTCCCTGGCCGGATACCGATGGCGACGGAATTCTGGATAAAGATGATGCATGTCCTACCGTCCCTGGAATGCCGGAATATAATGGCTGCCCAAAACCGAAAGCAATCGTGGCTATGGAAGTTGAATCTTCATTCAGACCTAACCTGGGAAAAGTATATGACAATGGTGAGTTTGATAAAAAAACAGTAAAAAAAGTTTCAAAAAATTATATTGATTATAATGATGAAGATTACAATGCTTTAGTTGAAAATCCATTTGAGTTAACGAAAAACCAACCGCTTTCAACTTTTTCTATCGATACCGATAATGCTTCGTATTCCAATGTAAGAAGAATGATAGAATACGGCGGGGTCGACAAAAATGCAGTGAGAGTGGAGGAAATGATCAATTATTTTAAATATGATTATCCTCAGCCCAAAAATAATCAGCCTTTTTCTATTAATACGGAAATAGGGAAAAGTCCGTGGAATCCTGATCATCAATTGCTTAAAATCGGCCTGAAAGGAAAAAACATCCCGATGAATAATCTTTCGCCGTCCAATATGGTATTCCTGATTGATACTTCAGGTTCTATGGCTTACGAAAACAAACTGCCGCTGCTGATATCCTCTTTAAAGATATTATTGGATCAGCTGAGACCAGTAGACAAAGTGGCAATAGTGGTATATGCCGGAAGTGCAGGTGTGGTATTGCCTTCGACTTCAGTGGCAGAGAAAAGAAAAATTACAGAAGCTCTGGAAAGACTTCAGGCGGGTGGAAGCACAGCAGGCGGCGCAGGAATTGAGCTTGCTTACAAACTCGCACAGAAAAGTTTTATAAAAGGCGGAAACAATCGGGTGATTTTGGCAACGGACGGAGATTTTAATGTAGGTATTTCTTCGGAGGCAGACCTTGAGAGCCTGATTGAAGAAAAAAGAAAATCCGGCGTTTTTCTTACCTGTCTGGGGTATGGGATGGGAAATTATAAAGACAACAAAATGGAAACTCTTGCAGATAAAGGAAACGGAAACTATGCTTACATCGATAATCTTCAGGAAGCCAATAAGTTTTTAGGAAGAGAATTTGCCGGAAATATCTATACTATTGCGAAAGATGTAAAAATTCAGATTGAGTTTAATCCTAAATTCGTCAAATCATACAGATTGATAGGATACGAAAACAGAAAACTGAGAAATGAAGATTTTATAAACGATAAAATCGATGCCGGCGAATTAGGAAGCGGGCATACCGTAACTGCTTTGTACGAAATAATTCCTGCCAACGTTAATTCTAAATTTTTACCGAAACAAAATAAAACTAAATATACTTTAAATTCAGTCAAAGCAAATTTTGGTAATGAGCTGGGCACCGTAAAATTCAGATATAAAAAACCTCAGGGATCAAAAAGTTCTGAAATTGTTCATATAATAAAGAATTCTTCGGCTCAGCAGTCCGGTACAGATTTCAGATTTGCTTCTTCGGTAGCCTGGTTCGGGTTAGTTTTAAGAGATTCTGAATTCATTACCATAAGAGATTTAGATGCCATCGAAAAATTGGCGAAGGAAAATAAAGGACAGGATAAAGACGGTTACAGAAGCGGATTTATAGAAATGATCCGGAATTATAAAAAGATAAAAATAGCTAAACGTTAAAAAAATATGAAGAAACTCATCATCATTGCTTTATGCAATTTCTCAATCATTATTCTGGGGCAGAAACCTGTCTTTGCAGAAGCAAAATTAAAGTCGGTCACATTGTACGAACAGTCTGCGGAGCTTTACAGCAATGCTTCATTTAAAATTCCGAAAGGAAGTTCTGAAGTTGTGATCACCAATATTGCACAAAACATTGATGAAAGCAGTATAAAAATAGGCTCTAAATCTAAAGTTTCAGTATTAACCTACCGTTTTACTACAGATGAAAATTTTTATAAAGTAGAACTGGATAAGAAGAATCCTCAACATAAAGTTGTCTTGGACAGCATCTCTCTTTTAGAGAAAAAAATTAAAGATCTTGATTTCCAAAGAACTGCATTAGCAAACAGTATTGTTATTTTAGATAAAAATCAGACGATTAATTCCGGTTCCGCTTCTTATTCCAAAGAATTGCAAAAACTGATTGATTACTATCAGAAAAAGAGAACCGAACTAAGTATTGAGCTTGATAAAGCTGAAACATCATCTGCTCTTTTGGCAGAGAAACTGGATAAATTGCGTACCAAGTTTGATCTCAATAATCAGGAATTAGAAAAATATCCTAAGGGAAAATTGGTGCTGCAGATTTCCAGCGATGGTTCGGAAGATGTCAATCTGGATATTAAATATGGTATTCGTGAAGCGTTTTGGAGGCCTTATTATGACGTTGTTATTCCGGATATAAATTCTAAAGCCCAGTTGCTGTACAAGGCGATGGTAAGACAAAATTCCGGACTGGATTGGAAAAACGTCGAACTTCACCTGGTTTCCGGATACCCAAACGTGAGAAAGCAGATTCCTTCCTTATCTTCATGGAGTTTATTCTATCAGGAGCCTGTGGCGGCTGTCACTCCGGGAGTGCAGACAGATCGTGTTGAAAATTATGCTTCCGTACGGTCACAGTCTGCTGTAAAGGAAGTCAGTATTGCGGAAGTTGCGGTTGTAGGTTCCAGTATTTCCAGAAATCAACTGAATGTAGCCTACGACCTGAAAGATCTTTACACTATTTTGTCCAATAATCAGGACAACAGTATTAACCTTGATCGTACGGAAATTCCTGCAACTTATACTTATTACACCGTTCCGAAAGTAGACAGAACCGTTTACCTGATTGCAGAACTTGATAATCTTGATAAATATAATCTTATTAATGCTGAAGCAAATATCATTTTCGAAAATACCAATGTAGGAAAGACAATGCTCAATGCAGAAAGTACCGACAGTAAGCTTCTGCTCACACTTGGCGATGATAAAAGGATCAGTGTGAAAAGAGAAGTTATTAAGGATAAAACAATGGAAAAGAGTATCTCTTCGTCCAACAAGGAACAGCAGTTTGCCTACCAGTTTACGATTCGAAATAACAAAAGTGAAAAGATAAAACTCAGAATTATAGATAGAATTCCGGTATCGCAGGATAAGCAGATCATTATAACGCTCGTAAATAAAGGGGGTGCATCTTACAATGAAGAGACAGGAGAACTGATTTGGGATATGGTTTTAAATGCCAATGAAACAAAGAAAACAGAGTTTTCATTTAAGGTAAATTCATTAAAAAATAAAGTGATCTTAGGACTTTGACAGAATATCATATAAATATTTCATAATAAAAGTGAAATTAAAATTAGTGCTGACAGGCATTCTTAAGGGATGTCTGTTTTTTATTTAAATTAATTTTCAAAAATTATTGAAAATTCAATAAATATAATTACATTTGTAAAAGAAATGAATAAGATGAAACTTTCAGAAGCAAAAGAAAAATACATTCAGACCTGGGGAACATTTGCTACCAATTGGGGAATCAACCGGACAATGGCGCAGGTTCATGCCTTGCTTTTGGCAACCGGGAAACCGCTTTCTACCGATGAGGTGATGGAGCAGCTTGAAATTTCAAGAGGAAATGCCAATATGAATCTCCGTGCTTTGATGGACTGGGGAATTGTTAGAAAGGAATTCATAAAAGGTGAC
The DNA here is from genome assembly GCF_034651565.1 of Chryseobacterium sp. MHB01. Classification (NCBI taxonomy): domain Bacteria; kingdom Pseudomonadati; phylum Bacteroidota; class Flavobacteriia; order Flavobacteriales; family Weeksellaceae; genus Chryseobacterium; species Chryseobacterium sp. MHB01. The sequence goes on along the minus strand of NZ_JAYEDA010000002.1, from coordinate 120,650 downwards.
CGTAAAGAATATTTTGTTGCTGAAAAAGATGTATGGTTTTTATTCAAACAGATCACGAAAGAAAGAAGAAAAAGAGAAATAGAACCGGTGATTTCTTTTCTGGAAGAATTAAAAAATATTGAAGATAAAGATTCTGAAGAAGCAAAAGAATTCATAAAATTAATGGAAGACTTCAGCTCAGTAACAGGTAAAATCAACAATATCATGGATCTCGCGATAAAAAGTGATGATCATTGGCTGGTTGGGAAAATCACGAATTTGTTGAAGTAAAATATGTCATTCTGAACGCTGGCAATATGGTGTGAAGAATCTTAAAGAAAGATAAAAAGGAGTTATTCCTTTTTTATTTAAAATTAACTTTCAAAAATTATTGAAAATATAAAAACTACGAAATGTTTAATGTTGTCTCATATCTGATTTTTCTCGCAGCCGCTTCATTCATTACCATTGATGTGGGAAGAAGATGCTATCAGGCAGGCAAATTCTATCTGGAATACCTCATTTACGACAAGCATCTTTGCCTTACGATCAACAGGATACTTTTAGGCTGTTATTATCTGATTAACCTCGGATATATTGCCATCAGTCTTACAAGCTGGGACAGGATTTCCTCCCTGGAGCAGGTATTTTCAATAACAGCAATACGCATCGGGAATATTATGCTGATTCTTTGTGTATTACACTACATCAATATTTTTACCCTTTATCTTCTAAGAAAAAATTTAACCATAAAATAAACTATTATGACAGCAACAATCCTTACCACAGCAACGTACAATTTTTCAGCGTACATGATCTATTTGCCTATTGTAATTGCACTTACTGTTTTTGTTTCACAATTTCTGTTCAAAAACTCAAAGACTTTTATGATTGATATTTTTCACCAGAAAGAAGATATCGCCATGGCCACGAATTCCCTTTTCAAAATCGGATTTTACCTTCTGAATGTTGGTTTTGCCTTATGCATCATTGAGTTTTACAGAATAGAAACAGTGGAAAGCCTGGTGGTAAATATGAGCGAGAAGATCGGTAAATTTTCTATTTACCTCGGAATCATGATGCTCCTTAATCTCCTTCTCTTCCTAAAAGGCCGCAAACACGCTATGAACAAAAATAAAATCACTAAAAATGAAAACATTCATCTTTAAAATCTGGATGTATTTTACATTCAAAATGCAAAACAAAAGAACAAGAGGAGATTTTTTAAACCTTTAAAATTAATATCCATGAAAACTTTATTCACCTATGATCTCAGGATTCAGCAGACATTACTTATCCTGTTTCTTGCCACAATTATTGCAACAGCCGTGATGCATAAGGAATTTTTATACATCAGCATCTTTGTAGAATTCTTTCTCATTGCTTTTATTCAATATTCTTTAAATATGATCAAGTTTTTGTCTAAAGAATACGCAAAAAAAGATTCAAGAAAGTTATATATTTTGGTTTCAACATATGTGGTTGTCACATTCTTAATTTTTATTATTTGCTGGTATATTGAAATAGACTTTCATTATGGTTTTCTTGAATGGATTCTTGTATCCTGGGTCGTACTATCGCCTGTTCTTATGATTCAGTCCCTTGTTATCAGTTTTTATGATAAAGAAAATGGTAAAATAGCAGATTATGCCTGAAATTCAATTGAAAACTGTTATAAAATCTGACATTCAGAAGATTTTTGATTTGTCAAGAAATATTGATTTCCATCAGAAATCAGTCTCAGAAACAAACGAAAAAGCCATCGCAGGTAGAACTTTCGGACTCATCGAAGAAGGAGAAACGGTAACATGGAAAGCAAAACATCTGGGAATTTATCAGACATTAACGGTTAAAATTACAAGTATGGAAAAGCCTTTTTATTTCACAGACGTTATGCAAAAAGGTGCTTTTAAATCTTTGAAACATCAGCATATTTTCAGGCAGGAAGGTAAAAACACAATCATGATCGATATTTTCGAATTTCAATCACCTTTCGGATTTATCGGGAAGATATTTGACAGGATTTTTCTTAAAAACTATATGAAGAAATTTCTTTTGAAAAGAAATCAATTGATTAAATCAACTGCAGAGAAACGATCTGAGCGCGAGCGAAGCGAGCGTCAAAACAGTTAGTAGTGGAAATATAAACTCAAAACAATATTTAGCTTAAAATGATGATATGATTGGATATCCCATTGATTTAGGTTTGGTTACTTTCTTACTTATAATTTCATCAATTGTTTTTCCAACAGTTGTCTTGATTGTTATTAATATGATTTTTGAAAAATCTCAAATGAAATTATTTTTCAGATACATTTTAAATCTATTTTTTATCTCGGCTTTTTTATTATTCCAGCAAAATATTATAAAAATTTTACCAGGTTATTTTATCACAATTGTAATTATAGAATGCATAATTACTACGCTACTAATGATCTGTATAATATTAAAAGTTGTCAGAATCTGGCGTAGTTAAGTAGCATCTTGGAAGAAAACAGGATAAATCCTGTTAAACAATAAACAAATTACCATCAAAAACCAACCATAAAATGAAAATAATCATTGCAGCCGGAACGGGGTTTCTCGGCAAAAACCTTAAAAATTACTTTACCGGAAAAGGTCATCAGGTGTATGTTTTAACACGGAATCAAAAGCATAAAAATGAAATCTATTGGGATGCAAAAACGTTGGGCGAATGGAAAAGGATCCTTGAAAATGCTGATGTCATCATCAACCTTGCAGGAAAATCAGTCGATTGCCGTTACACAGACAAAAACAAAAAGGAAATTTATTCATCCAGGATAGAAAGTACAAAAGTTCTTCAGCAGGCAGTTAATGAATGTATCAGTAAGCCTAAAGTCTGGCTGAATGCAAGTTCAGCAACAATTTATATTCATTCAGAAACACATTTAAATACAGAGGAAAACGGAGTAATCGGTGATGATTTTTCAATGAATATCTGCAGAAGCTGGGAAAGCGAATTTTTTAAAGTAAAAACAGAAAATGTACGAAAAGTTGCTTTACGAACTTCTATTGTCTTAGGAAATTATGGAGGCGCTTTTCCTAAATTAAAAATGTTAACAAAACTCGGGCTGGGCGGGAAACAGGGAAGAGGAGACCAGAACGTAAGCTGGGTTCACATTGATGATTTTTGCAAAGCTGTTGAATTTATTTTGGAGCATGAAAATCTTTCCGGTCCAATCAACATAACCGCTCCGGAACCATTATCCAACGAAGAATTCATGATGAAATTAAGAAAAGCAATGAAGGTGCCGTTCGGTTTAAACGCGCCGGTCTGGCAATTGGAAATAGCGTCCGTATTTCTAAAAACACAAACCGAATTATTACTGAAAAGCAGAAATGTCTATCCCGAAAAACTAATATTGAATGGTTTTGAATTCAAATATCCTCAGGTTGAAAAAGCATTTGAGAATTTAATATATTAATTTACATTTTCAAGATTCCCATGTTAAAATAAATGATCAGATGGAATCCTAATAGTATTACATTTAAGTTTAAACTGCCGGATTAGACAAAAACAGAAAACTCTTTCAGTCTAAACTGTCGGATTAAACAAAAACACAAAACTATTTAAGTCTAAACTATCGGATTAAACTAAAACACAAAATTATTTAAGTTTAAACTGCCGGATTAGATAAAAACAGAAAATTATTTCAGTCTAAACCGTCGGATTAAACTAAAACAGAAAACTATTTTAGTTGATACGTGATTAATTCAGCAAAAGGAAAATTTCAAACTTTTATATCTTTTTTGTTAAAATTTTCTTGCTAAATATTAATTTAGCAAAAAACGAAAACTTCATGTTCATCAGGCTAAAAACGAAAACCGTATTTCTCTCCGCTTTACTCACCTCATCGATATTTTTATCACAGGCACACAATGTTTCAGAAGGATATCAGAAACCGGACGATCCTTTGGTTGAGAAAAATCTTGAAAACTGGCAGGATCTGAAATTCGGACTGTTCATGCATTGGGGAACATACAGCCAGTGGGGAATTGTCGAAAGCTGGAGCCTTTGCCCGGAAGATGAATCCTGGACCCAAAGAAAACCCGAACACGGAACATCATACTATGAATACCTGAAAAACTACGAAAACCTCCAGACTACTTTCAACCCGGTACAGTTTAATCCGCAAAAATGGGCGGATGCTGTAAAAAAAGCAGGAATGAAATATGTGGTGTTCACAACAAAACATCATGATGGCTTCGCCATGTTCGATACACAACAGTCGGATTACAAAATAACCTCTCCGAAAACACCTTTTTCCAAAAATCCGAAAGCAGACGTTACCAAAGAGATTTTCAATACTTTCCGCAAAGAAGGATTTAAGATCGGGGCCTATTTTTCAAAACCCGACTGGCATTCCGACGATTATTGGTGGTCCTACTTTCCGCCAAAAGACCGTAATGTGAATTATGATCCGAAAAAATATCCTGAGAAATGGAACAGTTTTAAGAATTTTACTTTTAATCAGTTGAATGAAATTACTTCCAATTACGGAAAAATTGATATTCTCTGGCTGGACGGAGGCTGGGTGCGCCCATTCAATACTATTGATCCCAACGTCGAATGGCAACGAACCATCAAAGTCGAACAGGATATTGATATGGATAAAATAGGGACAATGGCCCGGAAAAATCAACCCGGAATCATCATCGTAGACCGTACGGTTCCCGGAAAATGGGAAAATTATGTAACACCCGAACAGGCAGTTCCGGAAAAATCGCTCTCTATTCCGTGGGAAAGCTGCATTACGATGGGAGATTCTTTTTCGTATGTCCCGAACGATAACTACAAATCTTCGCAGAAAATTATTGAAACATTGGTGAAAATTATTTCACGAGGAGGAAATTACCTGATGAATATTGCTCCCGGGCCAACCGGAGATTATGATCCAATTGTTTACGAAAGATTAAAAGAGATTTCCGGCTGGATGGATCAAAACCAGTCTGCCGTTTTTGCGACAAGAAGTGTAGCGCCTTATCACGACGGAAACTTTTACTACACCCAAAGCAAAGACGGAAAAACAATGAATATTTTTCACCTGGACGAAAAAACAAATTATAAATCTCCATCAACATTAGATTTTACCATTCCGGAGAATTTTAAACCAAAATCACTGAAAGTTTTAGGATTAAAAAATAAAATTCAATGGAAAAAATCAGGAAATGTAATTAACGTTGATTTGCCGGAAGAAAGAAATCAATTGAAATATTCAACTGTAATTCAAATTACACAATAGTTAGAATTAAGTCTGTTTAAACGTTTTATATAACCGCAAAAGTCACAAAAGATGAGTTCAATTTTTTCAAAGTTAATAACTACAAATGAAGGATCACAATAGCTTTAAAAATCTTCGATTTTTATTCTTTTGAGAACTTTGAATATTCTAATCAATACGTTAAGATTATCTTTTGTGACTTTTGCGGTTAATTCTGAAATTAGTTTAAACAAGTTTATTGTTATTAAAACGACCTAGGAAATCGGAGCTTTAAGAAAATGAAATATGTGAACGTTAAGAAAATTCTACTGTTTGAACGCGTTAATAATATTGAACCGAAGAACAAATATTAAATTCGCGCGAGTTTTAGAATTTTTAGAGAACAGATTTATTTTTAGCGAAGAGTTCCAGGTCTTGAACTTTTGGTTCTTTTGTCTTAAAACAAAAGAACTTATTTAAACTAAATTATTTTCGTGATGCGTTGTAAACTTCGTTTTAAAATTATAGGAATATTCTTATTGGGTACTGTAATTACTTTTGCTCAAAAACCATTATACAAAGACCCAAAACAACCTGTTGAAGCGAGGGTACAGGACTTATTAAAAAGAATGACACCCGAAGAAAAATTCTGGCAGTGCTTTATGATTCCCGGAGATTTGGATCATGTTCCTAAAGATCAATATGCACACGGAATTTTTGGGCTGCAGGTCAGCGCGGGAAATCAGGGAGGCGGAGCGGCAGGTCAGTTGTTAACGTATAATGCCAATGAAGATGCAGAAAAACTGGCCAGGAAAATCAATGCTATCCAGAAATATTTTGTTCAAGAATCAAGATTGGGAATCCCGATCATCCCTTTTGATGAAGCTTTGCACGGATTGATGCGGGAAGGTGCTACGGCTTTTCCACAAGCGATCGGTTTATCGGCCACATTTAATCCGGAACTGATGAAAGATGTTTCCACGGCGATTGCCAAAGAATCAAAATTGAGAGGAATCCGCCAGATTTTAACACCGGTTGTGAACCTGGCAAGCGATGTCCGTTGGGGAAGAACCGAGGAAACCTACGGCGAAGATCCTTTTCTGACTTCTGTGATGGGTGTCAATTTTGTCAGCTCTTTTGAAAACAACGGAATTATTACGACTCCCAAACATTTTCTGGCCAATGTAGGAGAAGGAGGAAGAGATTCGTATCCGATCCACTGGAACAAAAGATATCTGGAGGAAACTCATTTAATTCCATTTGAAAAAGCTTTTCATCAGGGAAAAAGCCGGTCGGTAATGACTTCTTACAATTTACTGGATGGAAGACCTTCGACAGCCAATCACTGGTTGTTGACAGAAAAATTAAAAAAAGAATGGAATTTTACGGGCTTCGTCATCAGCGACGCCAGTGCGGTCGGAGGAGCGAACGTACTGCATTTTACGGCAAAAGATTATGATGACGCTTCTGCACAGGCGATGAATGCAGGCTTAGATGTTATCTTTCAGACTGAATATAAGCATTACAAACTTTTCATTCCACCGTTTCTGGATGGAAGAATTTCAAAAGAGAGAATTGATGATGCTGTGGCAAGGATTTTACGGGCGAAGTTTGAGTTAGGTCTATTTGAACATCCTTATGTTTCCGGTAAAGATATTGAAGAATTAAAGAAAATTAACCATAAACCTTTAGCCGAGAAAGCAGCTCTTGAATCGTTTGTTTTGCTTCAGAACAATAATAAAACACTTCCCGTTCCGGAAAATGTTAAAAAGATTTTAGTGGTGGGAACCGATGCTGTTGATGCAAGATTGGGCGGATATTCAGGTCCCGGAAATAAGAAGGTCAGTATTGTAGAAGGAATTAAATATTTCGTTAAAAATAAAAATATCGAAGTTAATTATTCTAAAGGAATCGACTGGAATCTGAAGAAGTTTGTCACCGTTCCTGCTGATTTTTTATCTTTTGAAAATCAAAAAGGATTAAAAGGAATGTATTTTTCCAATTCCGATTTAAAAGGGACTCCCGCTTTTGAAAAACAAGACGAAGAGTTGAATTTTAAATGGACCCTGTATTCCCCAAATCCTGAAAAGTTGCAGCCTGATAACTACAGCGTGCGCTGGACAGGAAAACTGAAAGCACCCAATTCAGGGAAATACCAATTGGGACTGCGTGGAAATGATGGTTTCAGATTATTTTTAAATGGAAAACTGCTTATCGACAATTGGGAAAAGTTGAGCTATTCAACCAAAACGGTTGAGCTCGATTTGGTGAAAGAAAAACAATATGACATTGTCGTGGAATTTCATGAAAACAGAGGAGAAGCGAATATTGAGCTGATCTGGAATTATGGTTTGCCAGACTACCAAAAGGATTTTAATGAAGCTGTAAAGGAAGCTCAAAAGGCAGATTATATTATCGTAACTGCAGGAATTCACGAAGGGGAATTTCAGGACCGGTCTTCGCTCAGTCTTCCCGGAAACCAGGAATCATTTATTCATGAAATTTCAAAATTAAATAAACCGGTAACGGTTGTGCTGGTGGGTGGTTCTGCGATAAAAACTACGGATTGGAAAGATAAAGTAGGTGCTATTTTAGATATCTGGTATCCGGGAGAAGAAGGTGGAAATGCTGTGGCCAAGGTTCTTTTCGGGGCAGAAAATCCTTCCGGGAAATTACCAATTACTTTTCCGGTAGAAGAGGGGCAACTCCCGTTGTCTTACAATCATCATCCTACAGGAAGGGGAAATGACTATTATGATCTGAGTGGCGAACCGCTGTATCCTTTTGGTTTCGGATTAAGCTATACGACTTTTGAAATTTCGGATTTACAGTTAAATAAACTACAGTTTACAACAAAAGATACGATTACTGCTACAGTCAATGTAAAGAATACAGGTTCAAAAGCGGGCAGTGAGGTTATACAGCTTTATGTGAAAGATTTACTAGCCTCGGTTTCAAGACCGATTATTGAACTGAAAGGATTTCAAAAAATATATTTAAAACCTGGAGAATCAAAACAAGTTTCGATTGAAGTTCCGGTGAAAGAATTACAGTTTTTAGACGAGAAAATGAACTGGATTGTTGAAAAGGGAACCTACCGGATTTTTGTCGGGAATTCTTCAAAAAACCTTCCGCTGAAACAGAATATCGAGGTGGAGTAATAATATGATTGTATTTGCTTATTTAATTATATTTGCTGCATTAATAAGGGTTATAAATAATGATAAAACGATTACTTTTAATAATTTGTATTTTACAGGCATCTCAATTCTTATATTCACAAAAATTTGATGATTCTGCATGTTGGGAGTATTTCAGGATTACGGATAAATTAAAAAAAGACCAGCCGGTTGATCCTTTGGAATGGAAGCATCTCATGAAAAATGAAGCCATACAGGTTTACCTTAAAGATCAGGGAGTAGACAGTATTTATATCGATAATTACAGGAAAATCATGGAAACAGTCTACATGCCAAAAAATGAAGCAAAACTCCAACAAAGGCTCAAAGATCCCTATAACAACTGGTGGACCTATATCATCAACGAATACAAGGTTAATGAAGATAAGATGAAAGCTTATCTTAAGAACATTGAACAACAGCCGGAAAAATATCTTGATCTTTCTTATCAGTACAGTTATCAGATGCTGCCTAAAAAAGATCATAAAAAAGCTCCGGAATATAAAATTACGATTATCCCTATTCATAATGATGCGCATGTTGAAAATGGCTGGATGATTTACACTTTACTGGCTGCTTATTTCAATGACTATAATAAAATGGGGGTATTGGGTGGCCATGAGTTTCAGCATGTGTTGCGGCCAAGAATGGATTTTGATGTTGACCAAAATGATCTTGTCATCGTAAGTATGCTGCAAAGAATTCTGAATGAAGGTTCGGCTGACCTTATAGACAAAAGGTATCAGGGAGAGGATGCTAAAAATTTGCTGGAATTTCAGCGCGGATATCCCGAGAGTTTTCTATCTGACGGTTACAAAACGTTAAAAAATATTGATTCTTTACTTTCTGTAAAACCTTTGGAGAAATCACAGTTAAAATTAAATAAGCTGTTTAAAGGATGGAATACAAGCGGGCACATCCCGGGATATTATATGGCTAATATTATTGAAAAGGCAGGGTATAAGAAACAATTGATCAAACATATTGAGGATCCGTTTAATTTTGTATATCTGTATAATAAGTCAGCAAAGAGGACTAAAGATGCCTATGTAATTTCTGACCAGACTATTACGGTAATAGAAGATCTTGATAAAAAATACAGGCCTAAATCGCATATTGTGCGACATCAGTAGAATATAAGCAATTTTAATTTCCCAAGCTTCAAAATATTTTTAATAAGTATATTGAGGTGGAGTTATTTCCGGATAATTAAAGCCATAAGTGTATCGCAGACATCACATACGTCGGCACATTTTTAGCAGCAGTAGAATCAACTTTACATGAAAAATAAACATTATGAATTTAAAGTCGATATTAAAGGAAGCTAATGCCTGTATTGCAGCAGGCGACCACGAAGGATTTTTAAAATTTTGTACAAAAGATACTTATTGGACTTTTATTGGTGACCGTACGCTTAAAGGAATTGATGAGGTAAGAGCCTATATGCATGAAGCATACAAGGAACCTCCAAAATTTGAAGTTGCATTAATGATTGAAGAAGGTAATTATCTGACCGCTATAGGAACCATCAGTTTACTAAACGAGAATTGGGAATGGGTCGATTATGAATACTGTGACGTCTGGAGATTTGAAGACGGAAAGTTAGCTGAATTGAAGGCTTTTGTAGTCAGCTGAATTTAACTTAATTTACTTGTTTAAACTTTCTGTTAACCGCAAAAGAAGCAAAAGATTTAGATACTTTAATTAAAGTTAATAAACATGAAGAATGCAATAGTTTTTAAAAATCTTTGATTTTATTCTTTTGAGAACTTTGTTTCTCTGATAACAAATTTAAAATAGCCTTTTGCTTCTTTTGTGGTTAAATTTAAAATAGTTTAAACAGCTTTAATGTTAAAAATACATTATAAGTCTAAACATTTTATAAAATAAATTCTTAAACGTCAGAAACACTGCAGATTCTTAAGGAATAGTTTTTGCAAGTCTGTTACCAACCATAATCACTAAAATCTATGAAAAATTATCTTCTACCAGCTTTTGCGCTGATCTTTTTCAGCTGCAAAGAAAATAAAAAGGAGAGCACAACAACCGGAAAAGAGGTTGTCACGGAAACAGATACATTGAAGTTACCCGCTCCCGACGAGAAAAACTCCAAAAATAAATTCAGCAATGTCATTGGGTGGCCGCAGGGAAAAACTCCTGTTGCACCGGAAGGATTTACTGTGACGCGTTTTGCTGATAATATAAAAAGCCCAAGAAATATGATTCAGGCTGAAAACGGGGATATTTTTGTTGTCCTTTCCAATTCAGAACGTTCCACAACGGAAAAAATTAAAAATGATATCAGCGGGAAAAGTGATGCTGAGGTAGGAGGCAAATCGGCCAACAGGATCATCCTGTATCGTGATGCCAATAAGGATGGCATTCCCGAATCGTCTTCCGTATTTCTCGATAAGCTCAATCAACCCTACGGAATGCTCATCATAAAAGATAAATTTTACGTAGCCAATACCGACGGACTTTGGGTATATCCTTATAAAGCAGGGCAGACAAAAATTACTGAGCCCGGGAAAAAGATCGTCAACCTTCCTGCAGGAGGATACAATAATCACTGGACCAGGAATTTAATTGCCAATAAAGATCAGTCTAAAATTTACATCAGCGTAGGTTCAGGAAGTAACGTCGGCGAAAACGGAATGGAAAATGAAGTACGGAGAGCCAACATTCTTGAAGTAAATCCTGATGGAACGGGGGAAAAGATTTATGCTGCGGGTTTAAGAAATCCTGTAGGCATGAGCTGGAATCCTGTAACAGGTGAACTATGGACGGTGGTGAATGAAAGAGATGAGCTTGGGGACGAGTTGGTTCCGGATTATCTTACCAGTGTAAAGCAGAATGCCTTTTATGGTTGGCCTTATGCTTATTTCGGTAAAAATGAAGACCCGAGGAGAAAAAGAGAAAAGCCTGATCTGGTTGCAAAAACTATTGTTCCGGAAGTTCCGCTGGGAAGTCATACTGCATCGTTGGGTCTTACGTTCTATACAGCAAATCAGTTTCCGGAGAAATATAAAAACGGAGCTTTTATCGGGCAGCACGGATCATGGAACCGGTCTTCACTTGTAGGTTATCAGGTGGCATTCGTTCCTTTTGCTAATGGTAAAGCTTCAGCTCCGTATCAGCCATTTCTTACCGGATTTATTGCCAATGAAGCCAAAGGCGATGTATACGGAAGACCGGTAGGCGTACTGCAGATTGCCGATGGTTCCTTACTTGTTGCCGATGATGTAAGCGGAATTGTATGGAGAGTTTCTTACAATAAAAAGTAATTTGGAATTGCTATTTAATTGTGGTATGATATATGCAAATATTTGATAAACCAGAATGATATGCGAGCTAAAGTTCAATCATTCAAAAATAAAAAGTCATGAAAAAGTTTTTAATTACCACACTTTTGTTTTTGGGTTTATCTGCAGAAGCTTTTGCACAGAAACATCCGCCACGTCCTCCTGCGCCGCCTCACCCTTCAAGAAGTGAGATGTACAACAATAAGGCGAGAGAGCTGGATAAAAAATACAATACCGAAAAAAGATTGATTCTCAATCATCCGCTTGCTACCAAAAAAATGAAAAGCGATCAGCTGAAAGCCCTGAATCTGCGATATCAAAATGAAAAACGACTGTTAAGGGCTACCAGATAAATTAAATACAATAAGGAATTACCTTCCGGATCAAAAAAGGAGAACACTTGAGTGTTTTCCTTTTTATGTTTTTAATTGACAAATAATCTGTTTTATTCCCCTCTATGTTAAAGCAAGAAACACTGAACATCCAATATTTTTCCTTAAATTCGCATAAAATTTTAAACTAATGAATTACGATATTATTGTCATCGGAAGTGGTCCCGGTGGATATGTTACTGCAATCAGAGCGGCACAATTGGGTTTCAAAACTGCAATTATCGAGAAAGAAAGCTTAGGAGGTATCTGCCTTAACTGGGGATGTATTCCTACGAAAGCTTTGCTTAAATCTGCTCAGGTTTTTCATTATATCAATCACGCTGAAGATTATGGCTTGAATAAAGTGGAAGGTAGTTTTGAATTTCCGAACGTAATTCAGAGAAGCCGCGGTGTTGCCAATAAAATGAGCAAAGGAATCGAATTCTTAATGAAAAAGAACAAGATCGATGTTATTCTGGGAACTGCCAAAATTCAGAAAGGTAAAAAAGTTTCCGTTACTGATAAAGACGGAAAATCAACTGAATATACAGGAACACATATCATCATCGCCACAGGTGCTCGTTCAAGAGAATTGCCAAACCTGCCGCAGGATGGTAAAAAAGTAATCGGATACAGACAGGCATTGTCTCTTCTTGAGCAGCCGAAATCGATGATCGTAGTAGGTTCAGGAGCGATCGGGGTAGAATTTGCCGACTTCTATAATACCATGGGAACCAAAGTAACGGTTGTAGAATTTATGCCGAATATCGTTCCTGTAGAGGACGAAGAAATCTCTAAACACTTAGAAAAATCTTTGAAAAAATCAGGGATTGAGATCATGACCAACGCTTCTGTTGAAAGTGTAGACACCACCGGAGAAGGTGTAAAAGCTAATGTAAAAACAGCAAAGGGAAATATCACGCTTGAAGCTGATATTTTATTGTCTGCTGTTGGTATTGCTGCCAATATTGAAAATATCGGACTTGAAGAAGTAGGAATCCAGACAGATAAAGGAAGAGTGCTGGTAAACGAATGGTACGAAACTTCAGTTCCGGGATATTATGCGATTGGTGATATCATTCCAACTCAGGCTTTAGCACACGTTGCTTCTGCGGAAGGAATTACCTGCGTTGAAAAAATCAAAGGAATGCACGTAGAGAAAATCGATTACGGCAATATTCCAGGTTGTACATACTGCCATCCTGAAGTTGCTTCTGTGGGGCTTACCGAAAAGCAGGCTAAAGAGAAAGGATATGAAATTAAAGTTGGAAAATTCCCTCTTTCTGCAAGTGGAAAAGCAACTGCCAATGGAAATACGGATGGTTTCATCAAAGTGATTTTCGATGCTAAATATGGGGAATGGCTAGGTTGTCACATGATCGGAGAAGGTGTTACGGATATGGTTGCAGAAGCGGTTGTTGCCAGAAAACTGGAAACTACCGGTCATGAGATCATCAAATCGATCCATCCGCATCCAACAGTATCCGAAGCGATTATGGAAGCTGCTGCTGCTGCTTATGGAGAAGTGATCCATATTTAATTTGATAATTAAATTATAAATATAGTAAACCACAGATTTTGTCTGTGGTTTTTCTTTTTGAAAGAGCCTGTTTAAATTGACATTTAAAGTTTTTAAATTCTATTATTTTTAAACGCGAAGATTTAATTCAACTTTACACATTACTTTTAGAAAGCAAAGGCAAATAAAATTTGCTTCACAAAGCTTGAAGAAATAGCTTTATCAAATCAACTTGTTGATTCTGCTTTGCTTACTTAAATAACTAAGTCTTTAAATTAGATCTTTGCGTCAAAAAATGAATGAAATTTTTGAATAATTAATCAAATTTAAACGAGCTTTAGGATAATTTTTTTTGATTTTATCTCAGTTATTTTCTTAATTTTATTCACTAAACAAAATACAAATTAAAATAAATTATGTTCAAAAAATTAGCTGCAGAAGCATTAGGACTTGGAGATATTGGTAAAATTATTCCTTCTCACGATTATGATAAAGTAGATTCTGATGATTACATTTTATCGGAAGATAATGAAAAGATTTTCTTCCTCATCAAATCCAAAAGAGATGAATATTGCTTTACCAACAGAGCATTGATCCATATTGACGGCGCAAGTGCCCTGGATAAAAAAAGAGTATTGAGAAGATATGAATATTATCAGTTTCCTTTCTCAAATATTGCTTTGCAGACGGCAGGAACCATCGACCTGGATGTTGAAATTTCATTTAATATCGGGAATGTTCCGTTTATGATCAGTGTCACAAAAAGTCAGATTGATCAGTTAAAAGATCTTTATAAAGCGCTTCTGGCGATTCAGCAGGCAGTGCATCATAATCAGTCATTGCTTAATTTTTCGAATGACAGTCTGCAAAAAGCGATCACTACCGTAGCATCAGGAAAACAGGAAAATGTATCGAAAAGTCAGGAATTAAGAACTATTAACGAATACATTTTTGCCTGGAATACTACCAGCTTTGATAAGTATAATCAGAAAGACTTTTCAAAGATCTTCGAAAAATATATTAATAATTAATACGATAAAACTTTAAAAGCCCGTAATGTCGGGTTTTTTTAAATGACACTTTTTTTAGTAATTATATATTTAAATTAAAGTTTTATAGAGATAATCTGTTATTGAGAAATATTAAAAGTATTTATCAATTGTTACCCACCGGTCATCTATGTTATCTACTACTATTTAACAAAAAATTAGTAAAAACAGACATTCTATTTTGTGGTATTTTCTTACATTTATTCAATGAATATTGAAAAAGTAGGTCTTGTTTTATCAGGCGGCGGTACAAAAGGAATTGCACACGCAGGAGTTTTAAAATTCCTGAGAGAAAAAGATATTGATATTCATGTTCTGTCTTGCTGTAGTGCAGGCTCTATTGTAGGATGTATGTATGCCGTAGGAAAAAGTCCGGAAGAAATTCTGGAATTCTTTAATTCGGTATATTTTTTCAACTGGAAACATTTTGCATTCAATCAGCCGGGGTTGGTCTCTTCGGTGATTTTCAGGAATTATCTGAACCCTATTTTCGGAGATATGAAACTGAAAGATCTCGGAAAAGAGGTGAAAATTGTAGCTACAGAACTGGTAAGCGGAACGGAAAAAATTTTTGATGAAAATTTTAAAGTTGTGGACGCCATTATCGCTTCATGTTCCATACCGGGGATTACAACGCCTTACATTATTAACGAAGAAATGTACTGCGATGGAGGAGTGCTGAATAATTTCCCTGCAGATATCATCAGAGGTGAATGTGATAAACTGATCGGGGTTTTTGTTTCCCCGCCTCATGATATTAAAATTAATGATCTTAAATCAATCAAAGCAATTGTCTCAAGATCATACGATCTTCTATCTTACAGAATCGAGAAAATAAAATTTGATTATTGCGACTGGTTTATTTCCTCACAGGAACTCTCAACATACGGAACTTTTGAAAGAAGAAAAGACCGCCTCGAAAAAATATTTCAAATTGGGTACCAGGCCGCAAAGGAAAGCTTTAATGAAAGTAATTTTTATCTGTTAAAAAAAGCCGGAACATAAAAAAAGCTCACTGAAGCGAGCTTTTTTTCTTAATTTTTTACAACTACTGCATCCTGCTTTACAATCGTCTTTCCGTCCTGATCTTCTACGGTGAGTGTATAAGGAGCTTTTTTAGGAGAATCGGTGAGGTAGTTCCTCCAAACCTGATAGGTGTATCCTTCATTACCAAATTCAAAATAATAATTTCCTCCGGTTCCGTCAGGAATCAATTCTCCGCCACTGATAATCATGCTCGGCTTGGAAGTGATTTTTCCATTGGCAGGCCATGATTGGTAAAGATATTTTCCATCCGGCTGCTGATCAATTTTAATTTTAAATTTTTTCGTTTTTAGGATCACGGATTTTGGAATTTTCTGTGAAACCTGCTTCGTAACATTTTGCGGAATTACAGGCTGTTGCAGATCTTTAGCTGAAAATATGCTAATGTTCATCATGCATAATGCTCCCCATACAATTGATTTAATCATAATTTTAATATTTTGTCAGTGTCTTAAAATTATCAAATTTAAAGCCAATTAAGGATTCATTTCAGAGACAACGGATGCCTGGGTATAACTTGCAAAAGCCTCCTCCAGACTTCCGAATTTACCTTTAAATTCATTAATAGGACAATCCTGAAGAATATTACCTTTATGAATAAGAATTACGCGGGAACATAGCGCTTCCACTTCCTGCATGATGTGGGTGGAAAGCAATACAGTCTTTTGCTGTCCGATTTCTTTCACCACGTTTCTGATTTCAATAATCTGGTTTGGATCAAGTCCGTTAGTCGGCTCGTCCAGGATTAAAAGATCCGGCTGATGGATAATGGCCTGGGCAAGACCTACCCTCTGTTTATATCCTTTGGAAAGTTGCCCGATTTTCTTTGTCTTTTCAGGAGTAATCCCTACAAGTTCTATAACCTCATCTACTCTGGAAGAGGGGATGTGGTGAATATTAGCTACAAACTGAAGGTATTCTTTTACAAACATTTCAAGATAAAGCGGATTGTTTTCAGGAAGGAAGCCAATCTTTTTTTTGCTTTCTATCTCATTTTCGGTAATATTTTTACCCTTGAAAATGATTTCTCCTTCATCAATTTTTAAAGCTCCTACAATAGATTTCATTAACGTGGATTTCCCTGCGCCGTTTGGTCCTAAAAGCCCTATAATCTCATTTTTGTCTATGGAAATATTGATGTTGTTCAGTGCAGTTTGTTCACCGAATTTCTTAGTTAAATTATTTATCTGAAGAGACATATTCGTAATGATCTTTTTGCAAAAATAAAAATAAAAAAGCTCATTCCGGTGAATGAGCCTGGTTAATATTTTCTATAATTGATTATTTCTTAGTTTTCTTATCTTTATTTCCGGATTCTGATGCTGTAACATTATTCGCAGGCCTGTTTCCGGTATTTCCTATTGCAGCCGCAGCCGGCTTTTCATAAAGAGAAGATTTTCCGTTTTGTCTTCCGAAAATTTTATCAATCTGTTTTTTGTTCAGAAATTGCGATTTTCCTACGTACTTTCTGTTTTTATTAATATACTGAATAAACTGAACCGTAGGCTGCCCGAAATTCTTCTCAAAATGAAGTTCAATGATATCATTAGGAAGTTCCAGGACAATGTTGCTAACAGGTATATCAATAAATCCATTGCTGATAAGCTCATATAAACCTGAAACATCTTTATTGAGATTTTCAAAGGAAAAAGAGCGGAATGTATTTAGGTTAGCAGTATTCAGATCCTGATAATTTATGGTAAATTTATTGTCCTTTTTATATAAACCAACAGAATTATCTTTACCGATTTCTACCACAGTTTCATTTTTCAGCACTTTGATTTGTGAGAAAGCCGAAAAACCTAACAAACATGCAAATAGTAGAATAATTTTTCTCATTACTTGATTTTTTAATGCTTTATAAACTTGGTATTATTTAAATATCGAATGCAGAAGCAGTTTGATATTATATAAGCAAATGTAAAAAAAAAAATCCATATCGGCTTCTCGGTAAAAATGGCAATACATGCTGTATCTGTGTTATTGCAATTAAATTTAAGATATAGTTAATATAAAAATTCAGATATGAAGTTTAATTCTTCAATGTTTGATATTGAATTTCAGGAAACTGTAAATTTTTATAATAAGAATCAATATTATATTGGAAAAAAAACGTCGGCGTAATAAGTTGCTGTTTATCCCTAAAAACTACTTATCTGATAAGTAATTTTTTAATTCATAAATGTTTTTTTGGTTGATAATAATTTTAAAATAAAGTATGACATAGTTAAATTTTAATGTTAAATTTTATAAAAATTAAAGCGTATAAAAAACATATATGCTATGCATATAAAACACCTTAAATAGCTGATAAGCAACTTTGTTTAGGTACCACATATTTTTAAATTATTGTTTCTGAAGCGCGTTGTCAAACATTTTATTGGTGTAAATGGTATAATAATTGAATAATGAAGAGCACGAGCTGAAACCTCTGATTTTAATTTGTTCTGTTTTTAAAAACAGGACAGGTTATTTGTTAATAAACATTAAAAAAAATCATATGAAATCAAAACTATCAATCTTATCGTTGGCAATAGCATTACCCACATGCCTTTTTGCTCAGGATTCATTACAGGTTATGAATAACACACAGTATCCGAATACTTTCTCTTCAGGATCTGCAGATGTACAACCATTTACAAACTCTGCAAAGAGATTCAATGACTGGTCAATCTCTTTTGGTGCTGGTGTGCCTTGGCTACAAAGTGCTGATCTTGTATCTTATAAAACAAAAGACGGTTACGGAAAAGATTTATTTGGTTATTCTGCATATGTGAGTGTAGATAAAGCCATTACACATGCTTTCGGATTAAAACTACAATATGACCGAGGTGAAACAAGACAGGGGTATTTTAATACCAAAGATGCTGCACCTGCAAACGCTGCTGCTAATAATCAGTATGGAGCAAGAACACAATATGATGCGATCTCTATTTTAGGAGATATTAATTTCTCTAATCTTTTAAGAAGAGTTGATAACAAATCACCATTCAGATGGGCATTACACGGTTATGCAGGTATTGGTACTTTAGCATACAGAGCTTACCTAAAAGATGAAACAGGACAAAGGTTAATGACTGAGATCAAACCATTTAGATTTGATTCATTTTTTGGACAGGCTGGTGCCGGTTTGAAATATAAAATCAGTAACCGCCTTGATCTGGAAGGAAGAGTAATGTATGTTGTAACGACAGATGATGCATTTGATGGTGGGGGCCAGCAGTACAGTGCAATCAACAGAAGAAATAATAAAAGTTCTGATAATTTCATCAACACAACTTTAGGGCTTACTGTTAATTTAGGAAAGCATGAATCTCACCTGATGTGGCATGATCCTTTGCAGGAAGCTTATTACAAAATTAGCGTTTTGGAATCTAAAGTTACAGATTTAGTAGTTTGTAAAAATGGAGATGCTGATAATGACGGTGTTTGTGACGATTGGGACAGACAACTTGATACTCCTGCAGGTGCAAGAGTAGACGGATCAGGAGTTGCTTTAGACGTAGATCTTGACGGAGTAATCGACCTGTACGACAAATGTGTAACCGTTCCGGGAAGTGTGGAAAATAACGGGTGTCCAGATCAGACTCAGGGACAGGGTGCTGTTGCTGAAACAGAAACAAAACTTGAAGGTATTGAATTTGACCTTAATTCAGACAGAATCTTACCTTCAAACACGCCGATCTTAAATAACGCAGTAAGCTATATCAATTCATCAGACGGTTCATATACTGTTGTTGGGGCTACTGATACAAGAGGAACTGAAGCTTACAACAAAATGTTGTCTGAAAGAAGAGCTAATAATGTAAAAAATTATTTGATGCAGAATGGTGTGCAGTCAGGAAAACTTGATGCTCAGGGAAATGGTAAAACAGACCTGAAATATCCTGAATGTGATCCTGCTTCAAAATGTCCTGAATGGAAAAACAGAGCGAATAGAAGAGTGTATTTTAAAGCAAAATAAATTATAATAACTTCTAATTGGAGGGCTGCCGTTGTAACGGCAGCCTTTTTTTAGTTGACAGCACAAATATTTTCGGTTCTTTTTGGCTACAATAATCTTACTTTAGGATACATTAATATTTCCGAATGTACGCAACTTTGTATCAACAAAATAAAAGATAATGAAAGTATTTGTAACAGGAGCTTCAGGATTTATAGGTTCCGCAATTGTAAGAGAATTAATTGATGCGGGACACCAGGTGACCGGTTTGGCACGTTCGGAAAAATCAGCAGAAAAAATCAGGCAGGCAGGGGCAGAAGCTGTGGAAGGCAGTCTTGCGGATCTGGAAATATTGAAACAACATGCTTTGTATGCAGATGGTATTATTCACACGGCCTTTTCTCATGACTTTATGATTTCAAAGGATATTTCGCAGTTTCCTAAAGCAGCAGAAATGGATCGTATAGCTATTGAAACAATGGGTGAAGTGTTAATAGCTACTGATAAACCACTTATTGTCACTGCCGGACTTCTGGGTTTACCCCTTATTAACGGAAAGATAACGGAAGAAAGTGTTGCCGAAAATTCTTTACGGGCTTCTGAAACAACAGCACTGAAGCTTGCAGAAAGAGGGATCAATACTTCGGTAATCAGGTTAGCCCCTTCTGTTCACGACGTGGGTGATTATGGTTTTGTCCCCTTTATGATCTCGCAGGCAAAGGAAAATGGTGTTTCTGCATATCCCGGAAATGGAAATAACCGATGGACAGGAATACACCGACTGGATGCCGCACGATTATTCCGTCTCGCGTTGGAAAAAGGTGCGCGCGGTGCTTTATATAACGGTGTGGAGGATGAAAGTATTGAACTGAAAGAATTGGCAGCACTGATCGGTGAGAAATTACATGTCCCTCTGAAAGCTGTGTCCGGAGAAGACTTAAACAAACATTTTGAATGGCTGGCCCACTTTATTACTATGGATTGTCCCGTAAGTAATCTTAAAACAAAAAGACAATTAGACTGGGAGCCAATGCATATCAGCTTATTGAAAGATATTGAAAAGAATTATTTTTAAATTTGTCTAATGGAGCAGAAAAAAATAATCAGGATAAAATCAATCAGCGAATTTCATCAGTTCAGAGGTTTGCCAAAACCTGCACATCCGCTCATTAGTATTGTAGATTATGCTTCTATAAAACACCAGCCTGAAATGGAAGAAACAAGCTGGATGTTTGATTTTTATCAGATTTCCGTTAAAAAAGGAATTGATGGAAAATTTAAGTACGGACAGCTGGACTATGATTTTGATGATGGGGTGATGTTTTTTATTGCTCCGAACCAGATTTTTAATATACGCGTCAATCATCATTCAAAGATGGAGCGTTCAGGATGGATGTTGCTTATACATCCAGATTTTTTCTGGAATACATCACTTGCAAAAACCATCAGCCGTTATGAATATTTTGATTATTCGGTAAATGAAGCCTTATTTCTTTCTGAAAAAGAAGAAAACATACTTAACGAAATAGTGGAAAACATCCGGGAAGAGTATCATTCAAACATTGATAAATACAGCAGGAAAATCATCATTTCTCATATCGAAACGTTACTAAGTTATGCTGAGAGATTTTACAGCCGCCAGTTCATAACCCGGGAAAAAGCGAATCACCAGATTCTGGATAAGGTGGAAAATTTGCTTAATGAATATTTTGCAGATGATTTAATCTCCAAAAAACTGCCTACCGTACAATACGTTGCAGATGCTTTAAATATTTCTCCCAAGTATCTCAGCGGTTTGCTTAAAACATTAACCGGGCAGGGGACACAGCAACATATTCACGGGAAATTAATTGAAAAAGCCAAAGAAAAATTATCAACTACCAATCTTTCGATAAGTGAAATTGCTTACGAGCTGGGTTTCGAACATTCGCAGTCTTTCAGCAAACTGTTCAAAACAAAGACTGATCTTTCGCCTCTGGAATTTCGTGCTTCTTTTGATTAGTTTGACAGGCAATTTAAATTATTAGTTAATATAAACATGACAATTGTTCCCGGAATTAGGCTTCGGGAACAATTTTGTTATAATTAAAACTGAAAAAATTGATGCCTTTAAAACCGGTTTTTATTTACTTCAAGATAATTCATTAAAAATTATTTTTTCAAACGTCATGTTTTGTCGTTTCTCCGTGTGATCTTTGCTGCACAGATTAAAGAAAGATATTGTGATTTATATAATTTATTCGTCTAATATTAAAATTAAGTTACAAATTTTCATTTAAATGTTAAAGTTTAGAAAATTTAATAATTGATATGATATTTTTCTTAGTTTTGTGAATTATAAAAACTAATGACCATGACAACTCATACGTTTTCAATTTTTTTGAAACATCAGAAATACTATACATACAATTTTATCTAAAATACGTCAACCGAATTTAGGGTAAAAACTAATAACACACTTTCAATTTTCACAAACAAAATCCACTTATGCTACACCTTCGACAATCGAGGATTGTTACGATGCTTATGCTGTCGTGCTCATTCTCGGCTTATGCCCAATTGGTAGGCTCCGATGTCCAGCTTTGGGAAAAAACCAATCCTACTCTGCGGGAAGCGACCAGGTGCCGGGATGAAAATCTGCTGAATTTCCATTGCGGTATCAAGGACAAGTCTCTCAAAAAGTACATCAAGTACAGTAAAAACAAGAGCCATACGCTCAGTCTGGTTCATGCTTCAAAAGAAGATGAAATGATCTGGATGAATCCGGACAAAGAAGTTTCTTTAGGAAATACAGTCTATAACAAAGGTAAAGAGGCAAAAGAAATCGGTAAAAAGCCGAGTATTTTTTCCTTTACCGGAACTGCAGATCCGGACAAGCAGAAAACTGACAGCTTAAAGATCAGATTTGAAGATCAGAATCTTTATGAAATGATTTTCCTGCCGAGAAAAGCAAAAACAACGGATCTTAATAAAATTCATTCCTATCTTTCTATTAAATACGGAATATCTTTAGAAAAAGGTAAATATTACGGAAGCGACGGAAAAGTAATCTGGGATCCTGAACAACACAAAGATTACAGTTACAGGCCAACGGGTCTGGGAAGAGATGATGGAAATGAACTGTATCAGAAACAGTCTTCCAACCAGGCAGATCCTTTTTTAGCTATCGGAATGAACAATATCTTCAGAACAAATTCTGAAAATGCAACCGTTCTGGACAATAATAATTTTGTCATGTGGTCTGATGACAACAAAGATATGTCTTTAAAAAATGACAGAATTCTGGATGTGCTTGATAGAAACTGGGAAATTGGTTTTATCGGAAATAAAATTCCTAAGACCGGTTACCAAGTGAGAATTATTAAAGAAACTGTGAATCCAAAGGCTTTACCGCTTTCTTACTGGATGCTTCTGAAAAAAGACAACGGGGAAATTCAAAAGATTGCAGGGGTTGAAAACGGAAATTATGTTACTTTCAGTAAAGTTGATTTCATCGATCCTTTCGATACGGGAAATACCACGCATTTCACGTTTGCCGTAAGCCCTTTGAAGAATACGAAACCTGAAACCGGAAATCAGGACCCGAGATCAAATACAATCAGTGAAAAAGATATTTCTCTGGACCTTACAAAGATTTCATTGTACCCTAATCCGGTGAAAAAAGATCAAAACTTTACCATTGTCTTCCCGCCTATGGAGAATCTTATCATCTCTATTTATGACGGCGGCGGCAGATTGGTAACGTTAGATAAAGTAGATGAAAAGGCAAAATCTTATGTCAATCACCTGCCTGTTCAGAGTTCATATCTGATCAATCTTACACAGAACGGAAAAATTATTAAAACTTTTAAACTAATCGTCGATTAAAACCACACCCATGAAAATAGACATGAAACGGCTTCCTCTTACGAAGAAGTCATGCCTTCTGGTGTTCTTTTTTGCTTGTATGTTTGTTTTTGCAAGCTTTACAAGGGAAGACAGGCAGAAGGTGCGGGCGTTTAAAAAAGATTTGATGAGTAAGCTGACCGATAAAAAAGACGTCGATTCACTCAAAGAAGGTTCCAGTGAGAAATCTTCGGAAAAATCTTTAGCCACAAACCGTGAGAAGAATATTTCTCCGGATATTTTATCAAAAAATAATCCTTTCACTACAGGAACAAGAGATGCTGAATTATCTGAAATGAATAATGTTTCGGCTGATGTCATTTCTTATCCTTCAAAAGAAAGGGAAGGAACCATCGGTACTTTTTCTGAAGAAGAGGAAGACCGGATTTCAGACAACTTTTTCACCATTGATGTGCCTGCCGGCAACAGCAAAAGTGCGATTGCTTATCTGGAATATGATCTTTTCGGACTTGCTTCTCATCAGTCTGTATCAAGATCAATTAATAATAACGTAGCCATAGGGGGAGACATTGTTGTGCCAAGTGCAAAATGGAGCCATCAAAAAGAAGTACTGAGCGCTGCGCTTATTAAAAACGGACAGAATACGATTTTATTTACTTCGCCGTCTGACGGAGTGAAATATAAAATTAAAAACCTGAAAATCGTTTTCGATAAAGAAAAGAGATCTTATGACCATGTGGTGGTAAGTTCTGTTCTTTCAGGAGATAAATTATATGTAAAAGGAAATAACGTTACCGGAGCATCTGCCACGATTAATAATGAATCTGTTTCTGTTAAAAACGGAGAATTTGAAAAAGTAATTCAGCTAACAGAAACTGATAAAGCAAAAGGAAGCTTTTTAATTACGGCAAACGGAACTACCGGAAGTTATAAAATTCCTGCAGAAACTACATCTTTCAGAATAGTAAATAATTCCTATTATAATGCCAAAGGAATTTCTGTTTCAAAAGATCAGGAATTTAGTGTAGATTATGAGGGAATCAATATCAAGATTGAAAAAGAAACTTCGGAATCAGCCTATTTTGAGGTTTTAAAACTGAGAGCTAAAGATTTTCCTTCAACTTCACAGGGACTGAAAAATGTTACGGCAAATAATTCTGCGTACAGAATATCTTTAATCTCAGGGAAATTAAACAAAAAAATAAAGATTACGATTCCTTACGACGAAAAACGTTTAGGACTGATCTCACCGAAAGACATCAAAATTTTCCATTTCGATTATGCTAAAAAGCAATGGGCGATGGACAAATCTGCGGTGGTGGATACCAAAGCCAAAACGGTTACCGTAGAAGGGGACGGAGATACGGATTATATCAACGGGGTTATTTCCACTCCGGAATCCCCGCAGCTGAATGCTTTTACTCCAACAAGTATCAGCGGGCTAAAGGCAGGAGATCCTATGGCTGCCATTCAGCTGATGAGTCCTCCGACAGCTAGTCAGAAAGGAGATGCCAATATGAACTATCCGATCACGGTACCATCAGGATTGGGCGGTCTCCAGCCCTCTTTGTCGATTGGTTACAGCAGTGGAGGCAGCAATGGCTGGATGGGTGAAGGATGGGATGTGCAGGGACTTTCTGCCATCAGCATTGATACAAGATGGGGAGCTCCGCAGTTTGACGGCACTACCGAAACCGAACTGTACTCAATGGATGGCGAAATGTTGGTGTATCCTAACAATTATCTTCCTCACAGGCATAATGATGTAAGCGAAACCAATACGGCTTTTACAACAGATAAACAGCCGAGAACTTCTTATGCAACGCCGGGAACTACAGGTGTAAAGAAGTTTTACTTAAGAAAAAACCATGACTTTTCTATCATAGAAAGAATAGGAGATAATCCTACCAATTATTCATGGAAAGTTACCTCAACAGATGGTACGAAGAGCTATTACGGAGGTGGAGATCAGTTCGTGATTAAAAACTCTGCCAATCAGATTGTGCATTGGGCTTTGAGAAGAATTGAAGATGTTCATGGGAATTCTATGAATTTCACCTATTATTATTCTCAGGTAAATTTCGGAACCAATAATAATAACAGTAACCTGAATGGAGGTGTTTATTTTCATATCAGACAGATTTCTTATGGGAAGAATGGTGACTATACCGTTAATTTTAATGCGGAAACGGGACTTAGCAGAACTGATCTGAACATCAATGCAAAGCAGGGCGTAAAAAGAGTAGAACCTTATTTATTAAGAAATATTACTGTAAATTATCAGGGACAGCTAATCCGTACTTATGGTATGGAATACGAAACCGGACAGTTTTCTAAAACAAGGTTGAAAAGATTATATCTTGACGGGGGAGATTCGCCGGGTAAATACAGTCTTTTAGGAGATTACGATTTCCAGTATTATGACGATGTTGCAGACGGTTCTATCTTCGGAGGAAACGTAACGGTACCTGTTAACAATTCAATCAATGTTTTTGGTGGTTTGGTTCAGGGATTATTAACCCCTTCAAGAATCAGTGGAAACAGTGCAACGGAAACAGGATTCAATTTCAGGGCTGCGGCGGGATTAAATTTATATTATCCTTCCAATGATGCTTACGGACATATCATGTTCGGTCTTCCTTTCGGATTTTCAGATACGGAAGCTAAAACCATGCAGCAGCTGATTGATTTCAATGGCGACGGAATCCAGGATATGATCTATAAGAACAATTCCGGACTGTATTTCAGCCAGGGATCACTTTCCAACGGTGCATTATCTTTCGGACAGCCTACAGAGTTATTGAACTTCAACAGCAACTTCTCTTTTACAAAAAGTAAAACAAGCAGTTCCGGATGGGACATGGGACTTTTTATCAAGAGCAGAAGTATGATCACCTCTAAGGCTTCCAGTACAACATCTACTTACCTTACAGATGGAAATTCTGATGGTTTGATGGATATTGTTCACAACGGTGAAGTCTGGTTTAACAAGTTTAATACGTCTACGGGGAAACCGGAAATGACCAAGCATAGTGAGTACACGGAAAACATGATCGTAAAGGCGAAAGCCATTGATCCTCCGTTTAATCCTAAAACCGATCCACCGTTACAGGAACCAATGACCCCTGTTGTGGATTTAGTAAAAGTATGGGTGGCACCTAAAGACGGATATATTAAATTTACCGATCAGATAGGTTTGGGATTAGTCCCATTGGGAACACCATTTAAAACATTATATTCTGTTGAGATTCTTAATCCATATGTTACAGGTGTGACAAAACACGGAAGAATCTATATGACAGAGCTGGATCCGAATGGCCCTTCTACTGCAACAGTTAGTATTGAAAGGTATAATGATTACTATTCCCAAATCCAGGGCATGCTGCCTAACAATGCAGATCACTTTGGAATCAATAATCCGAACCGTCTGTATGTAAAAAGTGGCGAAAAAGTATATGTAAGGCTTCATAAAAATAAGGATTTTAATGCAGAAGTTACTTCAAATCCGAAGATTACATATGTAGATACCAATGGAAATGAGGTGCCTAATGCCTTTGAACTTGCCCAGGATTTGTTCTATTTAAATAACGGAAGCTATTCTGACAACTTTTTACTTAATAACGAAACAGCACCGATTTACCTGGATACACCGGGTACAGCTCAAATTGATGTGGCATCTGTGAGTTTCCCTTATACTGTAAGTGATTTTAAATTTAAAATCTATAAGGATAATATTAATGCCAATACTACGGATGAAATTTATTCTGCATCTTACAACCAAAGTGATGTCGGTCTCGTTACGAGTGCAATATCACAATCTCTCACAGTAAATGCCGGTGAGCCTGTATATCTAAGATTCGTTGTAGAATCAGATTCTTATATAGGAAACGTCAGCAGCAACTGGCAAGGTAAAATTGGGGTTACGTACACAGCAAATACACCTACAGCAGCCAATCCTTTGGCGACAACATTTGTAGAATTTTTGACAGTACCTCAATATCCTTCTTATGCAATTACTCAGTTTTCTGAGAAATTCAATGTAAAGAATTACATAGCCCTCAGCGGAATTCATGATTATAAGGCACAGATTAAAAAGAACATTACCAATTTTTCTACGTTAGGAGTAGGTTCTTTTTATTACATTATTAAAAGAGGAAATACGATAGTTGCCAAAAGAAAGGTTATTGTAGACAATACCAATAATTCTGTTGAAGAGCAGGATATGATCTTAAATCAGCCTATTTCAGGAATTTCCCCGGCAACGTTCTATACGGGAAGCACAACAAGTACATTTTTAAGCCCATGGTTAGTTACGATTCAGGTATATTGTAAGACGGATGCTGAATATGCATTATATAAGAAATATTCGGCTTATTTCCAGAATAAACCGTTTAATATCTATTATGATAATGATATTTTACTTACCGATACGCCGCATACATCAATCAACACGGCGATGTACAGCTCGAAAGTTAAATTTTTCAATAACTGGGGCCAGTTTTTATACAATCAGGATCAGGCTTATCCTGCCATCCAGGGAACAATAGATAACTACGGTGCTATGATTACTCCGGAAGCACTTTCGGATAATCCGCCTTTGCAGCCTTTATACAGTACCTGCTCACAGCAGTATCCGAATCAGAATCAACAGCAGCTTTTGGCAGAGTGTATTGCGAATAGCATGCAGAATCCAAGTAACGGAAATGCTACAGCAGTAGTTATTTCCCCGATGAAGCCATCTGTGACAAGACAGAGAAACAGTTTTCTATACAAATGGATCGGTACGGGGCCAAACCAGCTTGCCAGTAAAACGTCTTTTAGAGATGACGATACACAGCCTGCTTATTTTAATAATCCTAACCCGGATCCTTCACCTGCGCCAATTCAATCAATGGGTTCGGCACAGATTTCTGTGGACACTACGATGAAGGCGATTGATAAGAAAACACGCAGTACGTCAAGAAATACTACGGACGGAGTTGCTATTTCTCAAATCAATACAAATGCAGCGAACTCTATCACGGAGCTTCTTTATCCGGGAAGTGTGGTTACACAGGACTTTATGGATATGAATGGTGATGGATATCCCGATATGGTGTACGCGGAATCAAGACAGATGACCAACAGTACGGGAGGACTGAAAGATACGGAAAGCAACCCTGTTTTCGGATATCCGACAGATTCTTACAGCTTACAGGAAATGAATTCCGTAGGATTCTCTTATAATGCCTATTCCGTAGGTGGAAGAATCGATGCTTTCGGACCATCAACCTCATCTGCGAAACCGGATATGTCATTGACATGGTCTGCGGGGATTTCAGTAAGTGCCGGAGTTAATAAATATTTTAATTCTACGGATTATGCCAAGGAATATTATCTGGATATCAACGGTGACGGATTGCCGGACAGAGTAAGAAACGGGGGGACTTCCGGGATAACTTACAGTCTGAACTTAGGTAAAAATTTCTCCGGAAATGATAAATTCGAAAATCTTATTTCTTACAGATCTCACCCTATAGGTGGAGTCAATGTATCCATTGGAGGAGGACTTTCTGCCAATCTGCAATCTTTGTCAAGTTTTGGATTCGGGATCAGTGCAAGTGCGGGAGCATCTGCATCGAAAGGATCTTCTGATGTATTGTATGAAGATATCAACGGCGACGGCCTTATTGATATCCTGGAAATTAACAGTACAAATAAAACGACTGCAGTACGTTATAACTTAGGAAATAAATTTGATATTGCGAGACCTTTGTTAAGATCCAATTCCGCAATAGACTTTACAGAAGAGAACCAGTCTTACAACGGATCATTGTCTTTCGGAGGGAATCTGATGGTGAATATCGGGCCGATTACCATTGTTCCGATCCTTCCGATCCTGATCTTGTACATCAAAGCAGGAGCGGGGGCCAATGCCAATTTCGGGATCAATGTTTCCGAGGTGAAAAAGATCTTCAAAGATATGAACGGTGACGGCTATGCCGATCTGGTAATGGATAATGGCGGAAATGCTTTCACGGTAAACTATTCAAGAATTGGAAGAACCAATAAACTGAAGCAGGTAACCAGCAAAATTACGCAGGGAAAATACACAATAGATTATCAGTTTACCGCACCGAATTACCAGGATTCTCGTGCAAAACTGGTAGTAAAAGAGGTAAAAGTGCTGAATCCGGATCTTTTTGACACCAATTATACCAATACAGATGCATCTAAAGACATGGTGACAAGGTACACCTTTGAGAATTCCAGATATGACAGACGTGAAAGAGATAATTTTGGGTTTGAGACGGTAATTTCCGAAGAAATGCTTGATGCCAATAATGCGTACAGAAAAACTGTGGATACGTATTACAACAGCAGCTATTTTTTCAACGGTTTGTTAAGAAGCAGTCAAAAGTTTGATGGATCAGGAAATTTACTTTCTGAACATTTCAATACATACAAGCTTTACAAGTTTATCAACGGTGTTTCGGAGATTGATATTAATAATGCGATTTTGAATCCAAGCGTGTATGATACGGGCGGAAAAGAAGGAAGAAGAATGGCAACCGTACTTCTTGCTAAAAAAGATAAAATAGCATACGAAACAGGAGGTAGTATTCAGACTACTGAAGAAATGTTCTACAGTACAAAAGGGCATCTTAAGAAGTTTCAGTACACGAGCCCTACAAGAGCGTATAATTCTGTAATAGATTATTGGAGTGGGCTGAATAATAATCTTATGAAAATACCTAAGGAAATTTTAGTTTATGAAGGAACAGGAAATTCCACTTTATTAAGACAAAGAAAGACTTCAAACATCAATGCTAATACGGGTAAGATAGGTACGGTTTCTGTTTTTGACGGAACGAATGACATTCAGACGGATTATGCGTATGATTCTTACGGAAATATCTTGAGTGTACAATACCCTCCCAATGAATTTGGACAACGATACACTTTAAATTATCAGTATGACTATAGTGCGACAGCAAAATATGTAACAAGCGTTACCAATAATTTTGGATTGACTTCTACTGCAGAATACATTCCACAGTTTGATGTTGTTAAAAAGAGCATTGATATGACGGGTAATACAATGACTTATGCTTATGATGGCTGTGGACGAGCAATCAGTGTGACCAGTCCGTACGATTATGGGACAAATCATGCGACGATTAACTACAATTATTATTATGAAAATTTTGGTATTCCGAATACCAATACTAATGTTAAGATTTTTAGAGCATCTACTTCTCATTATGTAGCAGAAACACCAACCAATCCTATTAAAACGGAAACCTATGCAGATATGTTGGGAAGAATTATTCAGGTTAAAAAGGATGTGGAAATAGATGGAGTTGAAATGAGGTCGGTATCAGGACGCCCTATTTTTGACAAATTCGGAAGAACGATCAGGCAATACCAGCCTGTTGTGGAAAACATCAGTTCTACCAACAACAATATCAATTTATCATTGGCAATGTATTCTTCTACGAGTGTTTATGATAATCAGGATAGAGTAATTCAGGTAATTGATGAAGATAATCAGGTTCAATATACAAGCTATCAAATATATGGAAGCTTCTTTAGAACGATAGAAGAATTTGATACAATGAAGTCTGAAACCCTTGCTAATATTGAAGGACAAATTATTAATAAAATAGATTATTTGGGTAATGTTCCACTAACTACATCATACAAGTACAGCCCTTCAGGAGAGCTTGTAACGGTAACAGATCCGCAAGATATATCTACCTATTATGATTATGATATGGCAGGGAGAAGAATTGGAATGAATCACCCAGATAAAGGGCAAACCGAATATCAATATGATCAGGCTGGTAACCTTATCATACTTTCAACGCCTAACCTTTCCAATGATCCTAATATCAGTACGCATTATATTCATTATGTATATGATTACAACAGAATTACGGATATTGAATTACCAAATCTTCCTGACGGTTCTGCAAATCCAAATAATGTTCATTACGGATATTTAAATGGAGGTTATGGAAACAACTCAGGAAGAATGTATACAAAGAGTGATGGTACAGGATATACCGTTTATAGCTATGGAAAGATGGGTGAGATCGTTTCTGAAAATAGGACTGTTTTTGGGTATAATATCCCAACGATGAACTTCCAGACATTCTTTAATTATGACAGCTGGAACCGTATTAAACAAATTACGTATCCTGATGGTGAAAATGTATACTATGGATATAACATGGGAGGAAATTTAAAATCTGTCAGAAATGATTATCAGGATTATATTAAAGAAATCACCTACGATTTGTATGAGCAGAAAACAAAAGTGACGTACGGAAATGGAGTGGTGAACAGATTTGGATACGTACCTACAAACAGAAGATTAAATTTTTCTACTCTTGCAAATGCTTCGGGAATTGGATTTTTGTCCAATAGCTACCGATATGATTACAGAGGTAATATTGCCAAGCTGGAAAATCATTCAGACGTTTCGCCAAACGGAATGGGAGGACAGTATGTATTCAATTATAATTATGATACCTTAAACCGGCTTATTGGGACAGAAGGAAGTTCCAGATTGGTCGATAAGGCAGGAAACCCAATCACACCAGGTACTTCACCATATGCACAAAGTAATTCAGGATTCAAACTGCATATGGAGTATAATGATGCCGGAGGTATTTTGGAAAAGAACCAGGAACATTCAGTGGACCAGGTAGTAAACCAGAGAAATACATACTATAACCAATATAAGTATATTGATGGTACTCACATGATTCAAAAGATCGGTGACAGCTATTTTGGCAATACACAGGATTTTAAGTATGATAGTAATGGAAATACCATCATGCATAAGGATGAGTACAGAATACATGAAATGTCATGGGATGAGCAGGACCGATTGAAAGCTTTATCAGATCCAGATAATGGGCTTTACCAGTATTATATGTATGACGATAAAGGGGAAAGAACGATTAAATACAGTCTAACCGGAGGTTCACAATTGTATCAGAACGGAGCCTTGGTAGATCCGGGAAGTATAGGTATTGATCATTACAAATTGTATCCCAACCCTTATGTAGTGGTAACTTCCGATGGACAGTACACCAAAAATTATTTTGAAGGTACAACCCGTTTTGCAAGCCGTATCGAACCTCATAATGATATCTTTATTCCAACAACCATAAAGGCTCCGAATAAAGATGTGAAGGAAATTGATCCTGCGAAAGATTTCAGGAATTATTTACAGAAAATGGAAATTGATGGAGCGGTTTCGTCCGAATTAGGAACTGCAAAGGCGCCTCCAGGAATGGGAGGACAGCCGGGATTATATTATCTTCATACCGATCATTTGGGGACAGCAAGCTTTGTTACAGATGATAACTCTGAAACAACACAATTTTTCCTGAATTTGCCATTCGGAGAGACTATGATGGAGCAGCAGTCCGGCGTATATGATAATCCATATAAATTCAATGCTAAAGAATTAGATTCAGAAACTGGACTTTATTATTATGGTGCAAGATATTATAATCCAAGAGTAAGTGTTTGGTATGGTGTTGATCCTTTGGCTGTTTATAATCCTTCTATGGAAAGTGAATTTTATGGAGATGGTCAGCATAACGGTGGAGTTTTCTACTTGGGAAATTTGAATCCTTATATTTATACGTATCAAAACCCTATCGTTTATATAGATCCAAATGGTAAACAAAGTAAGGGAAGCCAAAGTAGCTATAAAGAAAAATTAGCAATGCAATTTGCAAAAGTATTGATTGCTGTCGATAATGTTACCCGTAAAGCTGCTCCTTACACCATGGGCGCAAGAGTTCTAAATAATGGTAAAGCTTCGGACAAATTTTTAGGAAATATAGAGTTCTTTATATTTGACCAATCTATGATATGGGATCCGGTTGCTGCGATACATGCACCTCAAGGAGAAATGAAAATGGCATCAAAAATGGAAGAAGAAATTGTTCCAAAAATAGGAACTAACTATTCAAGCATTGTAAAGGGCATGAAAACTTTAGAGAGTTTTTGTTTTGTTAAAGGTACATTAATATCTACTGAGAAAGGATTTAAACCAATTGAAGAAGTAGTTGTTGGAGATAGGGTATGGTCATATAATGAAACTAAACAATTAAATGAACTAAAAGAAGTTGTAACACTATTTAATAATAACACATCTGAAATAATCAAGATTACTGCAGATGGAGTAATTATTGAATGTACACCTACTCATCCATTTTATATTAATAAAAATTGGGTGGCAGCAAGCAAAATAAAAAAGGGTGATCATTTATTTTTAAAAGATGGTTCTAAATTAAAGATACTATCAACAGAATTATATGTAAGGGATGAAGAAGTGTATAATTTTGAGGTAAAAGATAATCATAACTATTTTGTTTCAGATCAGGCTGTTTTAGTACATAATAATTGTGATTTCATTAGAAAATTATTTGCTAATAATATAAATGATATAGAAACTTTTTCTGCACAATTAAAAAAGATTGGAAATCCTGTATCAAATATTACAAAAAATCCAGGCTTAGCTAATGCTAAAATTCCTGGAATTGACCTAAGTTCATTACCTTCGTGGAATAAAGGTGAATTAACTGAACATTTGGGAGGATTAGTTGAAAAAGGTACAGTGAATAAAGCAACTGCCCAAAAATTCATGAAATCATTTAATAAAGCATTTGAAACCAGATCTACTGGAGGAAATTTAGGTAAAAAACAATAGAGATATGCGAATTAATATAGAATATACATTATATGGTGATTCTACTACCTTTACAGTAGAACTTGATCCCGATTTTTATTTTGATGATAATGAAGATTTCTTATTTGGATCTACACCAAGATATATACATCCATACGAATATCTTAATCTTGATAAATTATTAATAGAAAAGATTATGCTTACTATAGAAAGTGACAAAAGTATTTATCGAAGAATAATTAAATTTTGGAATAATTCTAAAAATAATTCTGATATTTTATATATCTATGATGATTCTGATAAAACAGTAACTGAATGGTTTAAAATTGATTCGGAGCATAACTTTTATATTGAAAGCCTTGATTTCTATAAAAATGAAATAGATATTTGGGAACTCCAGTCACATTATCTTGTTATGAAAGATGATTTTTCTCAAAAATTTATTTACAAAAAAGAACTTGAAAGAGATGCTATACAAGCAACGAAAAAAGTTAACAAATAGAAATTATATTAAAAATAATTTTTATTAAATATTTCTCCCTTGCATTTGTAAGGGAGTTTTTATATAGCATTGATTGTTAAAAAAACTTACAGAAGTATGAAGCCACTATTCACAATATGTTTGCTATTTTTTCTTTACAGCTGCTCGCAGCCGAAAAAAAAGGAATAACCTATAAAGATCTTCCGTTAGATGTTAGAAATAAATTCGAGAATGTTTACCATTATAAAACACCACCTGTTGTAAATGCAGAAGGTGATACTGTTGACTGGTATTCACCACCTCTTGCAGAATGCTATAATTTGAAAAAAGATTGTAAATGCAATGTAGAATCAAAAGGTGGTGTAATAACGAATCCGTATTTTGTAATAACCTCTTGCGGAAAAGAATCTGAAATTTCATGGGAAATTCTCCAACGAGTTTTTATCATTAAAAACGACAGTATATATTTTCCAAATGCAAAAAATGCTGTTACAACAACCGGTGAATCAAGAGCATTTAATATTAAACTGGATACAATTAGTTTTTATGTTCAGGAAATGAATTAATAATAAATTATCGTAATACTGAAAAGGTTACACCAATTCAACATTAAACAATCGGGCTGCCTTTTCAAGGCAGCCCGATTTGTATTTTTTCAAGAAACTTGCAAACATCCTAATACTGCTCACACCAGCTAAACCTTTCCTCAATAATCTCTGCCTTGGCTTTTTGAAGATACTGTAAATACAGTTCAGAAACCGGGGAATGTTTTTTACCACGCATCCAGATCAGACTCCACATGGTCTTTATGGGAAGTCCCTTGATGGGAATGATTTTCAGCTCCTGATTGTACAGTTCATTTCTGATTCCGATAAGCGGCATGATAGAATAGCCCAATCCTGCAAGTAATGCCTGTTTTACGGCCTCGTTGGATGTGAGTTCCATTTTTTTTAAAACAGAGATGTTTTTATGTTTGATAAAGCCTTCCATAGTTGTTCGCGTTCCGGATCCTTTTTCCCTGAAAATTAAAGGAATGCTCTCAAAATCTTCCAGCGTGATGGTTTGCTCGCTGTTTTGGGAATTCCCTACAAGGTAAAGTTTATTCTGAAGGAGATCCATCCGTTCAATATTTAATGCACTTGGCAAGATTGATACAAGGGCAAAATCTACCTCATTGTTTTCCAGGCTCTCAATCACTTTTTCCTTATTGGTAACATCCATTACAAGTTCAATTCCGGGATGCTGACGAATAAAACCCGAAAGAAAATAAGGCATTACATATTTTCCGGTGGAAACAACCGAAATTTTCAGCCTTCCGGTTACCTGTCCCTGATATGCCAACGTTTTATAGTTGATGGAATGAATCTGGTTCACAATTTCTTCCGCTGCATGCGCAATCTCTTTACCGAAGTCGGTTACATAAAGCTTTCTGCCGACAACTTCCGTTAAGGGAATATTAAACTGATCCTGGAAATTTTTCAGCTGGATTGAAACTGCAGGCTGTGTCAGAAATAACGCTTCCGCCGCTTTGGTTACGCTTCCTGTTTGTACAACTTTTAAAAAAATCTGAAGCTGATTAAGCGTATAATTCATAAAATTATTTTATGTTATCAATTACAAATATAAATAAAAATAAATGAATTAAAATGCACAACTTTGTCATGTAAAAAAAGTATTATGACAACAATTACAGTAGCCAAAGGTGACGGCATCGGTCCCGAAATTATGAATGCAACGCTAAAGATCATTTTAGCAGCAGGTGCGAGAATTGAAATTAATGAAATTGAAATCGGAGAAAAAATTTACCTTGAAGGACACACATCAGGTATCAGCGATGAATCCTGGGAAATAATCAGGCGTAATAAAATATTCCTGAAAGCACCCATCACAACCCCTCAGGGTGGCGGATACAAGAGCCTTAACGTCAGCACCAGAAAATTTCTGGGCTTGTATGCCAATGTAAGGCCTTGTGCAAGCTTTTATCCCTTTATACAAACCAAACATCCCGTAATGGATATTGTGATCGTAAGAGAGAACGAAGAAGATTTATATGCAGGAATTGAGCATCAGCAGACGGATGAGGTAGTACAATGTTTAAAACTGATAAGCAGACCGGGATGCGAAAAAATCATCCGTTATGCTTTTGAATATGCCAAACAGCAGAACAGAAAAAAAGTAACATGCTTCACCAAAGATAATATTATGAAGCAGACCGACGGATTGTTCCACCAGGTTTTTAATGAAATCGCGGCTGAATACCCTGAAATAGAAAATGAACATTGGATTATTGATATCGGAGCTGCGAAAATGGCAGATACACCGGAACTGTTTGATGTGGTGGTAATGCCTAATCTGTATGGTGATGTTTTAAGTGATATTGCAGCACAGCTTACAGGTTCAGTCGGTCTTGCAGGCTCAGCAAATATAGGAGAAGAATGTGCCATGTTTGAAGCGATTCACGGGTCTGCTCCTGCTATAGCCGGACAGAATGTAGCGAATCCTTCCGGACTTATTCAGGCAGCGATTATGATGCTGAATCACATCGGACAAAACCAGGTGGCTGAAAAAGTGCATAACGCATGGCTGAAAACATTGGAAGACGGAATTCATACCGCTGATATATTTAAAGAAGGGATAAGTATAAAAAAAGTAGGAACACAGGAGTTTGCACAAGCGGTTGTGCTTAATCTTGGTAAAAAACCATCAGTGTTAAAATCCGTTCAGCACCTGAATAATTATACCCTTAACCTTCCGAAGTACAGACGCAGAGCCAAAGCTAAAAAAGTACTGGACGGAGTGGATCTTTTTGTACACTGGAACGGTACGGATGCCAATGAGCTGGCCGGTAAATTACAGCGCCTGGAAATAGGAGGCATAAAACTTAATGTAATTACTAACAGGGGAATCAAAGTCTGGCCGGATGGTTTCAAAGAGACTTTCTGTACCGATCACTGGCGCTGCAGATTCAGGCCTCAGCAAAGCCTGGAAATCAGTAAAATTGATATTGCCACGTTACTCACCAGAGCTATAGAGGAAGATATTGATGTCATAAAAACCGAAAATCTATATTCTTTTGACGGGAAAGTGGCTTATTCTTTAGCGCAGGGGCAGTAATATAGAACATCTCAGAGATAGTTGAGGATTTTATTGTTGATTTAAAAATTTTTATTACAATTTCATTTCTAAATAAGATGAAAACAAACACGATTAAAAATACAAACATCAAAACAGACAATACATTTTTTCTGATCAAGGGCGTATTTTCTCCAGAAGATGCTAAAGAAATACTTTCCAAGATTTACAGTTTCAAAATAAATTACCACAATTTAAACAACTGGCGTTCTTTGGAAAGATTTGGAGTCGATGATGAAAATTCTCAGAAACGAATCCCGAAATTAAAAAATGACAAAGCAAAAATTGAAGAATTAATTGATGCAGGTAAAGCCAAAAACCGAAAGATTCGTATCAATGCAGAGATCACAATATCATTCTGCGAAAAAACATAATTTTATATAAGCCTTAAAACAACACAGACCCATTAAAATATGGGTCTGTTGTTATTATTATATTTTGCATTATTGCAGAAGAGAGTAGATTGCAACTCCAATTCCGGCATAAGCAACTACGGTAATGATATCCGCGATCGGTTGTGAAAAACGTTTTTCTGCAATCTTTTCTGCGTTGATCTGATTCTTATGGAATTTCAGTGTCTTTTTTGCATTATGAACAGGATGCGCGACAAGACTGTCTCTTTCCCATTTGTCCACAATTACTTTGTATTTTTTGCCGTCAACATCTATTTTTACATTTTTGCCGGCTGCCAGTTTCTCCTGAACATTTACAGGTGCCGGAGGTACCGGTTGCTGCGAGGTCATATTCTGAGGAGGCATGTTTCCCTGCTTTCCGTTGTTTTTAGACGCATCTTTACTTGCTGCCATCGGATCAGGTTGTTTTTTTACCTGATAGGTATAGCAGCTGACAAGAGAAAATGATATGATGATGAGATAAAGATTCCTTTTCATGAGACTAATTTAAGAATTAAACGGAATATTCGCTATTTTCTTTTAATCTATTCTGTTTTATATAAAAGTTTATTCGGCCAATTTGGATGTAACCGCAAAAAGGTCAAAGTTTTGAACACATGAGCCACAGAAGATTATCAAAAAAAATCTCTGTAACTCATATGTTAACGTTTCTGTGAAAATCTGCGTCAATCCGTGGTTTAATTTTTTAACCACAAAAGCAGCAAAAGACATTTATGCTGTGTAAAGGTCTTAAATGGTTGATATTAAAAAAAGTATACAAAGTTTAAAATCTTTGATTTTTCTAATATGTTCTGAAATATTTTCAAGATTATCAAAAAATTCTCTGTGACTCATGTGTTATTTTCCCTGTGAAGATCCTTGCGATCCG
This sequence comes from Chryseobacterium sp. MHB01, assembly GCF_034651565.1. NCBI lineage: Bacteria > Pseudomonadati > Bacteroidota > Flavobacteriia > Flavobacteriales > Weeksellaceae > Chryseobacterium > Chryseobacterium sp. MHB01. The sequence goes on along the minus strand of NZ_JAYEDA010000002.1, from coordinate 81,606 downwards.
TGGGAAAATTTAACTCCAAAGGTCAAAGCTTTTTGAACTTAAAAATTACCAATTTACCAGCATAAATTTTTCCTTCCACGTTAATTTTACAAAACCAATTCCCCAGCTAAGTTTGTCCATCAAAATATCCTGAGTTTTTCGTTCTACCGTAAGCGTATAATCATAGTCGGTAACAACAATTTTGCCCGGCCGTTGAAAAAACTCATTTTGTAATAGTGCCGGGGATGATTTTTTCATCGGACTCCAGTTGTGAAGCACACTTTCTATAACATTTCTGGCCTCATTTTTATGCTTCCTGGAAAGTTTGATATGCCTGTTGATACTTTGATGCATCGGTATATTGCATAAAAATTTTTCAAATATCATTTCGTATTCAGGAGCGTTGATATTTCCGGTAGCAACATAATGAAGCAAATGTGCACACAGTTCAGGATCAGTGAGTTCCTGGGTTTCTTTGTTCAGAAGATCACAATGTTCAAAGAAAGTTTTAATGAAAGGGTGTATCAGGACAAGTCCTGCATTCTGCACATACTGTCCGTCATCTGGAATTCCGTCATTACCAATTTCTTTAGGCTTCTGATCTTTTGTTCTGGGTGTTTTTAAGATATTTTCCTCATCATCTTTAAGGATATTTGAAATAATTTCAGTGTTTTTGTTGTCTTCCTGATTTTGACCCCCTTCAAAAATTTTATTTTCTTCGATAAAAAGAAAGATTTGGGCTAAAGTTTTACGGGTCTTATGGCTTATTTTTTTCCTGAACAATTCCGGATTTTCTTTTGAAACATGCTCTGAAAGATATTCCCGGAGATAAGCCTCTGAGGAGTGCAGATATTTTATCAATGCAAGGAAAACCAGGCGCCATATAAAAGTTCTTTCAGCGGGATTCAGACTTGATAGATAATGGCTCTTCACAACATCTAGATTAATCTGTAAATCTTTGTTTTCTAAAATGGTTAAACATAATTGAGCAATCTGTTCATCCGAAAGCTGATTGATGATCCGTTCCTGTACATATTGTTTAGGCAAAACGGAAATTATATTTTTTTGAAAACCCGGAGTAGCAATAAGATCGGCAAAAACAGTTGTTTCCAGTAAGTCCATACCTTCTTTCCCAGAATTCCACCATGGCATCAATCCATTCTCTAAAAAATAGATAAAAGTTTGCAGCATTTTACCTTCATTATTAACCCAATATGGCTTGGACTGATGTTCTGTTTTTTCATCAGATACATCACCTGGCCGAATTATTTCTGAAAGTTGCTCTTTAAAAAGTTCTGTAATTTTATTCTTTAATTCAGAATCAAGCGAACTGTTTTTTACATCAAGATCCAGTTTCAGCCGGGGAATCTGCACTGTATGACCGTGCAGTTGAGCCTCTAAATTATTGATGTATTTTTCTATTTCCGGGAAAACATCAATAGACAAAAAGCTGTTGATATCATCTTTTATATGATGTGCTTTTTCTTTATTGCTCACGGTAATTTCAATAAAAACTTTCTGAATAATATGATTATGATTCACTTCGATAGATTTAATTAGGCCATGTTTTAATTTTCAACGCTTTATTTCCTGTCAAATTCTCCACCCCAGAAGCCTGCCGGGCAAAGGCTCAGCTTTGATCTTTGTTTTGCGCTCAGCCTGCATCCGCAGCCTCTTATGAAATGGTCTTTCGGAGCATCTGCAACTTCAAGGGTTTCTGGATTCATCCATTTCATGGCATTGCAGTTGTTGCCGTTTTTTAAGGGGCAGGCATTGCATATTTCTTCCCGTAAAGAAAAAATTGCTTCCTCATCCTGATTCGCCATGCCTATTTTTGCACGCAATTCATTAAAATGGCCGCCAATGATTTCATTGCGCTTGCCAAAGATTTTTCTGATATTCATATGATTTAAGTTTTTAGATTATTGGGGTCAAAATTAGAAGAAGAAATCCCATTTTTCGAATTCTGGGACCTCTCTGTTCTGTCTTTGCAGTAAAAAGGAAAGCTTGAAAAACAAATATTCTTTTAAAAAAACTTCGTGTATTCTGCGTTAAAAGAAGATTAATAGAAATTCGTGTACTCTGCTTTCAAAGAAATGATGAAAATCAAATCAAAAAATTTCACTGCAACTGGATTTAGACAATCTGTTATTTCATTTTTTATTTTAAGTTTAAATATTTAATATATTGATTTTTAATATTTTATATTTGTTATTTTAAAAAAAATAATGAAAAAATCAAAAAAATATTTACTGCAAAGACAGGTTTGACCCCTCAAAATATTTGTCTTTTAACAGAGTGGGATTGTATGTTTGCAGCGTAATAATAAAGAGCAAAATTATGATTAAAGAAGTATTGACAATTTTAAAAAATAAGCTCAATGATCCGGTAAATGGTTTAAAAGACGGTCAGAACAGCGGAGATATTGCCATAGTAGATGATATAGCAAAACATGAAGATGATACCTCGGGTCTTGATGATAAAGTAGTGATCACACTCCTGAATGTTGAAGAAGAATCAACATTGAAAAACAGATCATGGTATACGAGAACTACTGTAAGTGAAGATCCTCTTTTGTATGATATGAAAAAGCAAAACCCGCCGGCTTATCTGAACCTGTATCTTATGGTTGCCGCCAACCGTAATGCTTATGACAAATCTTTATCGGATATCTCAAAAGTTATCGAAATATTTCAAACCAATAATGTGCTGGAATATACGGATTCCAATGTGAATAAAAATTTCAGGTTCAGAATTGAACTGCACTCTATTCCTTTTGAACAGCTGAGTTATATTTGGGGATTGCTGGGAGGAAAAGTAATGCCCTCTGCATTGTACAAGGTAAGCGTTGTAAAAATTGAAGCAATTGGAGAAACGAATGTTAATTTAATTGACGAAGTAAATATCAAAAGCATTAAAGTAGAATAATCAATAGGTTGTCCGGAATGTTTATAATTAAAAAAAATTGCGTGACCTATGTTAAACTAAATAATATGGATAATGACCGATAAACACAGCAAAAAAAACTAACCAAAAACTAATAACCTTTAACTTAAATTTTTAAACATGCAAAATCCAACCACACCAGGTATTTCAGTTGAAGAAATTACCAGGCTTCCCAATTCGGTTTCATTAATAGATACAGCGATTCCGGTATTTATTGGATATACCGAAATGATTCCTGAAGAGCATACCGGTCCCAGGAATATCAGTTCTCTTTTGGAATATGAAAAACATTTTGGAAAAGCAAAAAAGGAAAGTATCCTCCTTAGAGATACAGAAGATAAAGGTGTAGAAATCATAACACCGGATGCACAGTTTTTAATGTATTATTCCCTTCAGATGTATTTTGCCAACGGAGGCGGGCCTTGTGAGATTCTTTCAGCAGGAAATTATACATCCGGAACAGTTGAGCTTGCTGATTTGATTGCAGGCCTGAATAGGGTTAATCATTCAGACGAACCCAGACTTATTGTTTTCCCTGATGCCGTATCATTACCCGAAGCCGATTTTTATACGATCTATAATCAGACGATTGCCAAAATTACATCCACTGCAAAAAACTGGTTTGTCATAATAGATACCTACTACGGAAATTCTGTAACTCAATCCAATAATCGTAATACCATTGCTAATCTTAGAAATAATATAGTACTTACAACTCATGCTGCAGCTTATTTCCCTCATTTAACCACGATTTTAAATTATACTTTTGATGAAACCGATACGCCTATTGTGCATACGGGTTTACAAAGTGAAGGACAGGCCAGTGCCGTTTTTTATGCCGGTGAAATCGCAGCTTTAGAGGAATTAAAAGCCATGGCAAGCGAAGAAATAGAAAGCGTATCGGTTGACGCTTTAGTATTGGCTGATTTATTAAGCCAGGCTATCGCTATCGCAGAGGAAATTAATGAAACTGCAGATGAAACTTCCGGCCAGCCTTTAGATGCAAAAGCAGATTTAATAGAAGCTATTGAAGAAGCAAAAGCCGTTCTGGAAGCTATCTATGACGGAACAATAGATGATTTTGTGATCCCGGATGATCTGGAAGCAGGTACTCCTGTTTTCAGTGGAGAGTTTGATGCATTAATAGACGCGATTCTTGCCGTAAAAGATGAGGTAGGCGCTGCAAACGGGAAAACCCTGAAAAACTTAGAATCGTCCAATTCGGTACTTTATCATCAGATTAAAAAAGAAATCTCATCGTTAAAGGTTGTTCTGCCTCCGTCCGCAGCAATGGCAGGTGTCTATGGCAGAATAGACGCAACCAGAGGGGTCTGGAAGGCACCGGCCAATGTGAGCCTTAATTATATTCTGGGGCCCACGGAAAAAGTTTCGGATCATGAACAATCAGATATGAATGTCAATGATGCAGGATCAGTAAATGCTATCAGAGCTTTCACAGGAAAAGGAACATTGGTTTGGGGAGCAAGAACGATGGATGCAAAAGAAAAAACCGAAGACGACCAAGAAAATATCTGGAAATATATCAACGTACGTCGCTATTATGATATGATTAAACTCTCAATAGACAGAGCATTAACAGACGGAAAATTCATTAATGAACCTAATATTTCCCAAACCTGGTTGCATGCTGAAACAATGATCGAAAATTTCCTTAACCAGCAATGGATGGATGGAGCATTAGCCGGAAGTACCGCAAAAGAAGCATATCATGTTGAAGTTTCAGGTGATATCGTTAAAGCAGGAACAATGAATATAACCGTAAAAATAGCATTGGTACGTCCTGCGGAATTTATCGTATTGAATTTCTCACACCAATTATAACAAATCTGAAATAGAATCAGTCACAATAAAAACATTCGAAGTTTACTTCGAGGTATATTAATCTTAATTTAAAAATTTTTAACAAATGAATTACAAAACCCCTGGAGTTTACGTGGAGGAGCATGAAAAATTTCCGCCTTCCGTAGCGCAAGTTGAAACGGCTATTCCCGCTTTTATAGGATATACTGCGGAAGGCCAGAAGAATAAGCCAACAAGAATTACCTCTATGTTGGAGTATGAGCAGCTTTTCGGAAAAGCAAATCCGGAAGCGTTTGCAGTAGCTTTTGAGGATGGCGTTGCATCTGCAACACAGACTAAAGTAAGCAATTTTAAAATGTATTATGCCATGCAGATGTATTTCGCAAATGGCGGCGGGCCTTGTTATATCGTTTCCGTAGGAGATTATACAAATCAGGTAACCGTTGGAAGTTCTACAGCCGCAGGAACTTTATTATACGGTCTTGAACTGCTTAAAAAAGAAGACGAACCAACACTTATCATATTCCCGGATATTCAAAGCTTGGTTCCTGTAGCTGCTGAAGTTGATGCCGCTGAGGCTGCTGCTCAGGTTGCAGAAGATAATGAGTTATTAGCCTCGAAAGCCAAAGCTGCCGCCAGTGCTGTTGTTGCCGTTGTTGTTACAGCGGTTGATGGTGGAGGAGACCTTCAGGCTGCGATTACAGCTGCCAATGCCAAAGTTGCCACTTATCCAGTTTCTGGCTCAAGTACTCTTAGTCAGATTACCGAAAATGAGGCTGCGAAAGCTGTTGCTAAAGCTGTTCAGAATGCTGCTAATGCTGCAGGAGCGAAGACGGCCGCGCAAGCTGCTGCAAGTATTTATAATACTTTCTTTACTACTGCTACAACTGTTGCCCAGAACGCAGAAGCTTATGCTCTTGAATTGGCAGGTGTAGATTCAGCGGATATTACTGCTGCTTACTCGGTATACAACAGTGCTTTAGATCAGGCAGAGCTTATGAAAGACAGATTTGTCATCATGGATGTACTTGGAGGCTCTGATACTGCAGTTTCCGATTTTAGAAGCAATGTAACATCAGGACCAAGTGGAGAACGTTTAAAATACGGAGCTGCTTATCATCCAAAACTGAAAACAATATTAAGCTACGATTATAATGAGGCTGATGTTTTAGTTACAGGTACATTCGGGATTGCAAGTTTAGAACAATTAAAAGGAACGAACTCAGATTTCTATAATCAGGCTAAAAAAGCCATCGAATCTAAGCAGGTTGTATTGGCTCCATCATCAGCAATGGCGGGAGTGTATGCTAAAGTAGACAGCGTTTCCGGAGTATGGAAATCCCCGGCTAATGTAGGTTTGAATTTCGTGGAAGCACCAACAGAAAAAATTTCTGATAGACAGCAGGAAGGTCTTAACGTAGATCCTACATCCGGTAAATCCATCAATGCGATCAGAACCTTTACAGGCAAAGGACCTATGGTTTGGGGAGCAAGAACATTAGACGGCAACAGCAACGAATGGAGATACATCTCAGTACGCCGTTTCTTCAATATGGTGGAAGAATCTGTAAAAAAATCGACCGAGCGTTTCGTTTTTGAAGCCAATACGGCCAATACATGGATCCGCGTACAGACGATGATCGAAAATTTCCTGAACCAGCAGTGGCAGGACGGCGCTTTGGCAGGAAGCAAGCCTGAAGAAGCCTATTATGTAAGCGTAGGCTTAAATAAAACCATGTCTGCACAGGATATTCTGGAAGGAAGAATGAATATTGAGATCGGTATGGCAGCAGTACGTCCTGCAGAATTTATCGTGCTTCGTTTTTCTCACAAGCTGCAGGAAGCATAAAACTTAAAGTAAATAACAATTAAAATATACATACAATTATGAGTACATATCCATTAGTAAAGTTTGCCTTTGAAGTAGATTGGGGCGGAACAAAATTAGGGTTTACTGAAGCATCGGGAATGAATTTAGAAACGGCTGTAGTTGAATACAGACATGGAGCCAGCCCTGATTTCAGTAAAACAAAGATGCCGGGATTGAAAGTGTTCAGTAATATCACTTTAAAAAGAGGGACTTTCCAGGGAGACAATGAATTTTTCGAGTGGTTCCGGTCTGTACAGCTCAATACGGTTGAGAGAAGATCAATTACTATTTCTCTTTTAGATGAGAACGGAAATCCAGCAGTAACCTGGAAGGTTAAAAATGCTTTCCCTGTAAAAATGCTTTCCAGCGATTTGAAAGCAGATGGGAATGAGGTAGCTATCGAGACCCTTGAAATTGCGCACGAAGGATTAACTATTGAAAATAACGAATATTAACTTTAAAAATTAAAAAAAAATGAATTACAAAACACCAGGAGTCTACGTAGAGGAAATTGCAAAATTCCCGCCGTCTGTAGCACAAGTAGAAACAGCCATCCCGGCGTTCATCGGATATACTGCCAAAGGCCCGAAAAACCAGCCAACAAGAATTTCTTCCCTGCTGGAATATGAAACACTTTTCGGAAAAGCAAAAAATGAAGAATTCTCAATTGTTGTAAACGCTGCAACAGCAAATACACCAAGAACAGTAACTGCTACTTTAACACCAAGTGCTTTCAAAATGTATTATGCCATGCAAATGTATTTCGCCAATGGTGGCGGGCCTTGCTATATTGTTTCAGTAGGAGATTTGGCAACAGGCTTTCCGGCTGCTGTAGATTTTGATGATATGATTGCAGGGCTTGATACGCTTGAAAAAGAAGATGAGCCAACACTTATCGTTTTGCCGGATGCTGCTAATTTAAGCACAGCTTACGATTTATTCGAAAAAGCTTTAGATCAGGCAGAGCTTATGAAAGACAGATTTGTTATTATGGATGTACTTGGAGACTCTAATACTGCAGTTTCTGATTTTAGAAGCAATGTAACATCCGGACCAAGTGGAGAACGTTTAAAATACGGAGCGGCGTATTATCCAAAATTGGAAACGGTTCTTACGTACAGCTATGACCCTGCGATTACTGTAGGAAACAATACCCTGGAGCATTGGAAAACAAATGATACAGAACTGTACAACCTTGCAAAAAATGCTATGGAATCTCATAGGGTAGTATTGGCTCCATCATCAGCAATGGCAGGAGTGTATGCTAAAGTAGACAGTACTTCAGGAGTGTTTAAAGCGCCTGCAAACGTGGGACTGAACTATGTAGTGGCTCCAATCCAAAAAATTTCTCACGAAGATCAGGAAGGTCTTAACGTAGATCCTACATCCGGTAAATCCATCAATGCGATCAGAACCTTTACAGGCAAAGGACCTATGGTTTGGGGAGCAAGAACATTAGACGGCAACAGCAACGAATGGAGATACATCTCAGTACGCCGTTTCTTCAATATGGTGGAAGAATCTGTAAAAAAATCGACCGAGCGTTTCGTTTTTGAAGCCAATACGGCCAATACATGGATCCGCGTACAGACGATGATCGAAAATTTCCTGAACCAGCAGTGGCAGGACGGCGCTTTGGCAGGAAGCAAGCCTGAAGAAGCCTATTATGTAAGCGTAGGCTTAAATAAAACCATGTCTGCACAGGATATTCTGGAAGGAAGAATGAATATTGAGATCGGTATGGCAGCAGTACGTCCTGCAGAATTTATCGTGCTTCGTTTTTCTCACAAGCTGCAGGAAGCATAAAACTTAAAGTAAATAACAATTAAAATATACATACAATTATGAGTACATATCCATTAGTAAAGTTTGCCTTTGAAGTAGATTGGGGCGGAACAAAATTAGGGTTTACTGAAGCATCGGGAATGAATTTAGAAACGGCTGTAGTTGAATACAGACATGGAGCCAGCCCTGATTTCAGTAAAACAAAGATGCCGGGATTGAAAGTGTTCAGTAATATCACTCTAAAAAGAGGGACTTTCCAGGGAGACAATGAATTTTTCGAGTGGTTCCGGTCTGTACAGCTCAATACGGTTGAGAGAAGATCAATTACTATTTCTCTTTTAGATGAGAACGGAAATCCAGCAGTAACCTGGAAGGTTAAAAATGCTTTCCCTGTAAAAATGCTTTCCAGCGATTTGAAAGCTGATGGGAATGAGGTCGCTATCGAAACCCTTGAAATTGCGCACGAAGGATTAACTATTGAAAATAACTAATCATGGCTCTTTTATATCCTCCAACCAGTTTCTCTTTTATTGTTAACGGGATTTCAACAACAGAGGGTATTGACTCCAGATTTCAGTCTATATCTGGTTTATACACAGACATTCAAGCCGAAGAATATGCCGAAGGAGGCGAAAACAGATTTATCCATCAGCTTCCTTTAAGGCCAAAATATCCCAATTTAGTTCTTAAGCGTGGCTTAATGGTAAGTTCCGGATTGATAAGCTGGTGCAGAAATGCGATGGAAAACTTTGAATTTGAACCCAGAAACCTCATCGTTACCCTTTCAGGAGGACTCCAGTCTACAGCACCTTTGATGGTCTGGAATGTAGTGGGAGCTTACCCGGTGAGATGGGAAGTCTCGGAATTCAATGCGGAAGAAAGCAAATTGGCTATTGAAACAATAGAACTGAAATACAGATATTTCACGATACCTTCATCGTTAGCAAGCTTAGGCTTGTAATTTCTAAAATCAAATCTGAGCACCTGAAAGTGTCTTCGCCTAAGGATAACTTTTAGCACAACTATTTTTCAGAAAACAACAACAGATTAGTCTATCACAGGACTGAACGCACTCTTTATGTGCTTGGATTTTTTAAAACATATAGGTTAAATCATTGGTTTTTAAATATTTAAATTAAAAATCAATTAAAAACAAACGAAATGCCAATAGAAATAAAAGAGCTTCACATTAAAATAAATGTGGACGAGAAAACAGCAGCTAAGACCACTGCTACATCAGTAGATGAGGCAAAGATCATGCGGGCCGTGAGTGAAAGTGTAGAGCAGGCAGTAAACATTCAACAACGTAAAAAAGAAAGATAATGGGAGGAGCACTTACAAAATTAAAGATAGACACTTATAAGGATGATACTTATAGTAACAGCAGCAAAATTAATACTGATGCTTTTGAAGCTTTTATCAATCCTACAAGCTTCTCAATGACTTACAAAACCAAACATAACACCGATCAGGCAGAAGGCAGTTCTAAAGCCAGTTTAGGTTATATCGCATCACCTCCTTCAGACTTGCAGCTGGAATTTCTTTTTGATGGTACAGGGGTAACACAGGCAAATCCCGGCAATAAACTAATAAATACAATTGCTGAAAAATTAGGAAAAAAAGATGCTTTTATAAAGAAAGCTGTCGAGCAACAGATAACAGACTTCTATAATGCTACCGGTAAGCTTGACGGAACTATTCACAAGCCCTATAATGTCGTTATCACCTGGGGAGACCTTCACTTTAAAGGAATACTCTCAGAATTTACAATAGACTATAAAATGTTTACCAATGAAGGAAAAGCATTAAGAGCTATAGGAAAAGCAAAATTCAGTGAATCAATCAGCAAAGAACTTGCTGCGAAAGAAGAAAATAAACAGTCTCCGGATCTCACCCACAAAAGAACAGTACAAGATGGAGATACCCTTCCTTTAATGACCGAAAGAATTTACGGAGACTCCAAATACTATCTGGAAGTTGCCAAAGCAAATGGCCTCGTTAATTTCAGGCAATTAAAACCAGGGAGTGAACTCTACTTTCCGCCAATAGAAAAAAGATCATAATATGAACAATAGCGGATATATACAAACAGCAAAAAATCCGGATCTGACTACTTTTAAAGTAATGTCCGGAGGTACCGAATTGCCTGGGAAATATGGTGTGAAAAGCATTATCGTAGAAAAAGAAGTCAACAGAATTCCTTATGCCCGCATTGTTATTTTAGATGGTAGTGTACCGGAACAGGATTTCAAACTCAGCAATGAAGAATTACTGATTCCCGGAAAAGAAATTGAAATCACTGCCGGATACCATTCTAAAGAAGAAACGATTTTTAAGGGAGTGGTTGTAAAGCATAATATTAAAGTCAGAAACGGATCTTCTTATCTCATCATCGAATGCAGGGATAAGGCAGTAAAAATGACACTGGGAAGAAAAAGCAAATATTTCTACGACAGCAAAGACAGTGATATCATCGAGGAACTGATTGGCAACAGCGGAACTACCGCCGATGTGGAAGCTACTTCAAATACCCATAAGGAATTGGTTCAGTTTCAGTCATCTGATTGGGATTTTATGTTAACCAGAGCGCAGACCAACGGAAAATTGTGTTTTGTTGATGACGGAACCGTAAAAGTTGCCAAGCCTGATTTCAGCGGCGAAGCAGTAGAAACCGTTGTCTTTGGATCATCCGTACACGAATTCGACGGTGAAATTGATGCAAGGGATCAGTTCAGCAAAATTACCGCTAAAACATGGAGCTATACAGACCAGGAATTAACGGAAGTGGAAGCTCAGGATCCGGCCATCAGTCTTAACGGAAATCTTTCTTCCGGTGATCTGGCCAAAGTTTTTGGAATTGAAGACCTGCAGCTGAAACATGGCGGCAATCTTACCCAGGATGAATTACAGCAATGGGGAGACGCTAAAGCCACCTTCCAGCAATTGGCAAAAACCAGGGGAAGAGTAAAATTCCAGGGAATATCATCGGTAAAACCAGGTGTTACATTAACCCTTCAGGGAGTTGGAGACAGGTTTAACGGAAAAATATATGTAACAGGAATCCGTCATGAAATTATTGATGGAAACTGGCTGGTAGATGCTCAGTTCGGACTTTCTCCAACGTGGTTCTCAGAAACCTATGACGTAAGCGAAATGCCCGGTTCAGGAATTATTCCTGCCATAAGCGGACTGCACGTAGGAATCGTTTCACAACTGGAATCTGACCCGGATGGAGAAGACCGGATTTTAGTACAGATTCCTATCATTAATAATGAAGAAGAAGGAATCTGGGCAAGAATAGCCACCCTGGACGCCGGAGAAAACAGAGGGTCTTTCTTCAGACCTGAAATCGGCGATGAGGTTATTATCGGATTTATTAATGATGATCCTAATGATGCCGTAGTTCTCGGAATGCTGAACAGCAGTACAAAACCGGCTCCTATTGTAGCTTCTGATGACAATCATGAAAAAGGATTTGTAACCCGGAGCGAAATGAAAATGATCTTCAATGACGACAAAATTTCCTATACCCTGGAAACCCCGAAAGGCAAAAAGATAATCGTAGACGAAGATGCGGATATCATTAAGATTGAAGACGAACATGCGAATACGTTTATACTTAACAAAGACGGGATCAGCATGGATAGTTCAAAAGATATCAAGATCAAAGCGAAAGGTGACATCAGTATGGAAGGAGTCAATATCAATGTAAAAGCCAGTGCGCAGCTAAAAGCGGAAGGAAGCTCTGGTTCGGAACTTAAATCGGGAGCGGTAACTGTGGTAAAAGGCTCTCAGGTTAAAATCAATTAATCGTATGAAACCGGCAGCAAGAATTACAGACATGCATACCTGTCCTATGGTTACAGGAAATGTTCCGCATGTAGGCGGACCCATCATTCCGGCGGGAGAACCTACAGTACTTATCGGCGGGAAACCGGCCGCAAGAGTAGGGGATAAAGCCGTATGCACAGGTCCTTTAGATACCATTGCATCAGGATCTTCAAGCGTAATGATCGGTGGAAAACCGGCCGCAAGAATGGGAGATTCTACGGCACACGGAGGAGTGATCTCCGCAGGTGAAGCTACTGTTTTAATAGGCGGATAATATTTTTTTGCAGTTTTCACTTCATCACAAACTGCATTTTTAGATGGTATCTTCCTTACAATAGAAACGTAAAAATCAATAACAAGCAGTTATGAAAACCAAAGCTCTATGTTACGGATGCAGATCTACAATTAATATAATAAATAACGTATGAAAATAAATACAGATTTTTTAGGAACAGGCTGGAGCTTTCCGCCAGAATTTAATGAGACTGAAGGAAAGCTGGCAATGACATCAGATGTGGAAGACATCAACAACAGCCTTATGATTCTCCTGTCTACACGTCCCGGTGAACGCGTCATGTTCCCGAATTACGGATGTGACCTGCAGGAAATGCTATTTAAGCCACTGGACTTAACGCTCATTACACAAATGAAAGGAATCGTTGAGCGTGCTATTTTATATCACGAACCTCGAATCAATATTTTAAGTATTGAAATTAATGCTCAGGACGAAATTGAAGGGGAAATTTTAATAGAAATTAACTACGAAGTAAGAAATACGAATACAAGAAGCAATATGGTTTTTCCTTTTTACAAAGAAGAAGCTACCGAAATATAATGAATTACGGGATGTCTGTAGCCATTTTAAATACTACCAAACACTACATAAGTATTGCATCTGAACATAGAAAGATAAATATAAACAAATGAAAAAAACAGATACATTTTCACATTATCGTGAAGGAAAATCACAAATGCAGCGCTTTTTAGCAGAATTAGATCCGGGCAATCTTGAATTACACGATTTCGATTTGTTTGACTGGCTATTATTCGCAAATAATTTTGCTCAGCGTGTAAACTATTTCGATAAAGATGATAATACAACACCTAAAGGAAACTGGGGAAACTTTTTCCTGGGTGATGATGACAATGCTGTACCGAGAAGGGAAAGCATTGAATATAAAAGTATGAAAAAACAGGTTACAGATCTTATTTCCCAGTTTGAACAGGACAGCAACCTGACTCCCCACCTCACCCTGTTTGTCTGCTTTTTAAAATTATTGGATTTCTCAAAAAAAGCTTTTAATAATTTAACCAAAAGACATCTGGATTTCTATTATAACGAAATTCTTCAGATTGAAAAAAATGAGGCAAGACCTGATAAAGTCTATGTGATTTTTGAATTAGCCAAAAAAGCAATCCAGGAAAGGATTCCCGGCGGAACATTGCTGGATGGTGATAAAGACGCCAACGGAAAAAAACGCGTTTACAAAACAGGCGAAGAGCTTGTTGCCAACCAGGCAAAAGTTGTGGAGATTAAAAGCTTTCTCAATGATGTTAAAAAAAGAGAGCTGAAGATGGCGCCGGTTGCCAATTCGGTAGATGGTTTAGGAGATAAACTCCCGGAGGAAAGCAATTACTGGTGGCCTTTCGGTTATAATGCTGATGAAACTGTTTCCGAAAAATCCATTTACAAGGAACTCCCGAAAGCGAAACTCGGTTTTGCAATCGCATCATCATTATTTGATCTGGAAGAAGGCGAGAGAATCATTACCGTGAAAATTGATTTTACTAAAAATTCTGCTCAGAAGTTTCAGGATTTATCAGCCGGAGATATCGAAAATAATATCAAAGTATTGTGCAGCGGAGAAAAAGAATGGATCTCCGGAATGGCTTTGAAATGTGTAAGGAAAAGTGCAGATCAGCTGGTGCTTTCCTTTACATTAACCAAAGATTTTCCAGCCGTGGTAAAATACAATAAGGATGTTTTGCTACAAACGTTCCAGACAGACTTTCCTGTGGTAAGATTCGTGATTGAAGGAGAAAAATACTATATGCTTTATGAGGCACTTTCGGAAAAGCTGGTGAAAAATGTTGAAGTAGCGGTAGAGGTAAAAGGCGTAAAATCTCTTCAGATCGAAAACGACAGCAATACACTGAACGCTGAAAAACCTTATTATCCGTTCACTGCACAACCTGTTAAAGGATCTAATTTTTACATCAAATGTCCTGAAATGTTTTCTAAAAAATGGGAAAAAGCAGACATCACCATCAACTGGAAAAACACACCGGATTCAATAACTAATTTATACAGCGGGTATGTAATTCAGCCGAATCAGAATATCAGTGTAAAACAGTTTGAGTCGTTAGAAGGTCCGTCAATTGTCCGTTCGGATGCTTATTTCACGGCAGATACTGCGCTATTTGAAAAAGAAGTATGGCGAGAGAAAGGCAATAATATTGAACTGTTCAGGAAAATGGAAAACGGATATAAAACACAATTTTCCATCCAAAACACCAATACCGATCCCGGAACGAGCGAGGCTATCAGATTAACGATAAACCAGTCAGCATTACAGGATGTGTACCCTAAATTATATACTTTGGCACTATCCAGCGATCCTGCTAAAAATAAGCTTGTTCCGAACGAACCATACATTCCTTTTGCGGAAGATATCGAACTGAATTACAGTGCAAGAGAAATTGCTTATTCTTATCTAGATAAAGATTTCAACGGAAAAGCTGCCAAAAACAAAGGTGTACAGTTGTACCACGAAGACGTATTCGGGCAATATGAAAAAGAAACTGAAACGAAAAGCATCGTCCCCGTACATGAAAATGGAGGTGAGCTGTACATCGGTCTTGAAGCTGCAAAACAAACCACTGTTTCCCTGTTGATCCAGATGCTGGAAGGGAGTGAAAATCCTTTAGTGGATACTTTCGAGGAAAAAGAGTTTATCGAATGGCATATTCTGTCCGGCAATACATGGATCGACCTTTCACAAAATATGCTGAAAAACGAAACAAGAAAATTCCTGGAATCCGGTATCGTAAAGTTTAAGATCCCGAAAGACAACAACACCAGCCATACAATGCTTACTGACGGACTGGTGTGGATCAGGGCTAGATCAAAAAGAAGCTATGATGCTGTTTGTAAAATTCAGGGAATATACACACAGGCAGTTTTAGCAACATTCCAGGATCAGGGTAACGATGTGGCGCATTTGGCCAATGGTTTGCCAGCCGACACGATTTCGAAACTAATTACCAGGGTTCCTCAGGTAAAATCGGTTAGCCAGCCATACAATTCGTTCGACGGAAAGTACAAAGAAGCCGATTCTGAATTTTACAGAAGAGTAAGCGAGCGTCTGAGACACAAACACAGGGCTATTACACAATGGGATTATGAAAACCTTGTATTGCAGGAGTTTCCGGAAGTTTTCAAAGTGAAATGTTTAAACCATACTTCTGAAAAATCATATATGGCTCCTGGACATGTTACATTGATGGTGGTACCGAATATCAGAAATAAAAATGCTTTCGACGTCTACCAGCCAAGAGTGAGCAGGGCCAGCCTCAACAAAATTCAGAAATATGTAAATGAATTAAATACAATGCACGTTAAAGCTCAGGTAATTAATCCTAATTATAAAGAAGCAAAAATACAGGCTACTGTAAAGATCTTTGAAAATTTTGATGAAGTATTCTACATGAAACAATTGGACGAAGACATAAAGAAATACATTTCGCCATGGGCCTTCACAGATTCTAAAGACATTGATTTTAATGTGGAACTGAATGTTAATCATCTCATCAACTACCTGGAGCAGCTGTATTACGTAGATTATATTGATGAAATCAAAATACTGGTAAATGATGTGATACAAAAGAAATCTTTAATAGAAGTAGATCCGAAATCCATTCTCGTATCTGCAAAACAGCACCAAATTACTATCGCAGAACAAGTATGTATTTAATAATAAAAAGAATAAAACATAACCATGTCAGAAAATAAGCACATTAGCATACCGAAAAATGTAGAAACCGGGGATCAGTCCGATTTTCACTTTCTGCGCAGAACCGGTATTGAATACATAGAGAAATTGGGAGGAAAACTTTGGACAGATTATAACTCTCACGATCCGGGAATTACCACGCTGGAAGTTCTGAGCTATGCCATAACAGATCTCGGGATGAGAATGAACCTCAATATGGAGGACCTTCTCACCTCTGAAGATGAAGATAAAAATATCCATGCCCAATTTTTAAAAGCAACGGAAATTCTGCCTTCAAGACCTTTAACGGAGCTCGATTACAGAAAACTTTTCATAGACATCAGCTTTACGGCAGGTCATAAAAGACCGATAAGAAACTGCTGGCTGGTCCCCCACAATGAAAAACTATATGTTGACTGCAAAACAGGAAACATGGATTTTAAGCCTATCGGAGATAAAGTACAAAGCTTTGATGTAAAAGGGATGTATGATCTTTACGTAGACTACTCCGATGATGTTACTGAAGAAAACAGCGGGTGCGGAAAAATTGGTGTCAACCTTCAGATATTGGAACGTTATCATGCCAACAGAAGCCTTTGTGAAGATCTTGCTGAAATTAAAGAAGTTGAAATCCAGAAAGTGGCAGTCTGCGCGCGTATCGGGTTGGTAAATAAAGCCGATGAAGAACTCGTACATGCCAAAGTATTAAAAGCTATTAACAATTACCTGTCTCCGGAGATCCATTTTTACTCGTTAAAGCAAATGCTGGAAAAAGGTTTAACAACGGATCAGATCTTTGAAGGCCCGCTTTTGGAAAATGGTTTTATTGATACTGAAGAACTGAAAAACAGCCAGCTGAGAACAGAAGTCCGCCTTTCGGATATCGTAAGCGAAATCATGAAAATTGACGGTGTAAAAGAAATTCATGAGATTTCTATCGCAGGCTGTGATAGCGTGATCAAACAGAATAACGAGTGGCTGATCTGCATAGAAAAAGGCAGAAAACCGGAGCTTTGCGAACTGAGCTCTTTCAGCTACAGTAAAGGATCGCTTCCATTAAATATTAACGATAAAAAAGTTCAGGAATACCTCCAGACTCTTAAAAAAGAAGAAGAGGTGCTGAGAGAGGATGCGAGGCAGAATAAAGAACTGGCTTTACCGCAGGGAACATCCTATAATGTAGCGGAATATGCTACCATTCTCAATGAATTTCCCGATACCTACGGCGTAGGAATTTCCGGAATTATAGGAAACCACACCCCGCGAAGAGAAGCGCTCGCAAAACAAATGAAAGCTTATCTGTTGTTTTTTGATCAGATTCTCGCGGGCTATTTTAAACATCTTGAAAAAGTAAAGGAAATTTTAAGTGTAAACGGAAATCTGAAAAGAACCTATTTCACACAGGCCCTGAAAAATATTAAAGGATTCGGCGAATTGGTTTCTGATTATCCAACCGGAAATGATGATGCACTTACTGATGCTTTGTATGAAGAATTGGATAACAGCGTGGAACGCCGTAATGAAATCCTGGATCATTTGATTTCCCGTTTTGCAGAAACCTTCAGCGACTATACGTTCCTGATGAAGTCATTATATGGAAACTCTGCAGACGAAATTGTCCTTAATAACAAGCAAAATTTCCTTAGCGAATATGCTTCGATAAGTAAAGACCGCGGATTGGGCTACAACTATACTCTTTTTGCAGATTCGGACCTTTGGAACACCAACAATATTTCCGGTGCCCAAAAAAGGATCGCCCGTTTATTGGGAATTAAGGATTATAGCCAAAGAAATTTATCCCAGTCGCCGGTGTTAATCACCAAAACACAAAATGGAAACCAGGACAACTTTACATGGAAAATAAAAGATGCTTCAGGCAATATTATTTTATCATCCATAAAAAATTATCAGATTGAATATGCCGCAACTAAAATCCTGAACGAAGCCATCTATCAGATTATCCAGATTGATGAAGAAGATCTTGAAAATGCACTGGAGAATTTAGGTCCGTGCGAAGACAATAATTGTTTCATCGGAAACATGAATATCCGCTTTTCCGGTGGTGGTAACTATTATTTTGATGTAATTGATGATTCTCCGGAGAAGAATGTGATTGCTACTCATAAAAGAACAAATCCTTACCAGAATCTTAATGCATTGAAAAATGGAATCCGGGAAACGGTAAAGTATTTCAAATATGATTTTACAGAAGAAGGTATTTTCCTGGTAGAGCATCTGTTATTGAAGCCCGCCGTTAAAGATTACAAGCAGATGGGTGGTATTGGATGCATGGAAATAGAGCAGACTTTTAAAATAATGTATGACTTTGAAGATGTGGCTGCCACAGATCCTGTGCAGTATTCGGAAACCTTCATGCATTCTTGTGAAGAAGATTGTGAAACAGATGTTTTTGACCCTTATTCCTACCGTGTGAGCATTGTTCTTCCAGGCTATGCATACCGCTTCCAGGATCCTGATTTCAGACGCTATGCTGAAACTGTTATCAGGCAGGAAATTCCGGCGCATGTTTTAGCAAAAATCTGCTGGGTGGGAGACCGCTTCACAGAAACGCAGACCGCTAAAAGTGACCTCTCAGAATTTGAAGTTGCTTTTAAACAGTACCTGTCGGATAAATCTAAAAATAATCTGCTGAATTTAGGAAACAGCATCTATCAGCTATTGATTGCTCTTACCAATCTGAATAATATTTACAGACCGGGAAGACTTCTGGACTGTGCAAAAGATGATAATGACAGCCTGGACGGAAAAATCATATTAGGACAATCAAACATATAAAAATTGATAAATAATGAATACCAAATTAAATAACGTAACAACCCAATATAGAAAGTTCAACGAAAATCAGGCGTTAACTGAAGGGCAACTAAACGAATTTATAGATTATTTTGAGGATCAGGACAGGATGTCCAGAACCCGTTTGAGCGGAGTTGGATTGGCTTGCGGCTTTGAATCTATTTACCTCAGTCCTCTTTCGCTTTCAGGTTCTGAAATTCTCATGGAGGAACTTCCTCAGATGCAGAAACTGGATCTGGTGGATTATGATAGCGTTGTGATTTCTCAAGGAGCAGGAGTTACCACAGACGGGGATATTATTACACTGCGTAAAAAAGGAAGCACTTCTTCTGAGGTTACCATAAATTTTGACGCTAACAGCTACAAATATTATAAAAGTTATACGGATGAAGTGGAATATAAACATTTCCGTATCGGCAATAACCAGATCCCTCTTTTAGAATTAATTACACAGGAAGAATATAATCTGATTCCTAATGGCGGTGGTTTCAGAAATGTAAAAGAATTAGGCAACACCATTTACAATAAAGTTATTATCCTGTATCTGGAAAGCTATTCTAATGATGAAACGCCATGTCAGGACGCAGATTGCGATAACAACGGTGCCGAGCAGGTTTCTAATCTTAAAGTGCTTTTGGCAGACTCTGATGCGGTGCTTAATCTGATCTCTTCGGGGGATGCAAAAGATACTATTTATAAAGCTCATCATACATATCAGTTGCTTTTTGATACACTGCCTAAATTAGAGGCTAAAAGAGTCATTCTTGATAAAAGCATTGTAAGACCTTCAGATCTTAAAATGAGGTTCCAGAACGCATTCAGTACCGTTACCCAGCTTAGTGACGGTTTTAATAAAATTGCTGATGTTTTCAATATAAATCTCAATTTCAGTGGCCAGGCGCTTATTGATAAACTGACTTCCGTATTATATCCTGCGGAAACTCCAAGACTGGAGGATTATCAGTACCGCTATGATTTGCTCAAAGATTTAATTGATACTTACAATGAAATAAAGGGCCTTATTTTGCATCTTGATGCAGAATGCTGCCCGGATATCAATTCATTTCCGAAACACCTTTTGCTGGGACGTGTAGGAGCATCACTGGAATTAGGGGAGGATACCCTTTACCGTCACAGTTTCTACCACTCACCGGTAACCACAACAGAGGATGAAAATTATGAAAGAGTGGTTATGCTTGCCAATCGTTTTGTACAGAAAATCAATGGATTCCAGTCTTATATCGGACCGGTTAAAATTACTCCTTCCAATCAGTATGTCAGATTAGGTGATAAAGCTATTCCGTACTATTATAATGTCGACAGCTTGTTGTTGAATAAATGGAACTATGAAAAAACTAAAACCGACAGGGAAACTTACAACCTAAGTTACCACACGGGAAATCTTGCAGGTGATGATTTTATTCAGGATCCTTTAAGTTATAATATTGATGATAATGATTTCTACAGGATCGAAGGTCATATTGGAATGCCATACAGAACCGCGATGCAGAACATCAGTGATATCAAAACAAAATACGGATTGGCTTTTGATGTAATCGCGTTGTTTTTGCAAAAAGGGGAAACTCCCGTTGAGCCGGATAAAGAAACTGTATCTATTGATGACCTGAGAAAACATCTAATATCAATTTCCTCCGATATCAGCAGGGAAAAAAGCGATTCGCGAAATACCCTTCTCACAATCTCAAAACTGGATGAAAAATTAAAACTGCTTAATAAAGCTGAGTTTTCCAAAGAAGGAGAAGGTGTTACTGTAGTAAGGCAGGATCCTAAAAAAGATGATGTGGTAAGTGAACTTTTAAGTGAGTTCTTAGACCGAAAATCAGGTTTGGAACATCTTGCTGGTGTAGAACGAGGAGGTACATTTGTGTTGCTGTACTGGTCGGAAGCCAACAACCAGGTTCTGGCAGATTTCTCTTTACCTTACCTGTGCTGCTCAAAAGAAAAACCGAATATTCCGCCAATTGCCAAAGACGACAAAGCTTCATGCCTGATCGGACAATCTGTAACAATACCTGTTTTAGATAATGATTATGATGCGGATAATGATGCACTCACCGTAATTAAAAAATCAAATCCTTCACATGGATCAGTAATATTGAACAGCAATGGAACATTCAAATATACCCATGATGGTTCTGCTAATCTTGAAGACTCATTCACGTATTGTGTTAATGACGGCAGAGATGATAGTAATATTGCTACGGTATTTATTACGGTTAAATCTCCTCCGGTAGCTGTAAACGACCATGCTTCCGTAGCAAATAATGAACATGTGGACATTGCTGTTAAAGATAATGATTACGATTTAGGAAATACACCGTTATCCGTTATTATAGACACTCAGCCGGCTTACGGAACAGCAACACTGAGACCTGATGGCAAAATCAGATATACTCATAACGGATCAAACACTCTTTTAGATTCCTTTACCTATCATATAAATGATGGCGAATTAGACAGTAACATAGCAACAGTAACTGTCAGAATTGGTCCGCCACCATGTAATTCAGGTATGGATGTAGTTTTCATATTTGATTATACGGCGAGTATGGGAGGTCAGATTGAGGCTGCTAAAACCGGAGCGGGTAGTATTATAACAACAATACAGAATCAGTCGTCTCCTAATCCATACAGATTGGGTATCGTACTGGCGGATGAAACAAATTCCAGAACAAATTCGGGCTATAGCTCAGCAGCGGCATACACAAGCCTGCCGGCAGCCCAGAGATTTGTTAATACGGGAATTGGTTCAAAATACCAGTGGATTACGGCAATGGAGGTTATGTCAGAAAATAATGTTTCCACATTTACCAGTCAGCTTGGTAAAATTAATAATCCTACCGGAGGCCTTAGCCTCGGATGGGGAGAGGGAGGTCCGGAACCTACCGATATGGCATTAAGCAGAGTGGTAGAGCATGATTTCGCCGGTGCATTCAGAACCGGTGTGGCTAAATATGTGATCATTATAACAGATATTGTACCTGGAGGTAATGATGATACTGCAAACGGACTGGATGTAACAGAAATTAACAGGCTGAAAACAGTTTGCCTTTCCAAGTCCATCAAGGTGATTGTGCTGGGAGCTGGCGTAGAGCAGCAGATAGAAGGAAAATACATCTGGAAAGAGCTTGCCAACGGAACCGGAGGTTCATGGAACACCAGCTACAATGCAAGTGCTATTCAAACTGCAATTATAAATGGTTGTGGAGGTTAATATGATTAAGACATCACATGATCAGAATATCATATTCTATCGTGATGATATACTTCTTGGGCAGAAAATTTTCTGCCTGAGAAGCTTATAAAGCTTTTTCATAAATCATTAAAAAATTAATAATAATGAATAATCAATTAAGTAATATATCAACCCAGTACCGTAAATTCAGTAAAGGACAGTATGTAAAGCATCCCCAATTCAATGAGTTTTTAGACTTTTTTGAAGATCAGGACCGTTTATCCAGAGTGATGCTTCAGGGGGTGGGTATTGTTTGCGGTTTCAAACCGGATCTTATTTATGCCGGTAAACTCCTGAGCAGCATACGCCTTTCGCAAGGAATAGCGGTAACGACAGATGGTGATTTGCTGACTTTAAGCAATACCAATGAGATTAGTGAAGATTTATATGTAAGTGAACTGAAAACCATTGATATACAAAACAAAGACTTCACACATTTTAAAGTATACGAGGATTTCAAAGTGAAATATAAGCCATTTCGTAAAAATAACGGACTTGGCAATCAAATTGAACTTTGGGAGCTGGCTACGGCAAAGGAAGCAAATTCGGATTTTCAACCCATCAGTAATCTTGCCGGTTTGGAGGATAAATATGTCCTTCTTTATCTTGAAAGCTACGAAAAGGAAATTAAGCCCTGCAGGGGAGTAGATTGTGACAATCACGGCGTTCAGCAGATCCGGAATCTCAAAGTATTGGTTACTACCGCTGAAGGTATTATCAATATTCTTGGAGAAAATGTTCTTGTAAAAGATCCGGATAGCGGCGCGCTTGTACCGGCTCCGATGGATCGTATCCAGCCACATCCATTATTTATAGAAGATATCCTTAAATATGGGAAGCAGGAGCGTGTTATTATAGAAAAACTTATTGCAGAACAGGACGTTAATGCATCTTTTTTATCTTCTGATATAAAAGGTTTGTATGCTGATGTTTTGGAGAACAATCAGTATGGTAAAGTTATTTTCGAAAAAATCAATGCGATTGCTCAGTTAATAGGGCTTCCTGCTGTTAATTATCAGGGATTTAAAAATACATTGGAAAGCTTTCTCGGTCAAAATGCGGGTTTTCAGTATGCATATGATGTTATCAAAGATTTATCAGATACTTATAGTGAAATTATAAAGTTACTGCCTAAAGCATTTACGGTAAATCTTCCGGACCTGAATTCTTTTCCCAAACACATTATGTTGGGAAAACTGGTTCCGGTTAAGCAACTGGATTTTTCAAGACACCGGTTTTACAATTCATCCGTTTTGGATGATAAAAAAAACTCTGCAAGAGTACAATTGCTGATCAGCCGTTTTACACAGCAGGTACAGAATTTCAGAAACTTTACGGTTGCTGATAACGGCAGTGCGCAGATTAAAATCACTCCGTCGCAAAAATTAAATCCCCTTAGTAATAAAGCGGTTCCTTTCTACTACACAATCAGTGAAGAATTCCTGAAAACCTGGAACTATGATAAAACAGGCAATCGTTCATACAGAGATAATTTAGCCTTCAATAATTGGTTGTCGACGGATGTGCATATTCAGGAACCTCTACTGTTTAATATAGACAAAAACTCATTTTATAATATAGAAGGACATCAGGGAATGCATTATGAAAAAGCTTTCAATATGCTAAACCAGATCAGGGATGAAAAACAGTTGGGATTTGATGTGATGATGTTGTCTTTGGAAGAGCTTATAGATAATAAAGACATGTTTAAGGCATATTTCAATGAATATGTAGAAAAACATCCCGGACTGGAGCACAGGCGCGGAGTGGAAAAAGGCGGTACTTTTATTATTATGTATGAGTCATCAGAAAACCCGGTGGTTTTTGCAGATTTTTCACTTCCTTACATTTGTTGCACCCCGAAAATTGATGTTAAATTAACACTTCCAACTACGGTTATTTGTGCTAAAGCTGGCTCAATACCATTTACCGTGTATCCTATGAACGGAGATGTAAAAGCAGTTGTCAATTCAGGTTTGGATGGTGGCGTAGAACAGTCAGTCGGCGGACAGTATGTCTTTAATCCTTCTCGGGTAAGCCCGCAATTATATGGAAAAGCTATCGCTTTCACGGTTAACGGAAAACCTACCAGTTGCACTATCAAGGTGAATAAGGAATCTGATGTGCATATTGAGGTGGCTTCAGTTATTTATCCGTCGGGAGATTCCAACGAGACAAAAGTGAAATTTAAAATTTCGGGAACAGGATTTACAACCTATGATTACAATTGGGATTTCTTGCAGAATGGTAATTTTGTCAATCTGAAACCTGATGGAGAAGGAAATGTAAACTACACTTATTACGATTTGAATCCGGCTGAAATTCCTGTAATAACCGTGAATGTAAATAGCAATGGCTGTACTCAGATCATTACGATCAGGAATTGGTATAATGGTCCTGTTACAACCATTGATGATATCTCATTCCCCAGAGGAAATTGCTGCGAAGGCGTAATGCCAACTATCAGAGCTGAAGCAGGTGATTTCCAAAGGTTCCCTTTATCTAAAAATTCCTTTGTATTGACAGGAGGCGGATCGGGAGCGGATACATTGTATTATTCTTGGATACAGACACAGGGTCCTGCAGTAACGCTTATGGATGTTAATAAACCTTCTTTAATAGTGAAAAACCTTATCATCGGCACTTACGAATTTAAGCTCACGGTTATTGATCCTCATAGTGGTGCTTTTGCTACCGATCTTGTGCAGATAAGTGTATTCGAAGGATAGCTAATAATCTGTAATATATCACCTTACTCTTGAGTGCAGGTAATATTAAAGTACAGATTTCTGTATAATCTTATTAGGAGGTGTTTTAATTATTAAGAGTTTTTAAACACCTCTTTTTATACCGATAAATAAAAAAATATAATATAATGGCAATAGCAACATGCAATATTTCATTTGAGGTACATTATACCTCTTCCGTTCCTATAACGGGTGCCGTCGCGTCCTACAAAATAAAGGATTCGGCAGATCCATATACGGTGTTCAATATCACTCCGGTGCCGTCTAATGGGGGTTTGGTAATTCTTCCTGCAATTATAAAATCCGGGGAATACGAACTGGTAGTAGAGTTAACAGCTTCAGGAGTTGTTACCAGAAAAGTAAGTTCTTTTAAAATTGGTAATTGTGGAACGTCCGTCTGCGAAACACCGGCTATAAAAAATGTAGAGGTACGAGAAAACGGGCAGATTGTAATGGATTACATGGTGGATGATACAAATCTTGATACACCGGAATATCAGATAGCAACAGATCCGGACTTTAATGATGTTATTCACTTCAGAGTAGATTTTGATTACACTCCGCTTGAAAATGTTTATATGGATGGCGGAAATATTCCTGAAAATACATCTCTTTATATGAGGGCCAGAAAACATTGCTTATCTCCAGCCGGAATTTCAGACTGGTCTAATGTATTTCAGTTTGAATCCAAAAGATGGATCGTTAAAAAAGCACCTTATACTTTTGCGGATGCTTTCTGTGTTTCGGCGAAATTTAAAGATCCCACCAATAGCAATGAGTCCGGCGCAAGTATTTGCTGGAGCGAAGGCGTTTTGAAGAAGACAATCAGTCTTACAACACCTTTTCCGCAGGAAGGAAGCTATATTTACCTGAGCGATGGTATTACACCGGCAATCCCGGCGAACCTGGGTAGCTTTGATACGGGTGTAGCCAGCAGTGGCTTTAAAGACAGGGGGATCAGATGGGTGAGGTTCGGAAGTTATAACGGAAGTAAAATTTATAATGTAGACCCTTCCAGTGGCTTGATAACCAGTATTTCAACGTCATATAATTGTGCAACCTGATAAGAAGCATGATCTGAGTATGTCTTAATAAAATCCTCCGTTTGTGAGGATTTTATTAAGTCAGATCTCTTTATCTTCTGTTATTCTTACGTCTTGTACTGATGATGTTGAACAGTTTGGCAACATCCTGAAGATGGATTTCGAAGTCATCGTAATATTCATTAAGAGAGTGCAGGGTAATAATGCCTTTTTCAACATCATGGTTAATGATTCGTTTTACCAGGATGCCTTTTTCTTTATGAACAATTACAAAATCCCATTTATCATAATGCAGCTTACTCATCCAGTAATCTTGTCTTATACTCCTGCATAAAATGATATCACCTTCCAGGTAGCTTTCGTAGGATCCGTCGTCCATACTGTCTCCTCTTACTTCAAAACACATGTACTCACCGCGGTGCTCAACATCGTCGGTAAAAGGAATTGTAGGGAGACTTTCTATATATTCTTCGTCAGCAAATCTGCTGAGATATCCTGCTTGTGCATATTGATTGGCCAGAGGGACATTCATTATCTTCAGGTCTGAAAAAGCAAGCGGCGAGGCACTGTCTTCATTTTGTTTTTTCTCTTGGTTCAACAGGAGATTGGTAATGAAATAAGCCGTGGTTTCAGGTATTTTCCGTTCGCCTTTTTCCCAGTATTGTACGGCTCTGGTGCCGACTCCTATGGATTTTGCGATCTCGGCCTGCTTCATATTAAGCTTTTTCCTGATTTCTTTGAATTCTAAATAGTTCATTTTGATGTGTTTATGGTCATTGTGTAAAGAAATTACGAAAAATATTCATAATTATTTTTTTAAAAGCGAACATTGTTCGTATATTTGTTTCACAGTTAAGATGGAACACTGCAAATATACAAAATTATATTGATGATTTAATTTTTATTTGAAGTTTAGAAACTTTATTTGAATTAAATATCTATTTATAATCAATGGTTTAAATGCTTTTTCTGTACTTAAGGACTTTAAAAAATTAGATTTCCTCTTTTTGTTTTGTCTGGCGCTTAAACGAACAAAAAAAATATTTCTGGTTTTTATAAATGTAAAAATTGCGCTTTTTGTACTTGTTTTAATGAGTTTGATGCGTGTTGTGGTGTATGATGGTGAATAAAATGCGGTTGTTTTTTATTCATTGCAGAAATGAAACTGCTTTCCTAAGTATTTCCTTATTGCCAATAATAAAAAAGCAAGCCGAAATATAAATATTGTAACTGTTAACATATAAAATATCGATTAATTGTAGTTATCAGTAAGGATTGTTGCACATGCTAATACACATTGTAGACAAACTTATCATCTTAAGATATAATGTTGCGCTCTTTAAAACGAATTACTGGTCGGTAAACGAAGTGGCTCGCCTATAAAACATTGATTTGATAGCAGCAACGGAAAATACGATAGGTAATATTTAGCAGAAAGGCTGGATGCTGTTATGAAGATTAAGAATGGCGGATCTGCTTTTCTAAAAATCAAAAACAATAATGTAATGAACATCTTTCAAAGGCTTGAAACAAGTCTTTAGGGTTTCTTATGGTCTTATTTAAACAATAAATAAGAAAGCTGAGGTGTCTTTTTAAAAAAAACTTTTAACATAAAAACTTTAACCAAACATGAAACGTAGCAAAGAATTAGTAGAAAAAAGAAAAGATTTTGTCATTGATTATGTAAAGCGTAATCAGGATAAACAGATGAAGGTAATTGTAACCGAACTTACAGAGATGCTTTTTTTATCCGAAAGAACAATATACAATATCATTCTTCAGGCATAGATCTGCATCCGGTCTTATTCATATTTCTTTTAAAAACTGATAATAACCATGAATTTAATCTGCATTATAATCTTATAATGTAGAACAGGACTACATAACTCAAATAACGACCCGAAACCATACTCATAAAAAGGGTTGTCCTAAAGTCTTTCATAAATTCATCTTACAGGTAATTACTAAGGTAAAAAGGTTTTTGCTTTTAGTTCTGTTGTTTAAGCTAATGATGAGCTTGAGGCAGGAACCTTGTGCCCTTAGAAGAATTATTACTAATTAAAAAAGTGTTCAATTTAAAACTTCAGTAACCATGAAAAAGAGAAGAAAAAAAATAAAGAAAAACCGAGAAATAAACAAAAATCCAAGAAAAAACATTGATGATATTATCGATGAATTAGCCTATATGGACGAAAACAAAAACATGCAGAAAAGCAAAAGGTTTTTGGATGATATGTACATCCTCGACCTGGAATAAATGATGCATCTGACCGTGCGTCAAAATCAAAATTTGAATCAATATATATATATTAAGAGAAAAGATGAATTTAGATAGTATAAAAGCCCTTTTAATCGGAACTGCCATTGCATTTTCAGGCGGATTATTAAGGGTCTTAATTTCAATACAGAATAAAGAAAAAAAAAAGCCGTGGGAACACCTGATTACCTTGATGATCGTTATTATCGTAGGGTTTACCATGAGTTATCTTATGAACAGGGCCGAACTGCACGACAAATGGTATTCGACAGGGATATTATTTGTACTGGGTTACGGTTATGATAAATTCTTAAAGATGATCACCACTAATCTGCCAAACTGGATCGAAAAAGCAGTAAACCTTTTTATTGAAACCCGATACGGCATCAGAGCAGAAAAGCAAATTGATCAAAAGGAAGAACCTGCAATAGGATTTCCTGAAGATCAGGTGAAAAAGTAAATATGAACTGCAGGCCTTTAGGTGAAATCAATCAAAGCAATTGAGTACTTAAAAATACATTACTGCAACTACAGAATTCATCGTACGAAAAACAAGGTATTCTGACAGAAAAATATGATTTTTGAACCATAAAATTTAAAAGCTCAGATAACAGGAAAAAACTTGGAGTGGCTCAATCATTACCTGTTTCTCATACATAGCCGGACGCCACTTCTGATTACTTGCATTCTTTAAAAATCACCCGCTTCGGGTCCGATTTTCACATTCAACAGGTATATAAAACGCAATTATTTCAATTGCGTTTTGTATGTCTTTTTTACATCCAATTATGAAATTAAAAACTAAGTCATGAAAGCACCAAAACCTGTAGAAACAGTCAAAAAAGCCCATCATAACCCAAATATAAAACCAAAACCGAAAAATCCGCTGGCAAAATTTTTTTCCGGAATGAAAGCTGCTGCGATGCAGTCTCAAAAATCCGTAGACACTGCCGGTAAGCAAGGATTGACAAAAGCAGATAAAAACCCGGTTGCTTCAAATGGCAAAGTAACGCCCGTTCACGGTTCGCAAACCATTTACGACCAAGGTTCGGAGGTGATGTACGGAAAGCTTCGGGAAAGTTTACAACAAACCGGAAATATCAGTCATCCGGAAACGAAGGATGTGGAAAAAGGATATATGACTACCCTGAATGTCAGTCAGGTACAGGAATACCATCAGCTTAAATCCGGAAATTATACCCCAAAAAATTTGCAGGAGCAGGCTGTGGTTCATCAGATGCTTAAAAAATCTGAAAATAAAGTAAAAACAACAGAAGAAAAAGAACTTGTAAAAGCCGCTGATCCTACACCTAAGGTACCAAAACCTGTTGTAGATCAAAAGCCGAAGGAGAAGCCGGCTGAAATTAAAAAAACTCAGATTAAACCGGTTTTATCTGATGTCAATGCCAGCAGCTCAAAAAAGACCGCAGATAAAAGTGAAAATTTCCAATCTGAAAAAAGAAAAGGAAATGATGAGAAAAAATCCGACAATAAAAAATTAAATACAAAAACCAAAGGAGAAGAAGAAGCAAAAGTTGTTGTTCCTAATGATATTCAACCTGTTCTTATGCCAAGAATGGATAAAGCTGTTGACAGTGAGCAGGCTGAAGTAGAGCCGGATGCACAAACTACCGTTAATATTCTTGGTCTTGTTGCTGCAGCTCAGGAATTCAGAGATCAGGGAGTTGAAGCAAGGAACCAGGTGAAATCGCAGAATGAGGCAGCAAAAGGATTAAAAAATAAAATCAGGGAGGTTGAAAAAACAATTCATCAGTCAGACGATGATCTGCAAAAATCGGAAGACGGCATTCAGACAAAGGAAACTTTAGTGAATCAACTGGAAAGAGGACTGGAAACTTCCGTGAAAAGGCAGCAGAAAGTAGAGCAGGAAGTTGGAACTTACCAGGAAGAGTATCATAAGAATAAATCAAAATCAACAGATTTGCATAAAGAAGCAACTGATTTACTCGGCGGATCGCAGAAACATCAGGATCCGGAAAATGATGATTCCGGAAAGCTTACTCAAAAATTAAGAGAGCTCAACAGCAACGCTGCTACAATAGATCAGGCAGTTTCACAGTCGGGAAATACTGTTCAGAAATTAACTCAGGAAGCCCAGCAGGCTAAAGCTAAAAATACGGCAATACGCAAGGAAGCCTTATCTTCAAAAGAATCTATACGGAAATCAAAAGCAAAACTCGCGGCAGATACCAAACAGAATAATGAGGCTAAAAAACAGCTGGCAAAACTTAACCCAAAACTAAAGGCAGCTGAATCGGAAAGCAAAAAATTAGACAAAGAAGCTAGTGCTTTATTGCGTGATTCTTATAGTATTGAGCGTGATGTTATAAAAACCCAGAATGCGTACTATAAAAACATGGCTACCGTTGAGGGACGAAATAGCCTAACACAAAAAGAAAAAGATAAAATTCAGCAGGCTCCCAAAGAGCTTGATCCTTCAGAACGTTTATTGATTGATTTTTCGCAACTAAAAACACAGGATGATCAGGTCGCTTTTGTAAGAGGATTAAATCCAAATGAACAAAACCTTTTAAAAGAAAAATTTGAACAGGTAACAGCCAATTATGATCATGATCAGTCCGAACAGCAAAACTCCATCAGCGAGAATGTAGAAACTATCAGAAATAGCCAAATAGAAAACTTTAATAATAAGCGAAAAGATGCTTTACAGAAACCGTTAAATCTGGTAACCAAAAACCTGAACAGGATTACCGGTTTAAAAAGACTCTGGATGTCTATTACCATTGCTTTTTCCGGTATCTGGAATGATATTACTTCGATAACCTGGTCTGATGTGGGCAAACTCATCAACTCTATTATTAATCCTAAAGAGTGGTATCATACCATTTCAGGTTCAATACAGGGAATTTGGGATGATCTGACGAATTGGAAAGGATTCTCCCAGGATCCTGTAGGAATGATTCTTCAGAAAGCTGCAGGAATAGCCAATAAAGTACTCGCTATTGCAGGTGTAATTACCGGAATATTGGGTGTTTTAACATTAGCGGCAGCGGTAGGATCCATCTTCACTTTAGGTGGTTTGGCCCCGTTAGCGGCCTGGCTGGGAGGAGCAACCATAACGATGGGTACCATCACCTTCTGGATCGGAGCTATTGCACTGGGACTGAATGTACTCAACGGAATAAAAAATATTTACGATATCCATACGGCAAAAACAGCTGAAGTTTTATTTAAAAATTCCGGCGAGCTGAAAAGTGATATTACCAATTCAGGAATGGCTATTCTGGCAATAATCGGAGGGAAAGCCTCACAAAAAGGGGGCGCTTCTATAAAAGATCTGGCCAAAAGAAATCCGAAAACTTTTGGTAAACGGATGTTCATTAATGTAAAAAACGGTTTAAAAGCAAAAATTGTTTCTATCCCTCGCAAGATAACATCGGTTTTCAAAAAAGAAACCTGGATGAAATGGGCTCAGAATTTCAAAGCAGCTTATAAAAAAGCACAGGAATCAACTATTGCATATTTTAAAACAGAGAAAACTATCCCGGGTTCGCAAAAGAAAAATTTATCACAAAAAACAAAGCAATCTTATAATCCGGAACAACATGCTGAATTTATTGATACTCCCCGCAATTTGGGAGATCCTGTTTCACTTGTTCTAACGGATGAACAGATTATAAATTTCAAAAAAGCTTTAGAATCAGCTGATCCGAAAGTTTTAAATGAATTAAATAATCAACGTAAATTAACTAACTTTGCGAAGAGCTATAAAGATAATCCGATAACTTTTGCAGAAAGTGTAAGAAATTATGAAAGTTTCTTTGGAAAATACGGATGGTATACATACTGGGAAAGTTTACCTGATTTTAATAAATCATTAGCTACTATTGACTGGTTAAAAAGCGAAAAGAAATTATTACCCACAGGTGAAGCCACACGTCATGAACTAGCCACTTCTCACGCTTTTACTGTGGATGGAGGAATAGTAAACACGCCGGCACGTTTTAATCCTTCTTTTTGGGGTGAATATAATAAGCGGATTTATAAAG
This sequence comes from Chryseobacterium sp. MHB01, assembly GCF_034651565.1. Taxonomy (NCBI): domain Bacteria; kingdom Pseudomonadati; phylum Bacteroidota; class Flavobacteriia; order Flavobacteriales; family Weeksellaceae; genus Chryseobacterium; species Chryseobacterium sp. MHB01. Next base: position 49,234 of record NZ_JAYEDA010000002.1, on the reverse strand, counting down.
ATTTAAAAATCGCATTGGATAAGCTGCGAAAAGTCCCGGAACGAAATATGGAGGGAAAAACAGTATATAGTGGACGTATGATGGATTTAAGTTATTTTGAATCGACCCTGAAACATGGAAAAGGTAAAGAAATAGCTTTTGAAGGCGGGATGGTATCTTCTTCATTGGATGACAAAATTGCAGAAGCTTTTATTGAAGAATCCGCCAAAAATGTAAAAGCAGGAGAAAAGGTGGGAATAATAAGAATAATAAAAACTCAGGAAGGTGTTTATATTGATGACTTGTCGGACTGGGGTAAAAACCTTGGATCTACAAGACATAGTGATAAACCAAAAATAATGATACAGGAAGAAGTGTTGATGAATGAAGGATATTTCCGTCAAATTACAGATCCAAAATATACAAAAACAATTAATGGTATAAAATATTACGAAATAGAATTCAAAGAATTAGTTAAACCTTTAAAATAAAATATATGATTTTCGCTATAGATGACTTTGCATACATTAAAAATGAACTATCTGAATTCAAATTAAAATTACTATTAAACATCGAAGATTTAAATAATCCCATTTTTGATGAAGTATTTAATAGTCTAAAACCTCATCAGCAAGAACAATATCTCGCTTACAAAACCTCTGAAGAAGCCCAAAAGTACCAGAAAGAAAGAAAGGAAATGCTGCCTTATATTGACTTTAATAATTTACCCGAAGTCTTAGATGATGCTTTAATACAAAAAGTAATGCTTTATCAAAAAGACGGGGAAGTAGAAAGGGCTATATTTGATGCCTTATCGGAAGAACATAAAACCCAGATAAGTAAGCTTAAATGGAAAGTGAGAGACGAAAGGGAATCCCAAAGAAGAGCATCCTTAACTGAAGAGGAAAGAAAAAAAGAAGATGAGGGAACAATAGGATTTTACGACTCAAAAGAGTTTAACGGTAATTTATTTGAGCCTGCTACCGTATATGAGTATATATTAAAATATGGCATAGATCCAAGAAACGGAAATCCTGAAACGGGAGAAAGTTTCCAAAAAAAATATACGTATAACTCTAAGGGGGAAATTATTCCAAGAGAAAAAGAAGATGACTAGTCCTAAAAAATCAATACAGATTTATTAGACAAAAATAATTAATTAAACTACGATCTATTCACAGAACAACTAAGACATATTTAAAGGTCTGGATTTTATAATCCGGACCTTACTTTTATATTCAATAAAACAATGGATATTAGATTTTCTACAGAATAAGTCCTTTAAAACGCAATAGCGTCCTGCTTCATTCATCCCGCTTCAAGCCTCAAAGCATTTCCTTACTTACTGCAACTACAGAATCCATCGCTCAAAAAACAGGGTATTCTCATCAAAAAATAAGATTTTTGAACCAGAGAATTTAAAACTCGAAAAAACACAGGAGACAAAAAAACGGAGTGGCTTTATCATTACCTGTTTCTCATTACAAAAGCAAAATGCCATTTCCGATTACTTAAATTCTTAAAAAATCACCCGCCCCGGAGCTGATTTTTCACATTCAACAGGTATATAAAACGCAATTCATTTCAATTGCGTTTTGTATGTCTTTTACCCATCAACTATGAATAAAAAAACTAAGTCATGAAAGCAGCAAAACCTGTAGAAGTAGACAACAAAGCCCACCAGAACCAAAATAAAAAGCAAAAGCAGAAAGATCCGGTGGTTCTGCCTCAGTCAGAGGTAGAGATGACTACGATACAAACCCAAAAATCTGGTAATCAAGTCAGCAATCCAGGATCCGCCACATCAGATGATAGCAAGGTGAGCCTCAATGGTGCACCGGCGGCCGTTCACGGTTCGCAAAATATTTATGATCAGGGCTCAAAGATCTCTTACGGCAGATTTCAGGAAAATTTACAGAAGACCGGCGATATCAACCATCCCAAAACCAAGGAGATGGAAAAAGACTATATGGCCACCCTGAATGTTAACCAGATAGAAGATTATCAAAATCTTAAATCCGGCAACTATACTCCAAAAACCTTACAGGAGCAGGCTAAAGTGTATCAGGAAGGCAAAAAAGTTGAGGAAGGAAAAACAACAAATACGGAAACAGCTGCTAAACCTGAGCATAAGGCAGAAGGGGAACCTGCAGCCGGGACTAAAGATAAAGCGGAAGAGCAAAGCGTAGAAGCAGCACCTTCTCCAAATGCCCAAAACAATCCCGAATTTACACAGTTAAGCGGTAAAATAGCCGCAACAGCACATTCTCAAAAAAGCCATGAACCCGCACAAAAAGCAAGCGATGCAGCACAGGCCGCTGCTCCTTCACCTGCAAACGAACGCGAAAGTATGGCGCAGGCAGGCAAAGTAGATCATATGGATGCGCAAAAACCCGGAACATTCAGCAAAGATGATTTTAAAGCTTTATTAAAGAAGAAAATTGAAGGAATCAGACTTCCTAAAGATGAAGCTGAAGCTGATGATTTCGAAAACAACAACAACATACAGCAGGTCAATAAAAATGCAGTTGCCGATGTTAAGAATGAAAAAAATGCAGCAACCAATGATATTGCTTCAGCTACCGCGGCAAAACCTAACATTGGGGCACAACCTGTTCGCTCCGTTGCCAAAATGCCAACACCTAATACCGGAAAAGCTCCTAATGTTCCGAATGCCGCAAAAGCAATGCCTAATAAAAGAGATGCTGCAAGCGTGGAAAAGCCTCTTCAGGAAGAAACCAATACCATTGACAGCGAAATGAAAACCCATGGAGTAACGGATAAAATGCTCGCCAACTCCAACGAGCCTTCATTTACGGAAGCCTTAGACGAAAAAAATAAGGCAAAAACAGAAAGTACTGCCGCCACACAGAAATTCAGGAAAACAGAAAATACCGAACTCTCTAAAACCCGGCAACAGGCACAATCACAGGCTGTTCAACATATTGGCGGAATGCATAATGCACGCAAAGGCGGATTGAATCATGCGCACGGCGAACAAAAGAATACCGCAACCAAAGACAGCCAGAAACGAAAAGAAATAGCCGATCATATCAATAGTATCTACAACAGCTCTAAAACAGAAGTTGATGGTATTTTAAACAATCTTGATAAAAAAGTTGCAGAGATGTTCGACTACGGTAGCAAGATTGCCAAAAAAGCATTTGAAGATCATGTAGATAAGGGAATGAAAGAATACAAAAAGAAGCGTTACGGTGATGCTTATGCCAAATACGGAGCTTTAGCGACTGCCGGATTATGGCTGTGGGATAAAGCAACCGGACTTCCCGATGAGGTCAATAAATATTTTGTAAGTGGTAAAGCACTATATATTGAAACCATGGATCAGCATATTGATAAAATTGCAACCCATGTTACCGATCAGCTTAATGCTGCTAAAGCGAAAATTGCCAAAGGTAAAAAAGACGTACAGACGTATGTCAACAGCTTATCGCCAAGCCTGCGTAAAATAGGGAAAGAGGCCATTGCTGAAATTCAGAATAAATTCAATGCGCTGGAAGAAAGTGTGAACAGTAAAAAAGATGCACTCATCGATGTATTAGCTAAAAAATATGCCGAAAACGTAGCAAGTATTGATTCCAGAATTGAAGAATTGAAAGCCCAAAACAGCGGTTTCATAAACAAAGCGCTCAACGCTTTGAGCGGTGTATTTGCCATTATTATTGAAATTAAAAACACCCTTACCAATTTATTATCCGGTATTGCAGATGTTGTCATGGCGATTATAGCAGATCCGATAGGCTTCTTTAAAAATCTTATTGCAGGCGTCGGGCAGGGATTTGCCAATTTCGGGGCCAATATCTGGACGCATCTTAAAACCGGCTTCTTCACCTGGCTCACCGGCGCAACAAAAGGCATCGACCTTACCATGCCGGAAGATATATTTTCTCTTAAAGGAATTTTCTCAATCACCACACAGGTGCTTGGTTTGACCTGGAACGGAATCAGAGCCATCGGTGCAAGAGTGATCGGAGAGCCGGTCATGAAAGTTCTGGAAACCAGTTTTGAAATGGTGCAGATCGTCCGTAAAGAAGGTGTTGCCGGGCTCTGGGAACATCTTAAAGACCAGTTTGCCGACCTGAAAGCCACGATCATGGATACCATTATGGATATGATCCAGACCCAGGTAATCCAGGCGGGAATAAAATGGATTATGGGCTTGCTGACTCCGGTAGGAGCATTTATAAAAGCTGCCATGGCGATTATTGATGTGGTGAAATTCTTCATCCAGCGTGCCGCACAGATTATGGAGCTGATTAAGGCCTTCATCGACAGCGTGGCAGCCATTGCCAGCGGAAACGTAGGTGCCGTGGCTAAATCCATAGAAAATGCTTTGGGTAAAGCGGTTCCTGTTTTAATTGGCTTTTTGGCTTCATTACTGGGAATTGGCGGATTGGCTGATAAGGTTTTGGGCGTAATTCGCAAAATCAGACAGCGTATTGAAAATGCCATTGTGAAGTTCTGGACTTTTGTGAAAGGGAAGGCAGGTAAGCTGTTGAGTAAGATTGGGGTTAGTAATAAGGATAAGAAAGGCAAAGCTAAAAATGAGAAAGAAACCCGTACGCAGGAAGAAATGAAAAAAGACTTGCATAAAGGGATTACGGAAGGGACAAAACTCCTGAAAGACAAAAGCCTCGACAAAAAGCAAATTCAAAAACAATTAGATGTATTGGAAGAAACCTATGAATTGAAGGAGCTTAAGATTGTTACAACCAAAGTAGATAAAGAAGGAAAAGAAACTTCTCACATTGAAGGAGAAGTAAACCCGAAAGAAAAAGGATCTGATGTTGAAAGAGATGATGAGAATAAAGATTTAAAATATAGCATACAACAAATTGCTTTTGTAAAAAATGAAGAAGTAAATTTAGAAGAAGGCAAATATCCGGAAAGTGCAAGAAAACAAATGCAAAACTTTATTGCACATGTGCCAGAACTGAAGAAGGGAGAGAAAATTCAATTAAGAAAAGAGATGGTATCTGGTTCAACAGCTATTCGTAAGTGGGATATTGCACAAGGTGCTATATATTCTCCGTTTGTAGAAGAATATCATGAAGCTATACAAGATATGCGCAACCAATTACAAGGACAAGAATTTATTATAACTACAGAGACAGGAGGTTCATTTTTGGGAGATGCTGTAGCGAAAGGCACTACTATAAAAAATGAAAAGATTCAAAAAATGCCAAAAGATATGGCAACAGGTAAAGATCATCGTACTCAACAACCGGAAGATATAGTGAAATACGTAAAAAATGCAATGAAAGGAAAAGAAAATCAAGCCATTACATTTACTATTGTAGAACCCGTACTTTCAGGTAGTTCTGTAGGGTCAATAATAAAAAAATCCATAGGAGAGTTATTAACTACATATCCTAATGTTAACTTTAAATTTGTAACCATGCAGGAAACTTTAGGATTTAATGAGGATACTGCACATAAAAAAATAGAAGCAAGTAAAGAAAAAATGAGAAGAGCCTTTAAAATTACGGGAGCAGAAGCTAACAGGGTACAAGTGCATTATGCACGAACTACTTATGTATTAGGGGAGGATGTGCCAAAACATACAAGTTACGATAGTAAAGATCCTGTAATTGTGTTTAATGCTACTGATGAAGTAATAACTGTATATCAAATAAAACCATCCGGTAATACTACCACCAGAGACATTGTAATTGCCATAGGCAATGGGGAATTTAAAGGTAAACTCAAAAATGTTTTATAGTAATATAGTATATTTGGATTAACAATTTAAACAAAATAATAATATGGCAACAGGAATAATACAAATAGATTTACAAAATCCTAAATCTGGATCTTATTATGACGAAATAAAAGAATTGGTTGATAAATATTCGTTAGGGGATCATTCTTTAGAAACTATTAATGCATTGATTTTAGAGCTTATAGATGATGAACTTATGTTTTATACGGAAGAAGATTTTTCTTATTCGGGATTATCTAAGACTATGTATAATATTGTTTCTCAAGATACCTTTATTGAACTGCAAAAAAACAACATTTTGCCATCTGTGTTAAACTATTCTTTAACAATGTATGGTAATTTTAAATACAAGGATAAAAAATTTACTCATCCGGAAGGAAAGGATAATTATTTGGATACAAATGTACCGTGTATGGTTTATTTTGAGAAAAATATAGTTACATTTTTTATTTTAGATGAATATGGAGATGTAGGAATAATTTGACCAAAAAATTGATATTAGGATTAGAAAAGATCACATCTTAAAAAAGAAAGTTCAAGATAAATTGACTTGCCTACGCATGTTTAATAATTTACTATAAAAGCGAAATTTCCGGCTGGAAATTTCGCTTTTTTATTTCGGGAAATTCGTCTTATATTGGTATTGATAAAAATGAAAAATAAACCAATCACCAGATAAAATTATCCATCATGAAAAAAATACTATTCTTTTTTTTACTTGTGTTAAATATTTCCATTATAAGCGCTCAAACCATAGAATCCGAAAGCCACAATACGGCAGGATATATTAAAAGCGACGGTACTATTGAAGACAGAAGCCATGCGACCGTTGGATACATTAAAAATGACGGCACTGTTGAAAACAAAAGCCATGGAACTATTGGTTATATTAAAAGTGATGGAACCATCGAAAACAAAAGTCATTCTACCGTAGGATACGTTAAAAAAGACGGAACGATAGAAAACAGAAGCCATGTTACCATAGGTTATATCAAAGACGACGGAACGGTAGAAAACAGAAGCCACATAACGATCGGCTATGCAAAAGGGGTAAAAAAAGAATGGGCAGCAGTCGTTTTTTTCTTTTTTAATCTTGATTAGCAGAAGATAATTTTTTAACAATTACCTGAAATAAAAGGCTTGGATTTAATCTGAGCCTTTGTTGTTTTGATCTGAAGCGAGATCTAAGTTTGGACTGAAGTTATAGACAGTCCAAATTATAACTTTCTGCATCTGCATCCCTTCCTGTTTTACCTCATTACGCTACTTCCTGCAACTACAGAATCCATACAGCATAAAACTTTCAGCAGAACAAAAAAAACTTGAATTTTGAATTTCAAATCATAAGCAGTAAAGAATACTAAAATACATGGAAACAAACGAAATAACCACCAGAGAAAAATTAAAAACCTACTTTGAAACCGGTAAATATCCAACTGAAAGTCAGTTTGCAGAATGGATCGATTCTTACTGGCATAAAGAAGATATAACTTCACAGGAAACTCTGGGAACCGTTGTAAACAGGGACAATCAGATGCCGGAGCAGGGAATTAAATTCGTACAAAGTAAATCAACACCCTCCACTAAAATTGAACTAAGAATCAATAAAACAACATGGTCGCAATGGTTTGGAAACATGAATCCCGATCATACGGGAATTTACAACAGTTCTTTTGGTTTCGGAGCGTTACAGAATGTTACCACAGGAGATGGAAATGTGGCATTTGGAAGTCACGCATTATGGCAACTCACAACCGGTATCAGAAACACGGTGGTTGGATCAAGCTCAATGATTGCTTTGAAAGAAGGATACTGGAATGTTGTTGTAGGACAGGCCGCATTATATTATTTTGCTACAGGCCATAATAACACAGCAGTAGGCAGAGTGGCTATGTGCAATTTTATAGGAGGATACGGCAATACGGCTTTAGGAAGCCATTCCGGGTTTGTTGATGGCGGAGCGATGCATACCCAGGAATATAATTTTAATACTTTTTTAGGATTCAGATCCGGATATACCACAGACCTTCCCAATAATCTGAAAGGGAATAATAATGTTACCATTGGTGCTAATGCTCCCATTGGCGGTAATACCAGTAATAAATTGGTCATCCACTCCTCAGAAACCGTCCTCAACCACAATGTTACACTTCCTCTGATAGGCGGAGATTTTGTGAAAAGAACGTTGGATTTTGATTCTTCATTAAAAGTTCATCGTCTTCCAAAAGCAGATTCCGGATTTACGCAGAACGTCGTTGCAAAATCTGACGGTACATTTGGAATTGAAGATAAAATAAATGGAAATCACTATTTTAAAGAAATGTTTACCGGGAGCTATCTTCAGATTGATAATGAATATAAAAAACCTCTTTACAGATGCGTGATGATGGAAAATATTTCAGAGGCAGAAATTGAAAAATCAATAGAATTATCATCATTAAATATAGATCACATTTTCGTAAACGGTACAGCAAGAATAGGCTCTTACAGCTATCATATCGCAAATGCCGAAAATTTATCGGTTAAATTCTTTCATGACGATGCTTACCTTAATTTTAGACAAATGAATGGGCAAAAAGCAGACTGGTCACTTCACATTATTCTTGAATACACAAAAACCAACGACATTCCATTATCGTTATAAACATCAGACCTGAGAAAGAACAAGTCACTGCAACTACAGAACCTACACCGCAAAAAGCTTTTATAAAAACAAAAAAAATATGAATTTTGACCTGTAAATCAAAAGCAGCACAGAATACTAAAAATACATGGAAACAAACGAAATAACCACCAGAGAAAAATTAAAAACCTATTTTGAAACAGGTAAATATCCCACAGAGGGTCAGTTTGCGGAATTGATTGATTTTTTTAGCCTTAAAGATGATATCGTTTCGAATAAAGAACTGGTTACGCTCGCCAACAACCTGGCTGCTCTTGATAATGGATATATTCTTTACAATACCAGTAATATTGAAAATGAGAAGTTTGCGATTGTTGTACATTCAAAAGAAGGCGAAGACCAAATTTTTACAATCGGCAAAACCGAAAACAAAGAACAAAAACGATATTTCCAGGGCAGCGCTCCTTACACAGTCAGGACAAAAGACTTTCTGGTAAACCAATTAGAAGGGCACAGATATTACTACCTGAATACCCAGATCGATGATGGCGCTACAATGAGCAGGCTTTTCGGAAATAATCTGCCTCCTATTCCCGGGGATTTTGAAATGGGAACAGTAGAAAATAAAAAAATTTCTGTAAGAATAAGTAATGAGGATTTTGATCGTAAAATAAGTAATTTACATACACATCTTACTTTTGTTAATAAAACCGAAATACTTATTGAATACGCTTTATACGGAAATTACTGGTCTAATAGGTATATTTCCGAAGATATGGTTACAGATCATTACGACCTTGGAGACTTTCTGGCTTGTTTTTACAGAGCGGATCTCACCGAAGTTAGTAAAGCCATAGAATGCAGGATTTATGATGCAGATAATGATACTCTTTTAATGAAAGCCTCTTTGATACCAGGACAGAAAAATATCAATGTCTCTGCAGGAGGTGCTCTGGCAGGCATAAGAAATGCCAGAATCGAATGCCAATATGAAAGCTAAATAAAAGCTTCTGCAACTACTGAACAGATAAAGTAAAAAGCTTTATAATAGGAAAAAAAGAAAGAGCTTTGTATTTTCAGAATAACTAATAGGTCATTCACTTTTAAAAAATAAGAGTTACTGCAGCTACAGACAAGACAGGGCAAAAAGCTTTTATAATAAGAAAATAAGTATCAACTTTGCAGTGTCAATAAAAATAAAGCAGTCGCTTATGCAGAACAAGAGTTACTGCAGCTACAAAAGAGACAAGGCGAAAAACTTGTCTGATAAAAAGAAAAATTGCAATTTTGAAATTCAATTCTCAGGCAATACAAGCCTTCCAATTAATATAAAAAATTATTTGGATATCGCAGAATCAGCGAAATGTAAGCAATTACAAAATCAATAATAAAAATAATCCTCAATCGGGTAAGATCCTCAATCGCAGGAAACCTTTTGCTCTCGAAATATCGGAATTTTCTGTTGTTTATATCAGAATCTCGCCGGGAAGTAAAATGACAGAAACGATCATAGAATCTGTTGTTTTTTTCAGGAGTAGATTGATTTCTTTAAAAAGTAGGAACTCCGTTTACGGTGGAACTTTCATAAACAGCTGCCCCGGCAGTTGGGTAAGATTCAGAAATTTGGGCTACTTTCCGGTTGGGGGTTATTTCTAATACATAAATACATTTTAAGATAATTCAGACAAAAAACTTCAATGCTGAAACATACTTTTAAAAGGGAATCATCAGCTGAAATGGCATCATACGAAGGACATAAGATAAAAACATTAAGATATTATGGAAGAAATAAATAAATTCACCCAAAGAGAAGAGCTGAAAACCTATTTTGAAACGGGTAAATATCCAACACAGGGTCAGTTTGGCAGGTTTATAGATAATTATGTCCATCTGAATGAGTTTAATTTCGGAATCGAAGTAAAACCGGCAGGAGAGTATGAGACAAAAAAATATCATTTTTATGTGGCCAAGGATCTCAAAAATTCACACAGAGGGCACATCACCCTTGAAGATACGGGCAATCCGCCGCAGGATATAGACGGGTACAATCATGTTTTATCAAGGGGTTTCGGCTACAGATACCTAAACGTGAAATTATCAGGCGAATTGGATATTGATAAACACAAGCCGAAAATCATCATCCAACGTTATAAACAGAAAAAAAGGCTCTACAGTGGTTATTTAAAGCCACCCGGATTTTACAAGGAATGTAATGAAGATGCAAAAACCTGGGGCAGGCAGTCGGAATATCCTGTAACATCAAACGAGATGAAACTTGATATTAATCCTGTAAACTATTTCAGACCTGGAGCAGACTACAAGGAGTTTTATCCGGCAGGTACTTTCAACAGACCCGGTTCATTCAGATATTCCGTGCATCACAGAAAACCCTATTCTCTGATCCAGATGCTTTTGGAGATTGAGGTAAACGGAACAAAATTCAGATCAAATCCTGTCACGATCAAAATCCTTTTGGGGCGTGATGAGAAGGACCTGATTAATTACATTATAAATTAATAATAAAAAAGATAGCCTCAATTGGGTAAGATTCTCCTTTCTTGGAAACCTTTTACTTTTGAAATACCGGAATTTTCCGATGCACATCAGAATCTTGCCGGGATGTAAAATAACAGGTTGCAAAATCTCTTGTTTTCTTTCAGAAGTAAGATTGATTCTTTAAAAAGTAGGAACTCCTTTGGATGAGAAGCTTTTATAAAAACAGTTGCTGCGGCAGTTGCGTAAGATTCTCTAATGTGAGCTGCTTTCCGGTTGAGGCTCCTTTTTTACAACCATTGTTATTCTCATTGAAAATACAATAAATTCAGAATATAAATAGGTTGAAAACAACCACATCAAAACATTATTAAAACATTGCAGATTGATGAAAAAATTATTAAAAAAAGATAAAATATAAAAACAATGACCATGAAAACTGAGTATTACAACAATTATTCAGACTCATTTGTGAGCAGCTTTAAGGCTGAGGTTTGTTAACACAGATCAGAGAATAAAATGCAGCATCAGAGATGTAAATGCATGATATTTTAACAACCCGAGTAAGATGCTCCCTGACAGGAACCCTTTTTACCCTGAAATATTGGAATTTTTTGAATAAATCAGAATCTTATCCATAATGCAAAATGAAGATTATCATATCTGTTATTTTCTTTCCGGGGCAGGTAATAATATCCGTGAAACGGAAATTGATTATCAAAAAGTAGGAATTCCGGTATGAGAAGACTTTCAAAAAAACTGTTAATGCAGTTATGGTAAGACTTTCCTTTATGAGTTACAGTATTTAATATTACTGATGGTCATTTTTTTTCAACATTTTTAAAATCAAAAAGCTTTAACGATTGCATAAGGCAAATTTATTTGAAAGATAAACAGGTAATGGTTTTGATTTCAAAAATAAAAGACTAAAAACCAATGGAGGCAGAACAGATACAGAAACTATTTACGCATTTGGAAGAGGTGATAACCTGGCGTATCAACAATTCTTCAGAAGATTTTATGGGAGCGCCGGGATTCATATCCGATGACCATACAGGTTTTCCATTAGGAAACTATATTTCAGAGAAAAAATTTGCGCATCAGGAAGTTATCATTCTTTTAATGGCTTTATTGCCAAGATTAGATCCCGCACTTCTGAAGCGTATTTACCTGGATTTTCCCAACAGCCCGCTGTTTGATTTTTGTTCGGTTAATGATAATGGAAGACTCTTTTATCCTACGGTTCAGACGGTTCAGTATATTTTGGGCGGTCAGAATATTTCAGAAAGATTAACAGCTCTGGATTATTTTGCTTCAGATTCTATGTTGGTTAAAGATGAGATTATTACATTCTCCGGCTCAGGAAAGGAGTATGGAGCTGAAAATAGTCAGTTAAGTGTTCATCAGGAGGCTTTTAATATTATTATTTTCGGATCAGAATTATTGCCGAAAATGAGCAACGACTTCCCGGCAGAACAGATACACACCCACCGTTCCTGGACAGACCTTATCCTTCCTCAGAATACACTCGATGAAATTCAGAGTATTGAATCCTGGTACAACAGCAGCAGGATTCTTATGGAAGACTGGGACATGCAGAAAAAATTAAAACCCGGTTTCAGAGTGCTGTTTTACGGAGATCCGGGAACAGGGAAGACCCTGGCAGCAAGTCTTTTAGGAAAATATACAAAACGTCCCGTTTTCAGGGTGGATGTTTCTATGCTGGTTTCAAAATATATTGGCGAAACAGAAAAACAATTGGCAAAACTATTTGATAAGGCAGAAAATAAAAACTGGATCTTATTTTTTGATGAGGCTGATGCTATTTTCGGAAAAAGAACCAATGTGCGGGATGCCCATGATAAGTATGCCAATCAGGAAGTTTCTTATTTACTCCAGCGGATAGAAACATTTTCAGGGCTCATTATTCTGGCATCCAATTTTAAAAATAATATGGACAAAGCTTTTACAAGGCGTTTCCAGAGCTGCATAAAATTCAGTAATCCAAAGTACGAAGAACGCCTGCGTATCTGGAAGAATAATATACCCGAGCAGCTGAATATTGAGGGAGTTAAGCTGGAAGAAATTGCCGACCGGTATGAACTTACAGGGTCTAATATTATGAACATAATACAGGATGTAAGCTTAAAAACAATTGCATTAAGAGATCCTGATTATAAAGTAAGTCCCGATATGCTGCTGGAAAGCATCAGAAAAGAATATGTAAAAGAAGATAAAATTTTCACATAAAATCCCATCAGTTTAAACTCACGTCTGTTCGAGTGTTTTCGTAACGAAGTGAAGAAAATGTATCGAAAACACGGTGCAGCTTTGCTCTCCTGGTTTTAAACCAACCAATCAATCATACAATTAACTACTAAAAATAAAGCTGATGAAAGCAAAAATCCTGCTGCTGATGATATTCAGTGGCCTAATACTCGGCTGCTGCAGAAGCAAACAAAAAATTACAACCGTTTCAAAAGAAAATACCCGGGAAACTGAAACAGTGAAAGTTGATTCCCTGAATTTACAAAGTTCAGAAACAATTCAAAGCAACTCGAAAGACCTTGCAGTCAATGAAAAAATCAACGAAATATCCGGGGATTTTTCAATTACGGGGAAATCTGATGTCTCCAGCCCTTTTGTTTTCCACAATGTTGTCGGGAAAGATACTGTTCAGAGTATTTCCATTATGGGAAATGCAGAATATTCCATTCGCAATCATTATGCAAAAGCATCGAACGAAAAGACTGAAAATAAAAAAGAAGCATTCAATAATATTTCCCTGAAGGTAAATAAGAATGCTGTTTCCAAAGAAACTGAAAAAGAAACAGCATCGGTCGTTTCCCAGGAAACAAAAAGAATAAAAGTAACAGGCTTTGGAATTGCAGCATGGATTTTCATCACCGTTTTCGGAATTACTGTGATCCTATTGTTTTTCACCTATAAATATTTCAAAAGATGAAAACATCACAAAATGGAATCAATTTAATTTTATCATTTGAAGGTTTCAGTTCAAAACCTTATCTGGATTCGGCAGGAATCCCTACAATTGGCTATGGAAACACCTATTATCCGGGCGGTAAAAAAGTAACCATGAAAGATCCCGCCATCAGCAAAGAAAAAGGAACGGAATTGTTCGCATCCGTTTTACCGGCTTATGAAAAAATAGTCAGTAATAAAATTAAAACTGCGCTTACACAAAACCAGTTTGATGCGCTGGTATCCCATACCTACAATACGGGAGGATCTGATACCCTGTTTTCTTTAATCAATAAAGAAGCAAATCCGGAAACCATCAGAGACTGGTTTACATCAAGATATATTACCGCCGGAGGTAAAGTCCTGAACGGACTGATCAGGCGAAGAAAAGCGGAAGCCGAACTGTTTTTTTCGAAATAGGGACTGCGCTTTTCCGTCTTTGTATTCCTAAAAACGAATGAAAGAAAAGTTGAATTCAATGAGTTTATAATCACTTAAAATGAAATTAAAGCCAATGAAAAATGTAGATACGAATATAATCAAAAATAAAAAAAATGTGATCATAGAAGAACTCAAACTTAATTTTCGATAAACATGGCAGTACCATTAACAACAATATTCAGCTGGTTTGAAAAAGGTGATTCTCCTACAGAATATCAATTTAAACAAACCTTTTCTTCATTCCGTCATATAGATGAAAGAATCAGGATGGATGAAGTTACAGGTTTACAGGAAGCAGTTCAGAATATACTTCCTGTCACAATTTTCAACAATCACCTGGAAGATGAAAACGCACATACTTCAGTGCTTGCAAAGCTCAACGCATCCAACCTCACTGCTGCCGATATCAACGGATGGAAAGAAAAATTACAAATCAATTTAACTGCTACCATAGATGGTGACGAAAATACAGGAAATGTCTATACAAAAGTACAGACAGAACAAATTTTAAATATACTCCGCGAAAAGAATGATGATCTCCTTGAACGTATTCAGGAAATTACCGGTAAGCTTTCTTCCGATGATGTAAATCTTGATACACTTTACGAAATCGTACATTATATCAAAGAAAACAGGAGACAGATAGAATTGCTTAACGATCTTTTTTCAGGAGGCAGTTCGGATGATAAAGTCAGCCTTGTGGGAAGTTATTCAAACTGGGGAACTATTACTTATCAAAGCCAGTTTAACAGTTTAGTGTATGACAAAATCCGGCAAATCGAAAATAGCGGCTCCGAAAAAATCAGACATGAGGAGAAGGTGCAGAATGATTCCAGGATAAAACATGACCTTAATACATTGAGTTTTGCAATAGACGCATACGATACCGTTACCCTATTTTCAATACCAATTAAAGTAAGGAGGATTGATCCTAATACCATTGATGTACTGTTTGATTCAGTACCACCAAATATGATTCAGTTAACAATTAAAAAATTATAATTATGGATATTAAATATGCTTATTATCACAGTTCTGTCGGATACAAAATCGTAGGAAAAACAGACAACGACATCTTAACAGCCGGTGGCGGAACGCGCTCTATCAGCTCTTTCTGGCATGACGGAAATTTTACTCCGACTGACTATGTTCCGAAGACAAGAACGTTAACAATTAACGGAACAAGTTATGACCTTTCGGCAAACAGATCATTTACAACGCCGGATACGGTTACCCGTGTGAAAGGAGGTACATCCGGCTCTTTAGTATCCGGAGATATTACGCTTGCTGCGGGTGCCAATATGTCTATCAGTCAATCCGGAAATACCATTAAATTAGATTCCACGGATACAACTTATGCTGCAGGTAATGGTTTAACCCTTACAGGAACTACATTCTCTCTTCCGGTTACAACTTCAGGAACCGGGAACGTGGTTACGGGAATTACCCAGACCGCCAGCGGAATAACGGTTTCTTTGGGATCTGTACCTACAACAACGGATCTTGCCAATTACATCCCATTGTCACAAAAGGGTGCGGCAAACGGTGTTGCAGTGCTTGATGGTGCCGGGTTGGTTCCTGCTTCTCAGTTGCCTTCTTACGTAGATGATGTTCTGGAAGGATATTATAAAGTTGCCGACGGAAAGTTCTATAAGGAAGCGGCTTATACCAATCTCATTGCCGGCGAAACCGGTAAAATTTATGTGTCTCTTGATACCAACAAAACATACCGTTGGACGGGAACAACATTCGTTTATATTACTTCAGGAGCCGTAGATTCTGTAAATGGCTTAACAGGAGTTGTCGTTTTAAACAAATCTCATGTAGGCTTAAGCAACGCCGATAATACTGCGGATGCAGCGAAAAATGTTCTTTCTGCTACAAAATGGACTGCTGCAAGAACCATTACACTTTCTGGAGTTACCGCAACGGCACAAACGATTGACGGATCCGGAAACGTTGCCATTCCCGTTACTGCTGTTCCGGCAACATTGTTAACAGGGACTGCATCCATCAATACCAGCGGATCGGCAGCTAAATTAGCCACCCCAAGAACAATCGCCGCTTCTGGCGACGGAACGTGGAATGTTTCCTTCGATGGCTCGGCAAATGTTACTTCGGCATTAACATTGGCGCCTTCAGGGGTAACTGCAGGAACGTACAGCCGGGTTACCGTAAACGCGAAAGGTTTGGTTACTGACGGAAGCAATGTTTCAAAAACATACACTACGAATATTACAGGAACTTCAACTTTAGCTCACAACCTAAACACACTGAACGTTGAGATTACCATGCGTGATACGGTTACTTCTTACAAAGTTTACGGAAGAATAAAACCAATCGATACAACAAGTGTAGCAATAGAATTTGATTCTACACCTCCTAATCCAATTTCAGTAGTGGTAACTAACTTAGATTTATAGAATGGATATTAATTACGCATATTATACTTCTGCGAAAGGCTATAGAGTAGTCAACGGTACTTCGGCCCAGTTTTTAAAAGCTGATGGCTCTGTAGATAATGCCTCATATATTCCTGCAGGCACAGAAATTAATATGGCTGATAAAAATATTAATTTCACAACAGGAAGTCTTTCACGATTTGAAAATAACACACGGGTTTTTAATAAAGTGTACCAAAGACTTTATGCAGGTGCCCAGACAGGAATTTTAAGTTTTAAATTTCCACAGGCTACCTCGCTTGCAACGATGTTTGATGTAACAATCAAAATATTCGGATGGAATGCCAGGATATTAGGAACCGTAAGAGTATCTTTTTATAAGTTTTCCGCAACTGTACTTAACAGCAATCACAAAGCTATTATTGAATGTTCTGATAATTTTCCTTCATCGGTAATTAATGTAGGATTTGATGCTTCCGGCAATGTTTGTATTAATATTGGGGAATCAAATACGGTCTGGAATACCTATCTGAAAGTAGAGGTTGAAAGAGTTGCAGCTTTTCATCAGGGAGCGAACTTCGATTGGTCTAAAGGATGGACACAAACCATCGAAACGGATGTTTCAACATACACTCAGCTTCTGTCAATTGCTACGGAAGTTGTTGCAACAAGAACATGGGTAGATCAAAATAATACCGGTTCAGTTCCTAAATTTGCCGCATTACTTGGTACTGCCGACCTGAATACATTTTTGACGCCCGGTTTTTACTATCAGCATGCCAGCTCTAATGCTACTTCAGCAAGAAATTACCCGGTTAGTCTGGCCGGCTGTTTAAATATTTATAAAACTTCCAGTACCCGGATTGTGCAGGAGTACAGTGATTTACAGTATGGCAGAACCTGGAAGCGTATTTATGATGGTATCAGTTTTAGTGGCTGGCTGAGAGTGTGGTCTGAAATAGATTTCAATCAGAGTAATATTACCAATTGGAATAACTCCGTACAGCAGTCAGCTTTAAGCAATTACTATACAAAAAGCGAAGCTCTGAATCAATTTGTGGGCAAAAATGGAGTTGAAACGATAAATGATACTAAAACTTTTACTCAAAGCCCCGTAATCCCCGCTGGGACATTGGATAATCATGCGGTAAACGTATCCCAGCTTATTAATTTAACGGACGGATTTGTAAAGCTTAACGAACCATTTCCGGGTTGGGAAATTATGCTGTTAAATCTCAGTGCAGCTGGGATCGCAGGATTGTTTGATAAAAAGAATGATCTCCTTATTGCCGCGAAAGAGAAAGACTATGTAAAAGTTGGCTGTAAAACAGGAGGTTACGATGGCATTGCTATTAATTTAAATAACGGGCATATCGGTTATGGTGGTGTAGAACCAACAGATTCTCATAATCATTATTTTAACGGAACTATAAGAATTCCGTATGGTATTTATTCGGAATCCAGCAATAATAATGATGTATATGGCGGAGACGGGAGCTTATACCGTTTGTCCCACGAAATAGCCCGCGAAGATGAATATATCCGGCTCAGACCGGATGATAAGGAATTTACTGGTACTGCAAATTCATACGCCACCAAAAACAGGGTTGTAAAATTGACACTTCTTGACGGAGGATCAATAGTAATTGGTCTTATGCTTGAATATCAGGAAATTACTGTTATGAACGTTAGCGGAAATCAGGCAAAATTTATAGTAAACAATACCAGTGTGAATTTTACCATACCTCCCAAAAGCAGCGCAAGGTATTACATGAACAGCAACGGAAGAATAATCCAGGAAACAATGAATATAGGAAACTGCGTGGCTTCTTAATAATTCTTAGCAAAAATGTAACGCAAAGTGAATCATTGATTTAAAATATTTGCGTTCAGCAATAATTTATCAGCGTATATGGATATTCATGTGCGCTGATTTATTTAATGATGACCTATTATTCAGACAAATTTTATACAGACAGAATGTACTTCTGCAATTATTAAATGATCAGGATCCTGAATGGAAACTTACTGCAGCTACGGGCTATACCAGTTAAAAAGCTTTCCCGGTAACTGAAAAAACATGAAATTTGAAGAGTACAGCATAACGGTAATCATTAAATTCAACAGACAGGTTTATGATTCAGGTTGAATTTCATACAGTTTCTTTTGCCCGGTGCAAAAACTTAATCCTCCAAAGACAAATCAGAATAATTTAATGAAATAAGTAAGTTTTAAAATGCTTTAATGTCTCACTTATTCTCAATTATATCAAGACTAATTTCAACAATCAAATGAATACACCATTAAATACAATTTTCAGCTGGTTTCAAAGCGGAGATTTTCCTACTGAAGCACAGTTCAAAGCAACATTTTCATCGTTTTATCACAAGGATTACCCAATTCCGGTTGAGAATATTGAAGGGCTTGAAGATCTTTCTCAATTATTTGCCGGTGCAGAAGCGTTTCAGGAACACCTGAGTGATTCTGATGCTCATTCCGCGCACCTGGCTTTACTGAATGCAGGTAACCTGACGCCAGCTCATGTTAACAGCTGGAAAGATAAACTGGGAATTGTAAATGTATACACTAAAATACAAACAGATGGTTTTGTTAACGAATTGAAGGTGGCGGATACCAATCTGGAGTCAGAAATAGAAAATATCAAAAAGTTACTCTTATCCAACGATTTATCTCTTGATGAACTTCAGGAAATAGTTGATTTCATAAAGAAAAACCGTATTGATATTGAAGCATTAAAAGCGATTTCACAGGAAGGAATAAAAGAAGATAAAGTAAAGCTCCTACTGGATTACAGCTGGCTGAAAAGCCCTAAAAACCAACAGGAATTTAATCAGCAGATTTACGAAAAGGTTTTAGTCATCTCGGAGACCCCAACAAGCGCCCTAGTACAGATTACCGGAAGTACAGTATTTTCTAACCCTGTTGAAACGGAAAATGTAATCATCCAGGCACGCGATAGTGTTACTGGTAAAAAAATAAATATCGACGATTATGCAACCAACCAGACCATAGAGATTAATATGCTGGGCGAAATCGTTAACCCAATCAATATTCTCATTTTAAAAGTTAAACCATAAAAAAATAAAATACCATGAATAAAAACGCAGTAATAAGCAACAACGCAAATCAGGATAATTTTTTTGGAGAACTCCTACGTACACGTTTCCAGTATTTTGATTCACTTCCTGACACAAGCGGAGTTCCCGCGGGCTGGATCATTGATTACAAAAATGAGCTGCATCAATGGAATGGAAATCAATGGATTAATCTGGCAAATAATTATGTGCATCCGGATTATCCTCTTACCAATAATCCGTTCCAGACAGATCAGACCAGCGGACTTCTTTTGTTAAGTCAGATTCTTACCAACAGTTCCGGACATGTTATTAAAGTAGCAGGAAGAAACCTTACCAACGCAGATATTGTTTCCATTTTCCTGAATGATGCCGTTCAGTCGGGAACGTTTACATGGTCGTCGAATAAAATCAAAACGTATGTTGAAAACCTTTTAGGACAAAGTCTTACAGGTGCATTGATTTATCAGCCGGGAGGGTATGTTCCTTCTGCTGTTGAAGGTTCCATGGCTGCTCCGTCACCCATTACATCAGCCGGCATAAAAGTCGGGATGGTATGGGTAATTACGGCAAATGGCTGGGTTGGAAATAATCCTGTCTCTGTGGGAGACCATCTTATTGCCAACACGGATGGCGGGTCAAATGTACCGGCCAATTATCAGATCATAGAAAAAGGAATTCCGGATATTGTAGATGCTACAGATTCGGTAAAAGGACTTATTCAGATCGCTACGGATGCTGAAGCCCTTGCCGGAAGCAACGCTACTAAAGCAATGACTCCCAGATCAACAAGAGCGGTCCTGGATTCGAAAATCAAATCTAAAACATGGTATATTGGTGATGGCTCTTCGGTAACTTTTGTTATCACGCACGGCTGGAATGCCTGGGATGTCGACTATACCTGCTATCGTAATACAGATAACAGAAGAATAAATGTAAGCTTCCTGCCTCTCTCTGCAAATGATGTACAGATAGATGTTTTGGCACCTCTCTCCCCGAATGAATACAGAATTACTTTAACTGCAAGATTAGATTAATGATCGCACCGGAATATTTTAACAATCACATCGCTGTAGAAGGCGAAATTATCGTGAAAGGAGTTCCGAACGATACAGGTTTTGTATTGGTATGGAACCCTCTAACGAAAAAGATAAGCAAAAGGACACATGCGGAAATAGTTTCTGATTTAAGTCTCATGACTACCAATACTCCACAGGACGTCGGTGGCAGGAAAGTATTCTATGTTTCCGGAAATTCCAATCCGGAAGATACTACATTGTGGACTTATGGAACCGGTGGCGCAAAAGCAGGAATTGTGTTCTACAGCTCGGGAATGGATGCTGGAAAGATCAATTTTGACGGATATTTTCATTTTAAAAATTTTAATGATACAGGATATAAAGGCATCGTTGCATCTGAATTCAGAAAAGCAAATTCCGATGATGGCAAAGTTCTTTTGGGAGGTGGTGGAGAAAAATCAATTTCAGACTTCTCCGTAAACAGTCATACGCATGATTATCTATTTAAAGACGGATCATATCTGGCAGATGTTCACGGGTTATTTGAAAATAATAAGTTTAAATTTATTACCCGGGTTGATCAAAGTTCGGCAAATTTATTTCCCAGTAAACTAAATTCAAACTCAATACTCAGTATCGCATCACATGATGGAGACTATGGAAACCTGTTGGGCTTTAATAGTGAAAACCAGATGTTTGTAAAGTCAATTAGTGGCGGAAACTGGAGCGGTTGGGAACAAATAGCGTATAAAAGCTGGGTTGCATCACAATTAAATAATTTAACAGGTAATTATGTGCCTTTTAACGGGGCTTCACAAAACATCGATCTTAATTCTAAAAATATCTCAAATGTAGGGCACTTTCAAAACTCCGGGTCAATAATTAGCAATAATATTGCCTTATCCGCATTTGCAGGCTCTTATGGAGGGTATCAGTCGAATCCTTTAATTAAAATTGGAGCGAGGCCTGGAAATATGATGACTTTTACCGTAAAACTGTATAATTATCCGCATTTTTTCTATGAGTTTCAAGTTAATATTTATAATTATTTAGGAGATGTTTACGAGCCTACGGTTACCTGGAAAGCAGGTGATTCTGCACACATAGATAGAATAGAGTTTTATAAAGATCCCGCTACGGGTGTTTTCTATATAAGACCCATTATTGAGGTTGCTTATTCCAGAATAGCAATTACAGATGTACAGGCATATGGGGGAGACGACACATTTTTGTCTTCCAGCTGGGATGTTGTTTGGGGAGGCGATGTTACACCACTGCTTCTCCAATATACAATATTAAGCACTAATTTTAATGGAGATTCGAGAGTCGTAAATACTCATAAAGAACAGCTTATTAATGCAAGAAAGGACTTTAACGGAGCTACCGGAAATGACTATCTGGGAGCCGCTCTGCAGCTGAGGGGTAATGGTCCTGCAAATACGATATTCCCAACAATTGCTTTTCATCAATCTGGTTTGTATGCCGGAACTGTTAGTTACAGAGGTGATGCTCAGGGATTTTATTTTACGGATGTTAATGGCAGCGGCTTTGAAAATATTACCGCAAGAGCATTCTATAAATATGGTTCTGATAATGGTAAGGTTCTTTTAGGAGGCGGAGATCATAAGTCTTTATCAGATTTCTGGACTCCGAATAATTTTAATCCTAATAGCTATATCCCAACCTCACATCCCGTTTACGGAATAAATTCCACAGAATTAGGAAACTGGAGACATTTCGCAGGATATTGGGATAATAGAAACATTCAGCCGGCCCATATTTTACCTCAAAACTTTCAGATCGGTTTTACTTCGTGGAATAACGACAATTCTTATCCGTATGCAGATTATATACATTTCGGAGGATATCACGACAGCTCGGGGGGAAATCAGAACTTAATGGTAATTAAGAAAAATGGGTTTGGGCTGCGGCAATGGCAGGGAAGTCCGCAAGGAGTTTCATCCTATCAATCGTATGTTGATTACTGGAATACCGGTGATTTCACGGTAACAGATATTCAAAACTGGAAGAATAATGCAGCCGGTATCACAATTGTTAATGAGCAGGATCCTGCCAATTTATTTACCAAAGAAAATAAATTCATGTGGATCAACGGTGGCGTAACCGGAGCAGGCGGAATCAACTCCTGGGTAGGAAACTTCATATCTATAGGAGGAAATAATTTGGGGCACAAATCACAATTACTAATTTCTAAAAACCAGTTATTATTCAGAGGGAACCATGGTAATGAAGATACGGCATTTAACGAAGTTTGGCATCATCTTAATTTAAGCAAAGATGAATTTGTAAGATTAGATGATGGAAAATCTTCCAGAGCAATAACCGGAAAAGATCTGAATGATCTTCAGGAAACGGGGTTCTTCAGAGGAAGCAATTTAGGAAATGCACCTATGGGAAGCCCGGAATGGTTCTTCATTACTAGTGAATATCATTACACAGGATGGGCAAGCCAGACTGCGGCAACCTATGGAACTGCAGCACAACCAAACAGAATGTTCAAAAGAACACTCGTTGCTGCTTCTTATTGGACAGATTGGGTGGAGATTGCCACTTCCGCAACTCTTGAAAGTACACAACATAAAAAAAGAACGTATTTCTGGCAAAGTCCCGCTTATTCGGGAACTATGGTCAACAGAATTTATCTTCCTACTCAGAATGTAGCTGATGTTACGATCAAAGTGGGCTCATCTTATCATGGCGCTTATGCTATCGGCCTGATTGAGCTTGAATTGGTGTACGGAATTAATGTAGGAGGTGGTCCGTGGGGGGCTGAAGCAATTGTAAAAGAGGCTTTAGGTGCTGTGGTGGAAAGATTGTATGTAGATCCTGTCATAAAATACGATGCTGCTCAGGACAGACCTTATATAAATGTTCATAAATTTCATCCTGCCGAGAATCCGATATTTATTGATGTTACTGTAAGATGCTATTCCAATGACTTAAAAGATGATTCCGTATTTTTTGAAGAAGATACAACAACACCTGTTCTGGATATTAAAAACCAGTCATATATTGCATCAAAACTGGAATATAAGGCCAATACTTCCGGTGATAATGCGGCAGATACATGGAGAAGGGATTCATTAGGGCTCCTCTCTAATCCTTATATTCCGGGTAAGACCAGAAACGCCGGAGGAGATACAGGTTTGTTACAGGCTACTTATGGACAGATTGCCGGTTATATAAATAATGAAGGAACCTATAATGGAAATCCCAATAACAATTGGTGGTTCAGGATCAAAATGCTACACAATAATTCTGCAGGATATTATGGGGAGATAGGAGTTCAGATGACAGGCGGATCAAATGCCTTAGCATACAAAAAAATGGAGAATGGTATTGATAGCGGCTGGGTGCAGGTTTGGGACAGTCAAAACCTTAATCCCGCAGTATACGTTACTCAGTCTTCTGCGAATTCCCAGCTTTCAGGATATGCTACTTTAGCAGGCGTACAGACATTTACCAATACCAATACTTTCGCTCAAAGTCCGGTAATTCCTAACGGTACTTTAGGAGCTCATGCAGTTAATTTAAATCAGCTGAACGGGAAAGCCAATGCGCTGGAAAATGCTACAGGAATAGGTTTTTCATCAGGTAATTATCCATCTGCAGACGGTTCGCAATATCCCTACATCTACTTTAATAATGGAGGAACGCAGGCTTATATCGCATTGGCAACACAAGCCTATTTGCAGAACAATTTTTTAAGTACTCCGGATGGTACATCTGTGATGATTCCCGGTTCGGATTTAAACAGCTACTTTAAAACAGGCTTTTACAGAGGTTCCGGATTGGCCAATGCACCTATGAATAACGGCGGATGGTGGTATGTGGCAGTTGAAACCCACGACAGTACCTGGGTAAAGCAAACCGCTACTTCATACGGTTCAGGAAATACTCCTAATATTACGTATCAAAGGACGATGGTGGGAGGAAGGTGGACTGCATGGGTACAGATCTGGACTACAGCAGATTTTACAGTTTCTAATATTCAGCAGTGGAATTATGCTTATCAATACGGATTAAAGCTGAATGAAGAATTTACAGTTCTCCAAAATACAGGTTTGGTACTGGCAGATAATTATTTTGGCGGAGAATCCGGGATTATCGACAATCAGACAACAAGGCTTCTTGCTGCGAAACAGAATGAATACTATTTTTATGGCTCCGGTTATGATAATTTTGACGGTCTGAATTTCGAATGTAAATACAGCCTTTTCGGAATGGGAATGCCATCTAACGGCAAAGATAAACTCGTTGTAAAAGGATCCGTAAAAGCTTTAAATAATTTTAAATCGGATAAAGAAAGACCGGATACACTTTTTATTCCTAATGGTGAGATCGCAGATTTAAGGGACGAAATTATCAATGATGAATCAGAATACGCCATAAGATTAGATCCTCATGAATACGAAATTGACCAGTCAGGATATCTGGAATTAAATGATAGAAACAGGTTGATCCATATTATTGGTGAATATTCTAAAGACATGATGGTCGTAAACCTGAGGGAAATCTATCCGAAACAACAAATTGTCATTTATAATTTTGACCATACAGGAAACGGTATGGAAGTAAGAATTCAGGGAAATAAAGTGTATAATATTGAATCACGCTGCTTCCTTAGATTATATGTCACTAATTCATTGAGAGTGATTGCAGAACGTCTGCAGCCTTGTGACATGATCTGGTAAGAATAATATTAATAATCAATTATGTAAACAGTATCTTACAAATTATATAAGTTATTTAAATCCTGCGCCGCTTCGAAGAAGCGGCGCAGGATTATTATGGTCATAAAAATTTACAGTTGCTTTTCTGTTTAAATCTTTTCAAGCGTAAACCTGAAGGTACTTCCGGCGCCGTATTCGCTCTCAACTTCTATATTGCCGCCCTGAGATTCTATCAGCTCTTTACTGATGCTTAGCCCCAAACCCGTACCTTCTTTTTTACTGCCTGGAATCCTGAAATAACGGTCAAATATCCTGTTAACATATTTTGGTTCAATGCCTTGTCCCGTATCCTTCACTGAAAAAACAATATGATGATTCACTTCCTGAACTTTAATAATAATTTCTGAATTCTGATAAGAATACCGTATGGCATTAGAAATCAGATTATTAAGAACCCATGAGGTTTTTTCACTGTCGGCCTTTACCAGTTCAGGTCCTTCGTCGGTTTTAATGTTAAGAGTAATATTCTTTTGCTCTGCTGCAGCCTTATTCGCTTCCACAGCATATTTTATAATGTCTGATATTTTGGACGGAGCAATATTTAATTTCATCGAGCCGCTTTCAACCTGGGCAATGTTCAATAGTTCTCCGGTGATTTTCAGAAGCCGGTTGGTATCTTCATTGATCCCGTTCACAAGATTTTTCTGATCGTCATTCAGGCTGCCTATTTTTTCATTTTCCAGAAGCTGTAATCCCATTTTGATAGATGAAATAGGTGTTTTAAATTCATGTGAAACGGTTCCTATAAAATTGGTTTTTGCAAGATCCAGCTCTTTAAAAGGCGTAATGTTATGAAGCATAATTACCTGCCCGATAAACTGGCTGTCCTGTTCACCGGTCGGGACAATATTAATATCGATGATGTTCTTTTCAAAATAGCTTTCTTTTCCATGAGCATAGATTTTCATCGATTCAAGGTCCCTGCTTTCATCAGGGTACAGGAGATCTTTGATGATATTTCGCACCAGGTCATTGTTGATCGCCACGTCCTGAATCAATTGTCCTACGAAGCTTTCTTTCTGAAGTCCGGTAATGCTTAATGCCTCATTGTTTACAAACAACACTCTTTTATTTTCATCAATACCAATTACAGGATCCTGCATATTATCGATCAGCGTTTCAATACGTTTTTTACCTTTTAAGATTTTATCCAGCCTGCTTTCGGAATATTCCTGAAGCTTTTCAGCCATGGTATTGAAAGAATTTGCAAGTTCACTAAATTCGCTGCTGCCTTCAAAATGTACTCTTTCCTTATAATTCTGATTGGCAATCTGGCGGATACTTGCCGTAAGCTGGCGTACAGGGTCCGCAATATTGGAAGGAAGATTTACCATTAAAATAAATGCCAGTAAAAAGCAGATCATTCCCACCACGGAAATAACGGTAATGGCATCACGGGCAGTATCATCCGCAACGCTGCTTTTGTGCTGAATGGCAGACATATTAAGCTGCATCAGTTCCGTAAGGTCTTTCCTGATGGAAGACTGCAGGCTGGTATTTTCCGGATTATTTTTAAGGCTTGCAAAATGCGTGATTATTTTCTCCGTAGTTTCTTTCTCTCCCGGCTCCGTTACGTTTTTTTTCTGCTTTTCCAGATGCTTTTCAAACACCTCGAAAGCCAACGGGTCCGAATTGATTTCCTCCAGAGCCAACAGCATATTCCGGGAATATTCCAGCGTATTGTAATTCGCAACAAGAATATTATTGGTGTCTTTTTTCAGTTTTGTGATATTCCATACGCTTAATACAGAAAGCACGACAATCATCACAAATAAAACGCCAACACCGATATTGAGTTTTGTTTTAATTTTCATAGGATAATGAAAGGTTTTAGTAAAAAATGAAAGAATAACACTTTTTACATTTTACTTCTAACTTTTTACATTCAACTTCTAACTTCTGACTTTTTACATCTAACTCAAGATGACCAAATCTATATTTTCCCGGGAAAGTTTATTAAGCAGCGTATTGAAAGTATCGGTTGCCAGAATAATCTTCCAGAGGTTCAGATGAGGTTTTCCGATACAGACTGTGGTGATATTTCTTTCTTCGCACTGTGTCATGACAGCATGTGCTATTTTGGTATCTTCAACTTTTATAATTTCCGCACCCAATTCTGTGGCTAATTTAAAGTTATTAATTAAATGCCGCTGTTTGTCTAATGCAATTTTATCCGAACTTTCACTCGGAACCTGAACATACAAAAGGTACCATTGGCTGTTGTAATAATTTGCCAGTCTTGCTGTTTTTCGGATCACATTCTTTGCCGTTTTTTCATTCGAGCTGATGCAGGCCAGAAATTTTTCCTTTTTCAACGATTTATGAATCGTTATTTCAGATTCTACTTTTCTCGTTACCTGTGATGCAACTTCTTTTAAGGCAAGTTCCCTAAGCTGTAAAATACTTTCCGCCCTGAAAAAATTATTTAATGCTGCGTTAATTTTCGTTTTGTCATAAATTTTTCCTGCTTTCAGACGGTTGATGAGTTCTTCAGCGGTAAGATCGATATTTACCACCTCATCTGCCTGAGAAAGAATGGAATCAGGAATTCTTTCCTTTACCTCAATATCGGTGATCTCCTTTACTTCTTCATTAAGGCTTTCAATATGCTGAATGTTGACCGCAGAAATCACGTTGATTCCCGCATCTAAAATTTCAACGACATCCTGCCAACGTTTTTCGTTTTTGCTGCCTTCAATGTTGGTGTGCGCAAGCTCGTCTACAATTACTACTTCGGGACGGAGATTTAAAACTGCCTGAACATCAAGCTCTTCAAGCTCTTTACCCCGGTAAAATAATTTCCGTCTTGGAATAATAGGCAATCCTTCTAATAAAGCATGTGTTTCTTTACGATGATGGGTTTCAATATAGCCGATTTTCACATCAATTCCGTTTTCCAGAAGGGCGTGAGCCTCCTGCAGCATACGATAGGTTTTTCCTACACCGGCGCTCATTCCGATGTAGATTTTAAATTTTCCCCGTCTTGATTTTTTGATCAGGTCAAGGAAATCCTGTGCAGAATTTTTATTCATAACGGATTATGTGTGTCAAATGTAATGATTTAAGAGTTGTGAAAAGTAAGAAGTGAGAAGTAAGAGTGAGAAGAAATAATTAGTAATTTTTTTCACTTTTCTCCTAATCTGGTTTTTCACCTTTCACCTTTTACCTTTCACTTCTTACTTCTCATTTTTCATTAAAAGCTTACCGCCAATGAGGTTGCTACAGATGGGCTGTTTGATTTCAGAATATTATCCCGGTTCAAAAAGATGTCATCTTTACTGCTTAAATTCTTAAGTTCTGTTCTCCAGACAAGATTAGGGAGAATCCAGTAATCTGCATTGAAAGAATATCCGAAAGTTTTGAATCCGTTTTCTGTTCCCGTTGCAATGATAACGCCTTTTTCGTCGCTGTAATATTCGGCTCTTACAGCAAAGCTTAGTTTTTGTATTGGAGCATATTTGGCAATCAGGACAGGAGAGTACCAAACATTGTACTGCTCACTTCCTTTAGCTTTCTGTTCTGCACCGATATCAAAACCTGCGATAAAGGCAAACTTTTGACTGATCTGGAAACTTCCGTAAAGATTGTGGAAATATCTCATTTGTCTGATGCTGTCAGGTTTATCATTACCTATGAAAGAGCTGCTGTTTAAAGTAATCTTTTCATTAGGCTTAAAAGTGAGCTGATGTCCGAAGGCAACCGTGGAATTCCCGTCAACACGCTGAATTCTCTGCCATCCGTTCAGAACAAGTCCGCTCAAAAACCATTTTCCGCTGTCACTGGTATAAGAGATTTTTGCACCGCTTTCAAAATAGGGCGAGTTATCTGCCAAAATACTTCTTGTCAAAGTAAAGCAGTCTTTGCTGACCGCACTTTCAAAACCAATGTGTGAAGGCAACACACCTGCATCAATCCAGAGGTTTTTGTTTTTTGATATTTTTACTCCTATGTTCGCTTCATAAATATTTTTTAAAACGCCGGGTTCTGCTGCGTAATTGGCATTCATATAAGTTCCTGCGCCTAACGCAATATTGGCTCTGAACTTTTCAGTTTCATAATTGGCTTTTACAAATCCTAAATTAAGGTTTACCTCATTGTTCCTGTTGTGACTATACACGAATCCGGGTCTTGTATTGTTCTCAGGATTATTGAAATCATACTGGTAATATACTTCTGCATAACCGGAGATTTTTAAAGGATTTTTAGTTTCTTCCTGAGCTTGCAGTGTAGAAACTGCACCAAGCATTACAAATGCAAGTAATGATAATTTTCTTTTCATTTTAAATTTTATTAAAAGAGGTTAGAAGCAAAATGTGAAAAGTAAAAAGATAGTAATCAATGAAAAAGGTTTCAAATACTTCTCACTTCTTACCTTTCACTATTTTTACTTATTACTTCAAACCGTCTAATGCGATATTGAGTTTTAAAACATTAATTTTTTCAGTTCCGAATATTCCAAGGAAAGGAGGCTCGATATTTTTTTCAATAAGTGTGTTTACCGTATTGATGTCGATTTTTCTGATGTCGGCAATTCTTTGGGCCTGAACTCTGGCAGCCTGTACAGAAATGTTCGGGTCCAGACCTGCACCGCTTGCTGTAACGATATCCGAAGGAATTTCAGACCGTTTAACCGTTGGGTTGTGTTTCAGAAAATTATCAATTCTTCCTTCAACTTCTTTAAGATAATCAGGGTTAGAAGGTCCTTTATTACTTCCTCCCGCTCCTGCAGCGTTATAATCTACCGCGGAAGGTCTGGACCAGAAATATTCATCCTTATCGAATTTCTGTCCTATATTGGCGTAATAGTAAGAAGTTTTTGGTGAGTTAGAAGCTTTTCCGGACTGCTTGTTTTTAACATTTGATTTTTCACTTAAAATGATTTCTCCTTTTCCGTTATTCGGAGCTGCCTGAGCTATTCCGTAGATTAAAAAGGTATAAATTCCTGAAAAAAACACAGCACAGAATAATGTTAATCTGATGGCTGGCAATATGTTTTGTTTCATAGTTTTGAATGTTTGGTTTTATAGTGAGAGGTAAGAAGTTAGAGGTAAGAAGTAACTGTTAAAACGTAAACAAATCTGACTTTTCACTTCTCACTTTTACTTTTCACAATAATGTTATTAAATAAAATGGATATGATTGAGAGTAAGAAGTTAGAGGTAAGAAGTAACTGTTAAAGCGTAAATAAATCTGACTTTTCACTTCTCACTTTTACTTTTCACAATAATGTTATTAAATAAAATGGATATGATTGAGAGTAAGAAGTTAGAGGTAAGAAGTAACTGTTAAAACGTAAACAAATCTGACTTCTCATTTCTCACTTTTTACTTCTCACTTCTCACAATAATGTTATTAAATATGGATGTGATTGAGAGTAAGAAGCATAGGTAAAACAAAGACTAAAGTTCTATAAACAAATTTGACCTCTTACTTTTCACTTCTTACTTCTTACTTCTTACTTTTTAAATAAAAACTGATACGATTAAATCTATAATTTTGATTCCGATGAATGGAATTAAAACACCTCCTAAACCATAGATCAAAAGGTTTCTTCTTAACAATGCGCTTGCACCGATGGGTTTGTAAGCCACTCCTTTCAAAGCTAGCGGAATCAGCATCGGGATTACAATTGCATTGAAAATTACAGCTGAAAGAATCGCGGATTCAGGTGAATGGAGTCCCATAATGTTAAGACCTTGCAAAGCCGGAATTGAAGCAATAAACAAAGCGGGAACGATCGCAAAATATTTGGCTACGTCATTTGCAATACTGAAGGTTGTAAGCGTTCCACGGGTCATCAATAACTGTTTTCCGATTTCCACAACTTCAATCAGTTTTGTTGGGTCGTTATCAAGATCCACCATGTTTCCGGCCTCTTTTGCAGCTTGGGTTCCGCTGTTCATTGCTACACCCACATCCGCCTGAGCAAGAGCCGGCGCGTCATTGGTTCCGTCACCCATCATGGCGACCAGCCTTCCTTCTGCCTGTTCTTTTTTGATGTAATTCATTTTATCTTCAGGTTTTGCTTCTGCGATAAAATCATCGACTCCTGCTTTTTCAGCAATGAATTTTGCGGTTAAAGGATTATCCCCGGTTACCATCACCGTTTTAATACCCATTTTTCTCAGACGGTCAAAACGCTCTTTGATTCCCGGCTTGATGATGTCCTGAAGTTCTATAACCCCAAGTGCTCTTTCATTTTCTGAAACCACGAGCGGTGTTCCGCCGTTTTGAGAGATTTCCCTGACTTTCTGTTCAACTTCTGCCGGAAATATATTGCCCGAATTTGTAACAATATTTTTAATTGCATCAGTTGCGCCTTTTCTGATTCGTGTATTCTCATAATCAATACCGGAACTTCTTGTTTCTGCTGTGAAATTGATGTATGCAGGTGAGAAGTGAGAAGTAAGAAGTGCCAGTTCTCCCTTCACAATACCTTTTACATCTAACTTTTCACTAAGTTCTATGATGGATTTTCCTTCGGGTGTTTCATCAGCCATTGAACTTAAAACCGCAGCTTTAATCAATGTATTTTCACTAATTCCATCCGCAGGATAGAAATGGGTGGCTTTCCTGTTTCCAATAGTAATCGTTCCGGTTTTATCCAGTAATAAAACATCGATGTCTCCCGCAGTTTCTACTGCTTTACCACTTTTAGTGATTACATTGGCTCTCAAAGCTCTGTCCATCCCCGCAATACCGATAGCTGATAACAATCCTCCGATGGTAGTAGGGATAAGACATACAAATAAAGAGATAAATGCAGCAATAGTAATCGGTGTATTGGCATAATCACCGAATGGTTTTAAAGTAACCGTAACGATGATGAACACCAAGGTAAATCCTGCCAACAAAATAGTTAAAGCAATTTCGTTTGGTGTTTTCTGTCTGGAAGCACCTTCTACCAGGGCAATCATTTTATCAAGAAAGCTTTCGCCGGGTTCCGTTGTTACTTTCACTTTTATTTTATCAGAAAGAACTTTTGTACCTCCCGTTACACTGCTTTTATCACCACCAGCTTCACGGATTACCGGTGCAGATTCTCCGGTGATGGCACTTTCGTCAATTGTTGCCAATCCTTCAATGATTTCACCGTCAGATGGAATAATATCTCCAGTTTCGCAAACAAATACGTCTCCTTTTTTCAATAAATTAGAAGTTGTTAGTAAGAAGTCAGAAGGTTCCAAAGCGAAAAGACTTTTCACACTTAACATCTCATTTTTCACCTTTTTGGCTGGCGTTTCCTCTCTCGTTTTTCTCAAAGAATCTGCCTGTGCTTTACCTCTTGCTTCGGCAATAGCTTCCGCAAAGTTGGCGAAAAGAAGCGTGATAAATAATATGAGTGTCACAATGATATTATAAATCAGGCCTCCCTGGCTTTGTTCACCCATGGCAATCCAGATACATACTCCGGCCATAACCAAAGTCCCGATGTACACCATAAACATTACCGGATTTCGGAACATTTTTGCCGGGTGTAATTTTATAAATGATTGTTTCAGCGCTTCATTAACTAATTCTGCCTGAAACAAATTGTTATTTCCTTTCATTTTTTTATTTTTTAGAAGTAAAATGTGAGAAGTAAGATGTAAAATGTAAAAAGTTGATTATTAGAACCTCTAATTTTTTACTTTTAATTAACTTCCAGAATTTGTACATATATTTATTATTTTAAAAACATTTTTGATGAAACCTCATAGAAACTTAAAAGCCTGGAGCGACAGCATTTGGTTAATAAAAGATTTATATCTGATTACCAGTTCTTTTCCTAAAGAAGAACTTTTTGGCATTACTTCGCAGATGCGAAGAGCTGCATTATCAATTTCTCTAAATATTGCTGAAGGTGCTGCAAGAGCGAGTAAGAAAGAATTTGTAAGATTTCTTGATATTGCTATTGGTTCTATTGCAGAACTTGATACCTTGTTTATCATTTCAGTAGAGTTAGAATTTTTATCTGATGAAGATTTTAATTTGCTAAATCATAAACTCGAAACCATTGGTAAACTTACTTATGGTTTGAAGCGAAAATTGCTTAGTGAGTAGGGTAATAGTAAGATGTAAAAGTAAAAAGTGAGAGGTGACGTGAGATGTAAGACGTGAGAGGGATTGGGATGTTTTGCACGAGTTGCATTACCTTTAACAGCTAGCTTCTTACTTCTTACTTCTTACTTCTTACTTCTCACATACTAAAATACTCAGCGATAGGTCCTAAAGCCAAAGCCGGGAAGAATGACAGGGCTGCCACGATAGCAATTACCGCAAATACCATTAAACCGAATGTCGCGGTGTCTGTTTTTAAGGTTCCTGCACTTTCCGGAATATATTTTTTGGCAGCAAGGCTTCCTGCAATAGCTACCGGACCGATAATGGGTAAATATCTCGCCATTAGCATTACAATTCCACAGGCAATATTCCAGAAAGGGTTGTTGTCTGCCAGTCCTTCAAAGCCGCTTCCGTTATTGGCACTTGATGAGGTAAACTCGTACAGCATTTCACTGAAGCCGTGAAAGCCCGGATTATTTAGCCATTTGCCGTATTCAGCTGGATTGTGGGCCACCATATAACTTGCAATTGCAGTTCCTGCAAGAATCAGCAACGGGTGGAGAAGTGCAATAATCATTGCAATTTTCATTTCTCTGGCCTCGATTTTCTTGCCTAAAAATTCGGGGGTCCTTCCTACCATCAGTCCACTGATGAAAACAGCAAGAATGATGAAGATGTAAAAGTTGAGAAAACCTACACCCACACCTCCGTAAAAGGCATTAACCATCATTCCGAGCATGGTATTCATTCCTGAAAGCGGAGTCAGAGAATCATGCATCGCATTCACAGAACCATTACTGGTTACGGTGGTGTTAATGGCCCAGTATGCTGAAGCAGCAGGTCCGAAGCGAACTTCTTTTCCTTCCATACTTCCTAAATTCTGAGTGATTCCCATTTTTTCAATGGCAGGGTTTCCATTAACTTCATTAATTACAGTTGGGGTTAATAACAACAGGAATCCAACAGTCATCACTCCGAAAATTGTCCATGCCAGTTTTTTTCTTTTTAAAACATAACCCATCGCAAATACCATCGCAATCGGAATCAGCATTATCGATACTGTTTCTACAATATTGGTAAAATAACTTGGATTTTCCAGTGGATGTGCAGAATTTGGACCGAAAAATCCGCCTCCATTTGTGCCCAGCTGTTTGATGGCTACAAATCCGGCTACCGGGCCGCGGCTTACTTCCACTTGATCTCCCTGTAAAGTGGTGATGGTGTCCTTCCCTTCAAAAGTCATCGGAGTTCCGCTGAAAGCCAATAAAGAAGCTACCATTACAGCAATTGGAAATAAAACTCTTGTACAGGTTCTGATGAATAAATAATAGAAGTTCCCTAATTTATCTGTAGTTCTCTCTTTCATTGCAAGGAAAACAACGGCAGCAATAGCAATACCGCAGGCTGCAGAGATAAACTGCCAAAGCATTAAGGTTAATTGTCCTAAATAAGATAATCCGGATTCCCCCGAGTAATGCTGAAGGTTGGTATTGGTAACGAAGCTCACTGCTGTATTGAATGCCAAATCTCCACTCATTGAAGGATTATAGTCCGGATTGAGTGGTAACCACTCCATATTGGTGAGCACAAACATGGAAATGAGAAACCAAACGATATTGATGGTGAGTAAAGCGGCAAGGTGTTGTTTCCAGTTCATTTCCTTTTCAGGATTTACACCGGAAATTTTGTAAAATAATTGGTCAATAGGATTGAAAATTTTATCCGGCCAGGTTTTTTCTTTGGTAAAGATCTTTCCCATATATCTTCCCAGCGGAATTGCAAACAAAACCACGAGAGCATACATAAGAAAAATTCCTGCAATTTCTGTATTCATTTTTTAGATAGTTAGATGTTGTAAATAAGAGGTAAGTGGTGATTAGCTATAATAAAGAACATCAGAAGGACGTCTTAGTTTTCACGTTTCACTTTTTACCGGTTTTAAAATTTTTCCGGTTTTATCAGCACGTAGCCTATGTAAACAAATACGGCGATGGCGATGATGAATAATGCTGTCATATTTTTTCAAAATATTTTACGGTTAGAAAAAAAAGTACAAAAAGTACAATACCCGAGATGGTTAATACAAGTGTCATGTTTTATTGATTAAAAATTCTGTATGTAATTGCGAAGCAGACCAAAAGGCCATAGAAGATTGCTAATAAATGCCAGGTCTTTGTTTTCCTGTACATCCTGATTTTCCATTTTTGCATAGCGAACGATTATTGTTATGCCATACTATTTTTCAAATGCTGGTCCAGCTGAGAATTTTTTATATAAAATATTGAATTTCATCATATTAAAATTTAATATAGATTTTAAACAACAAAAAACCCTTTCAAAATGAAAGGGTTGATGCTGTTATTATGAAAGGATTTATTTGAGTGAGAACTGGCAATTGAAAGTAAAAAGTGAGAAGTGAGAGGATGAAATTCGCTGCAATATTTATTACGTTTTCCATTTCACTTTTTACTTCTTACTTCTTACTTCTTACTTCTCACCTCTTACCTCTCTCTACTTAATCTGATATTCTTCAATTTTCCTGTATAATGTTGTAAGCGCGATACCTAAAAGTTCTGCCGTTTTGGTTTTGTTTCCATTGGCATAGTTCAGGACTTTTTGGATATGAATTTTTTCGGCACCTGCCAGCTCAAAAGCTGAAAGGATTTTACCTTTTATATTGATTTCCTGATCATATTGAAAATCCTGAGGGAGCGATTCTACCTGAAGCTCATCTTCATCGGTAAGAATAGTGCTTCTCTCAATGACATTCCGTAGCTCACGGATGTTTCCTTTCCAGGGATGTTTTTTCAGGGCTTCTCCGTACTCTTTTGAAAAGCCGGATATTTTTTTGCCGGTTTTTAGAGAAAAGTTCTTCAGAAAGTTGTAAGTAAGCTCTTCGATATCACTCACTCTTTCCCGAAGAGGCGGTAATTGTACGGTAAAAATGTTAATGCGGTAAAAAAGGTCTTCCCGGAAATTTCCGTTTTCTATTTCTTTTTCGAGGTTCCGATTGGTCGCTGCAATAATTCTTACGTCTATCTTAGTGGTTTTACTGTCTCCTACTTTTAAAAACTCTCCGGATTCCAGAACACGTAATAATTTAGCCTGAAGATCCATTGGCATTTCGCCGATCTCATCCAGGAAAACGGTCCCTTTATCGGCCTCTTCAAAAATTCCTTTCGAATCTTTTACGGCTCCGGTGAAGGCTCCTGCTTTATGTCCGAAGAGTTCATTCTCCAATAGTTCTTTACTGAAGGCAGAGCAGTTTACGGCAATAAAATTATACTTTGTACGGTTGCTTGCATTATGAATAGCGTTGGCAAAAACTTCTTTTCCGGTTCCTGTTTCACCGGTAAGCAGTACTGTTGCATCAGTGGTCGCTACTTTTTTCGCAGATTCTATCGCAGATTTTATTTTTCTGGAATGTCCTATAATCGATTCAAATGAATGTTTGTTACCCAGCTGTTTTTCGAGCTGGGAAATTCTTTTATTGAGAGAAACTTTTTCCAGCGCCTTATAGACCAGTGGGATGATCTTATTATTGTCGTCGCCTTTTGTAATATAATCAAAAGCCCCGTTTTTAATCGCCTGAACACCATCCTGAATATTGCCGTAAGCAGTTAAGAGAATAATTTCCAGCGAGGGATATTTTTCTTTTATTTTTTTCACAAAATCCACTCCGCTGCCGTCCGGAAGCTTTACATCGCATACTGCAACCTCTATATCGCTAAACTCCAGTCTTTTCATCGCATTTTTGAGATCTGAAGCCTGGAAAACTTCATATCCTTCAAGACTTAAAATTTTAGATAAAAGCGTTCTTATTTTCTCTTCATCGTCGATGACCAGTATTTTACTCACTGTTGTTATTTTGTTTACAAATTTAGATTATCTTTTAATAGGTTAAGTTGAAATGAGAATAAAATATCCTGTGCGATTTGCAATAGATTTAAGTACATATTATATTATGAGAATAATTCAAAGAGTATGTTGAAAATAAGCTTTTAACATATGATTTTCTTTTGTTTATTTAAATAACTGATAAATGTTATAAAAATCTAATGGTTGGATGTTTGCAGATGTACTTGATAAACATCAATAAGTCAGGATTAATTTAAAAACACTTCCTATGGATAATATATTTTTTGAAAGCTGGACTAAAGTAGGGCATGTTGCGTTACTTACCGTCATTTCTTTTGTAACACTTTTTCTGTTTATAAGAATCTCAGGAAAGCGTACACTCGCCAAGTTTAATGCATTCGATTTTGTGGTAACGGTAACACTCGGGTCGGTCCTGGCTTATATGATGCTTGCACAAGTGAGCCTTACTGAAGGTGTCGTTGTATTATTCCTTATTATTTCCATGCAGTTATTATTTGCAAAACTTTCCCGCAAGTCGAAAGTTATGGAGAAGCTACTCAATTCATCACCGAAGCTTTTGTTTTATAAGGGCATCTATCTTGAAAGCAATATGGAAAAGGAATCGGTTACCAAAGAAGAAATTCTGGCATCCATCCGCCAGAAAGGTATAGAGAATATAGATGAAATACTTGCTGTGGTTATTGAAGCAAATGGAGATCTTAGTGTCGTTAAAATGTACGATCAAACCACCACAAACAGTTCCTTAAAAGGAATAAAAAATCATGATATTGAAAGTTTTCCTGAAAATGGTGAATTATAATGTAGAAGTTTTACTATTTAGCTTAACTTATAAATTTCATTAGTTTTTTAAGACCTTTAAAGAGTGATTCATCATAATAACTGCATTTTTATACTATATACTTATTGTTTAATTTTAAGAAAAACGATTTACTTATATTTGCCCTGCAAAGCCAATTCAAATGTTCAAAAAAGTTTTCATTGTATTTATTCTTAGCGCTTATACGGGTTTTTGTTCGGCTCAACAGGTCCGGCCTGCAAAATCTTCTGAAATTTACCGCGAACTTAAAACACTCAAAAACCTGCCTAAAGTTTTATACCTTGCAGCACATCCCGACGATGAAAATACAGGTCTACTTTCCTGGCTGGTAAACGACCGGAATGTGGAAACAGGATATTTGTCTTTAACCAGAGGTGATGGCGGTCAGAATTTATTAGGCACCGAACAGGGTGCTGCATTGGGTTTAATCAGAACGCATGAGCTTTTAGAAGCAAGAAAACTGGACGGCGCCCAACAGTTTTTTACCCGCGCCATTGATTTCGGGTTTTCCAAAAATACAACGGATACTTTTAAACAATGGGATGAAAACAGTATTATAGCTGATGTGGTCTGGGTAATCCGAAAATTCCGTCCTGATGTGATTATTTGTCGTTTTCCTCCTACAGCTGCGGCAGGTCATGGACAACATGCGGCTTCGGCAGTGGTCGCAGAAAAAGCTTTTAAGCTCGCCGGTGATAAAGCGGCTTTCCCGAATCAGCTGAAATATGTTAATGCATGGCAGCCAAAACGCGTATTGTGGAATACGTTTAGGTTTGGTTCGGTCAATACAACCGCTGAAAATCAACTGAAAATCACGGTTGGGCAATATGATGCCCAACTGGGAATGGGTTACGGTGAGCTGGCCGGATTAAGTCGAAGTCTGCATAAAAGTCAGGGCGCAGGAACACAGTCTGTAGCCGGAATTAAAACCGAATATTTTTCACACGTTGATGGTGAGCCTGCAAAAACAAGTCTTTTTGACGGAATCAGTAAAACCTGGACTAAAGAAGGAAGTCCCGATATTGACCAGGCTTTGGATAAGATTATTTCTACATTCAATTTCAATCATCCGGACCTTAGTTTGCCCGCTTTGCTTGTTTTGAGGAAAAAGGTAATGGCATTAAAGGATTCAGACCTGAAAAAAAATAAAATTAAATCTCTTGATCATATTATTTTAAGCTGTGCAGGATTTATGGGTGAAGTCGTTACCAATCGGGCTGAAGCTGTTGCCGGCGATCAATACAATTTCAGGTTGAATATGATTTCAAGAGCTGAAAGCCCTGTCGTTTTAGAACATATAAAATGGTTAACCCAGTCAGAAAAGTTCAACAGAAAACTGGCAAAAGATTCATTAATTACCATTCAGCAAGATATTCAGATTCCTGCAGATGCAGCACTTACGGAGCCTTACTGGTTAGCAAAACCACCCGCAAATGCGGCGACTTTCTCTGTTCCGAATGATACTTTGGTCGGTTTACCCGAGACAGATTCACCATTGAATGTTTTACTGACTTTAAAAATAGGTTCGGAAAATTTTCAGGTAAAGCTTCCTTTATCATTTAAGAAATTGGACCCTGTACGCGGCGATGTCGTCGAACCTTTACGCATTGTTCC
Organism: Chryseobacterium sp. MHB01; assembly: GCF_034651565.1. Classification (NCBI taxonomy): domain Bacteria; kingdom Pseudomonadati; phylum Bacteroidota; class Flavobacteriia; order Flavobacteriales; family Weeksellaceae; genus Chryseobacterium; species Chryseobacterium sp. MHB01. Next base: position 9,350 of record NZ_JAYEDA010000002.1, on the reverse strand, counting down.
TGCATTAGAAGTAAAATTTACGCAACCTCTTTATCTGGTTAAAGAAAATGAAGATTTACGGGTAAGTTTAAATTTTAAAGTCAATTCCGATAAACCATTAAGCAATGGAAGAGTAAATCTGATGTATAATGGAGAACGATTAGGCGGTGGTGATTTACAATCGGTTAATGGAAAATATTTTACCGTAGATTATATAATTCCAAAAACGAAGCTGGCTTCAATACAGGCAAACCGCCTGAAATTAGATGCGAACTTCGTTGCCGATGGTATTACTTATGACAAAAAACAGGTATTAATCCAGTATCCGCATTTACCTTCCCTGCAATATTTTGCACTGGCATCGGTTAATGTTATGAAAGGTGATATCCGGGCGAATGTTAAAAAAGTAGGGTACATCGAAGGCGCCGGCGATTTCATTCCTGAGTTTCTTCGCATTGCAGGTATTCAGGTAGATATTCTGAAAGACGAAGATTTCTACGGCAATGTAAATGAATCTGGAAACGGGACTCAGAACAAACTGTCGCAATATGATGCTATCGTACTGGGAGTTCGTGCCAACAACACAGAGAAAAAACTGGGAGGCTGGATGCCTTTTTTATGGTCTTATGTGAAAGGCGGAGGAAATCTGGTGATGCAGTATAACACCAATCAGGATACAACCGTTGACCAGCTGGGAATATATAATTTGCATATCGCCAATAAACGGGTAACTGAAGAAAATGCTGAGGTTACATTCTTAAACCCTAATCATAAGTTACTGAACTTCCCGAATAAGATCACTCAAAATGATTTCAACGGCTGGGTACAGGAACGTGGCGCTTATTTTCCTGATCAATGGGATGCCGCTTATGAACCGCTTTTCGAAATGCATGACACCGGCGAGGAGCCGCTGAAGGGTTCAACTTTATATGCCAAATATGGAAAGGGTAATTTTATTTATACGCCGCTGGCATTTTTCAGACAGCTGCCTGCCGGAAATGTGGGAGCTGCACGATTATTTTTAAACTTTTTATCTGCACAGAAAAACTGATGAACAAAAAACTTAAAAATTGGAATCTCTGGTATATATTATTGGCAGCTGCGCTGGTCTTTCAGATTGTATTTTATTATTGTTTTACTAAATTCTGGTCATGAGTACTATAGATTGGACTGTTCTCATCTTTACCCTTGTTGCAGTGGTTATTTACGGGGTTTATATAGGCCGTGGCCAAAAAAGCAACGAGTCTTACCTGAAAGCAGATAATAAAATGCCGTGGTATATAGTGCTGATCGGGATTATGGCAACTCAGGCAAGTGCTATTACTTTTCTTTCGGCGCCGGGTCAGGCCTATACTGATGGTATGCGTTTTGTTCAGTATTACTTTGGTCTGCCTTTGGCGATGATCGTTATCTGTATTACCTTCATCCCGATTTTTCAGCGTCTGAATGTGTACACGGCTTACGAATATTTAGAAAACCGGTTTGATAAAAAAACAAGAGTGCTCACTTCGCTGCTTTTCCTTTTTTCAAGAGGATTATCCACAGGAATCAGCATTTATGCACCGAGCATCATCTTATCCAGCGTATTGAACTGGAATATTTATTTAACCAATGTTTTAACGGGTGGGATTTTGTTGATTTATACCTACGTCGGTGGGGCAAAAGCGATCGCCCATACCCAAAAATTTCAGTTCCTTATCATTCTGGGAACCATGGCTTTCGCCGGTTATCTGCTTATTGAAAATATGCCGAACGGAATCGGTTTTAAAGACGCCCTTTATCTGGCCGGGAAATCCGGAAAGCTGAATGTCATTACCACAGAATTCGACTGGAAAGATAAATACAATATCTGGAGTGGACTGATTGGTGGTTTTTTTCTGGCACTTTCTTACTTTGGGACAGATCAGAGTCAGGTGGGAAGGTATATTACCGCGAAAGACAATACCAATGCAAAAATGGGTTTGCTGCTGAACGGATTGGTTAAAATCCCGATGCAGTTTTCAATTCTTCTGATCGGTGCCTTGCTTTTCGCCTTCTTTTCCCTGAAGCCGGCTCCGATTTATTTTAATGAACGTTCTTATCAGAATCTGAAAGAGATACAACCTGAACAGGCCGCGGTATTCGAAAAAGAGCATCGGGATTTACAAGCAAAATTTAATGCAGAATCGAAAGAAATTTTAAAGCTAAAAGACACACATTCTCCTCAGCTTAACAAAACAATTCAGGATTTTAAAAACACGCAGGATGAGGTAAAAGCACTTCACGGAAGGGTAGAGGAGGCAATCAATACATCGAATTATAACGCGGAAAAAACAGATACCAATTATATTTTTCTGTATTTCGTAAAAAATACCCTGCCTGCCGGAATGATCGGGTTATTGTTTGCAGTCATTTTCTTAGCGAGCTGGGGTTCCATTTCGGCGGCGCTGAATTCTCTGGCAGCCTGCTCGGTAAAAGATATTCATCTGATATTCAGAAAAGAAATTCCGGATGAGAAAACCGAACTGAAGTACAGCCGACTGCATACGTTAGCCTGGGGAATCTTCTCGATTGGCGTTGCCATGTTTGCCACGCAGATGGGTTCTCTTATTGAAGCGGTGAATGTATTAGGCTCCCTTTTCTACGGTCCGATATTGGGGATTTTCCTGGTCGCCTTTTACTATAAAAAAATCAACGGTCAAAACGTTTTTATTTCTGCAATTCTTTCTGAAATTGCGGTTATTGCCGTTTATCAATTCGATATTGTTTCTTTCCTGTGGCTCAATGTCATCGGCGCTGCGGCGGTCATTTTATTTTCAGCAATTGGGTTATTGTTTTATAAGCCGAAAGCAGTACATTCGTAAACGAAAAAGAATAAGATAAAAAGCCTGGTTACATTTTGGCAGAAAACCAAAGCTCACGCAAATTATGGTGATGACGCAGATATCTACGCAAAAAAATCTGCTAAATCTGCCCGATCTGCGAGCGTATTATTAGCATAAAGGTAATATAAGCCTAAGAACAGGTAAAAAATATCATTCTGAAAAATATACTTTGACAACAAACAAATAAAGTGTTATGAAAACAATTTTTAAATCTGCTACCATTCTTGTTGCGGCCATGACGATTTCCGTAAATGCCTTTGCACAGGAAACTAAAAAACCGGCAAGTCCACCAATGACTGCGACAGGGAAAATTAAAGATGCCGACATTACTATCAATTACAGCAGTCCTTCCGTGAAAGGACGTACGATCTGGGGCGGACTGGAACCTTACGATAAAGTTTGGCGTGCCGGTGCCAATGAAGCCACTACTTTTGAAACGAGTAAAGACATTACCGTTCAGGGTAAAAAACTTCTGGCCGGAAAATACAGCTTTTTCCTGATCCCTAAAGCCAGCGGTTTGTGGACGGCTATCTTCAACAAAGAGCCAAAACAATGGGGCGCTTATAAATACGATCAGGCGAAAGATGCTTTACGCGTAGATGTAAAAACAAAAGCGTTACCAACCACCCAGGAAGCGTTGGTGTACAAAATCAACAAAAACGGATTCACCATGGATTGGGATAAAATCTCGGTTCCTGTGGAGATTAAGTAAGGTTGAATATGAAATTTGAAATCCCGGTTTTGGCCGGGATTTTTTTTTATAATTTTGATATATAAAAATTAATGTAAGGCCGATTAATCGCTGTAATTATAATCTTTTTCAATTTGCAGACATCTTTTTAATAAATGATCTACTATTTTTTACATTTTATTAACAATCTGCTTATTACCACATACTTTTTCAAAAAAACTTTAGATACCACATAGTGCTGGAATTATAGTAAAAGCCGTTATGGCGGTCTCTGTTTTGCTTTACCTATGGCATCACCAACAAAATATACATATATGTTAGCAATGAATTTCCGCGGACCTTTCCGCGTGCGCGCAGACCGCAATATGCCCGAGCCGCAAATAGAACATCCGGAAGACGCTATTGTAAAGGTATTAAGATCCTGCATTTGCGGTTCGGATCTGCATCTTTATCATGGCCTTGTTCCCGATACTCGTACCGGCACTACTTTTGGGCATGAGTTTATTGGAGAAGTCGTTGAAATCGGCTCTTCTGTACAAAACCTTAAAGTAGGGGATAAGGTTATGGTCCCTTTTAATATTTCTTGTGGTAAATGTGCCTTTTGCAAGCAGGAGCTGTACGGCAATTGCCATGAATCTAATCCGATGGCCACCGCAGTAGGCGGTATTTTTGGATATTCCCATACCGCCGGAGGATATCAGGGCGGACAGGCAGAATATGCCCGCGTACCTTACGCAGATGTAGGCCCAACCGTTATTCCCGACTGGATGGATCCCGATGATGCCGTGCTTCTTACAGACGTAGTTCCTACAGGTTATCAGGCAGCAGAAATGGCGGGTATTCAGAAAGGCGATACGGTAGTGGTTTTCGGTGCGGGACCTATCGGTATTATGGCGGCTAAATCGGCATGGCTTTTTGGAGCAGGACGGGTAATTGTCATCGACGAGCTGGAATACAGACTTGATTTTGTGGCCAAATATGCACAATGCGAAGCTTATAATTTTAACAGTATCGGCGATCCCGTGGTCTTCATAAAAACACAGACTGATTCTCTGGGTGCCGATGTCTGCATTGATGCCGTAGGCTGCGAGGCGAAAGGAAACTTCATGAATACTGTCATGGGAACAAAATTACTTTTACAGGGTGGCTCTACAACGGCGCTTCATTGGGCTATTAATTCCGTTAAAAAAGGTGGAATTGTTTCTATTGTAGGGGTTTACGGTCCTACGGATGCTTTGGTTCCGATAGGGAATGTGGTGAATAAAGGAATTACGATTCGGGCTAACCAGGCGGCGGTGAAACGTCACTTGCCTAAGCTTATCGAACACGTAAAAAACGGAATTCTTGATCCGAAACAAATCATTACGCACCGCGTTCCGCTGGAAGAAGTAGCGGATGCGTATCATATATTTTCAAGAAAGCTTGACGGTTGCATAAAGACTGTGCTTATTCCGCCAACTGCTTAAAAGTTTTTTAACCCAAAAATAGTACAACATGATTACAGACGAAACAAAGCCTTCCGACTTTAAGAAAAGTGAACAGGCAGATTATACTCATATAAAAGGCTGGGGAATTGATGCGGATCCTGAAAATGATCCCGTTTATCCCATGAAGAAACGTACCAACGAAGAACATGAAGGTTATGCCTGGCAAAGACCGGAACAGCAGCCTGAAGACGTTGAAATTTTGAAGTCAGTAGAGCGGCCTAATTTAACCGCTGCTTTTGGAACGGCATCACCGCCTGAAGGTCTTAACGGAGAAATCAGAAAATTTGCTTTTAAATACAGTGAATCCAGCTATGGCAGGTGGCTTCCGCTGGTATTGGCAGATCGCGTCGGTGCATTGGAAGGGATTATTGATGACTTAAAAAAAGGTCATTTGCCCAATATTTTTGCTGAGCGCGGCTGGGGAGCAGAATGGAAATACAACAGAAAGAATTTTCTGCTGAAGATAGCTGCAACGGCGGCCGTTACTGCTATTGCCATAAGCGTTATATCGTCAAAGAAGAAAAAGAAGTAATTAATCAACTCATGGCCGGAAGAAATTCCGGCTGTTTTTTTAAGACGACGCCCTTCATGCAACAGAACGCTGTAAGAGCGTAATAATAAAGTACCACAAAAATAGCTTTTATAGAGAAACCTGTGCATCAGGGATTTTTTGGTACATCATTTTGTATCATTTCGTTAAAATAGTTATGTTAAAAAGATCAATGACTGAAAAGCAATTGAAAATCCGGCAGCAGGCTTTTGCATTATCCGTCTGTACAATTGTATTCATGGCTGTCTACAATCTGTGTACGTGGCATGCTACTTCTTTAGGGCATCTGCCATCATTTACTTTTGACTTTGAGAGATCAATTCCATTCGTGCCTTTATCAATTGTTCCGTATATGGCAAGCGGATTTTTTTTCTGTCTCGTATTTTTTTCATGTAAAAATAAAAATCAACTAAAAATATTAACATGGAGGATGCTTTTTGTAATTATTATCGCCGGAATATTTTTTATTACGGTTCCTTTACGATTTTCATTGACAAAACCGGAGGTATCCAACAGTATCCTGAAACTTCCTTTTTCTTTTTTACATACTTTTGATTCACCTTTTAACCAGTCACCTTCGCTGCATATTGCTTTTGCTTTTATATTCTGGTCGGTATTTAAAGATCTTACCAATTGGCGGATGTTTCTAATGATTTGGCTGATTCTTTTAGGAATTTCAACATTGACTACCTATCAACATCATGTCATTGATATTTTAACCGGAGCCATTCTTGCACATGTTAGCTTTATTATCATTCCTTACCGAAAGAAAGACCCGAAATACCGAAGCTGCTGGTTGGCAAATTACTATTTCATATCGGGATGGATTCTCATTTTAGCGGCTTTATTGCTTCATAAATACTTTGCAACTGAGGGGTTAATACTTTTATTACCTGCGTTGATAATGATGATAATCGGGTATTGTTATCAGAAAAATACCGGTATTATATCTCAATTTATGCCAACGGTTAAACAAAATATATATCAGTCAGAGAAAAACTAATTACTTTAATCTTTCCTGCTAATAAATAACATTTCGGTTCCTTGCCCGGTTAGCCGTAAATGTTGCTTTCCTTTTGTACATTCGACTGGTGTACATGCAGGCTGTCCCCGTCTTTGGACATGGAAATACCCTGATCGCTGTAATCAAACTTTTCAATAAAGTGATAATATATCAGCCTTGCTACGGACCTTACGGTATTTTTTACCGTCTGAAGATAAAGTACAATGGACGTGATAACTGTTTTGTTGGAGATATTGGTTAAAATATTTTACAAAAATCAGCTTCATCATTTTTTCAGGAAGCATTCTTTCCCTCCCGAATAGTGAAGGCGCCTGCCGTTCCAGGCTTTTCAGCCTTCCGTAATTAGAGATTGTATATTGGTCAAATCTTCGACAGCCTTTTATTGGAGTTTTAATAGCCATTCCAACGGTTACCTGATTTTTCTCATCATGTTAATATAAGAAACGACATGTTCTGTCGTTAATGGATCATAGTTTTGCAAATCATATTTATAATAAGGGGAAATATTTTATCTGATCAAATTCATAATAAATTGATATTGTAGTTTTTCCCCAGCTTGTATAAAATAAGTATTTTTGCGGCGATTTAAAATTAATAATCAACACAACTCGAAATAAACATTAGGAATGAATAAAATCTACTCAGGAGCACTGTTCTTGTGCTTTGTTCTGGGCATTTCTGCCCAGGAAGTGATCTGGCAGAAAGACATTAGATCCTCCACCCAGGATTTTCTTTCCCAGGTTACCACTACCATCGACCAGCAGTATTTAATCACAGGAAGCAGCATCCCTTCGAGAGCCTCAGGGACCGCTGCTTCAGCCAACAACCAGCAGCCCAACAACGGTTACGATTTTCATTTGGTTAAACTCAACCAGCAGGGCGAAGAAGTCTGGGAGAAATATTTCTCGGGACAGAACCATGATTTCCTTTCGGCTACCGTGAATACCCAGGACGGTGGATTCGTTTTAGCAGGAACATCATTCAGCGGGAAAGGCTTAGACAAGAAGGAAGATTCCAAAGGCGGAAGCGATTTTTGGCTGATTCGCATCAACGAATTCGGGGATGAATTGTGGCAGAAAACGATTGGAAGTAATTCGGATGAAGAAGCCAGAGCGGTAATTCAGACAACGGATATGGGATTCTTTGTGGCAGGAAATGTCCAGAATTCAGCAAAAGGTTACGGATCCAAAGATGTTTTGGTCGTTAAATTAGATAAAAACGGAAAAGAATTATCGCAACTTATTTTAGGAGGAAAAGGCTTGGATGAAGTAGAGAAAATGATTCCTACGAAAGACGGAGGGGCATTGCTTGGAGTGTATTCCAGAAGCGGAGCGGTAGCTGGAAGCGGGATGCCGGAAGCGGGAAGTAAAGCCAGCAGCCAGATGCCAAAAGCCAGCGGCAATTTTGGGGAGGGTGATTACTGGATTATCAAACTCAATAAAGAAGGCAAAGTAGAATGGGAGAAGAATTTCGGAGGAAAGGGAGACGACCATTTGAGAACTTTAGCTTTAACATCTACAGGTTATTTAATCGGAGGCGAATCAAGATCTGAACGGTCAGGAAACAAAACCGTAGGCATTGAAGAAGGAACCGATTTGTGGCTGATCTCACTCAACGAAAGAGGAGAAGAGATCTGGCAGAAGTCCTACAATTTTAAAAACCGGGATGTGCTGATGGGAATGAGCGTAATAGCCGGGAAGCAGGAAGATGGAAGCGGGAAGTCTAAAGGCGTTCTCTTAGGAGGCCATACCCAGGCTGAAGGAAGAATTGAAAGTGATGATGAAACGTTCTGGATGCTGTATCTGGATCAGAATGGTAATGAGCAGTGGAGAAAACATGTAAAAGGAGAATCCAGGAAAAGAGAGGAACGACTTTCGGATATAAAGCTGAACAGAGACGGTTCGATTGTTTTGGCCGGGACGAGCGCCGAAGAGCTTGGCAAAGAAAACTGGAAGATCGTAAAGCTGGGTGACAGGCAGATTGATCAGCTTATTGAAAAGCAGGATATTAAGATCTATCCGAATCCTGTATCAGATTACGCGTATGTGGAGATTGGAATGGAAGATGGAAGATGGAAGCTGGGTGATGGAAAGTTCGAGGCAGAAATTGTTGTATATGATATGGGCGGAAGACAATTGCAGAGCCTGAAAACAAAAAATAAAGTGACCAAGATCAATACACAGAACCTGGTTCAGGGAGCGTATCTGGTGACGGTGAAGACGAATGATAACAAAACAGCGAGTGCTAAATTGATTAAGAAGTAACTATGAGAATCAAGAACATTATAAAAATACTGCTTGTAGTAAAGCTTTCGGTAAACTTTTTTTCAGCCCAGTCGGCTACTATTGAAGAGAATTTTCTTTCAGCTCCGTCAGCGGCTTCTTTACCGACTTATGTAAAATCTCCTGTAGCCATATCTTCCGGTATTCCGGAAACCAATATTCCGTTTTTTTCTCTGGCAACGCATAGCAAAGATATTACTCTTAATTGTGGTATGAATTACCACCCCAATAACTCAGGCCGTTACAATAAGGCTTCAGATCTGGGCTTAGGATGGTCTACCTACGGACTGACCGCTCTTATTTACAGGAATATCAATCCTTTCAACGGTTTTCCTGAAGATACTTATTATTATAATGTATTAGGGCGCAGCGGAAAGTTTTCCCTGAGCAAGAATTCATCCGGAGTTAATATATTCCGTAAACTGACTTATGATAAGTTAAATATTACTTTTACCGAACCAAACGGACAGTAT